>JANMQZ010000163.1:0-7298 GCA_031370755.1 Actinomycetes bacterium
ATCGCGACGCGGCGCGGCGTGTTCCGGGCACGGTCGGTGACGATCCGGTCGATCACGGCTGCAGGAACTCGATCATCAGCTCGGCGACGGCCTCCGAATCCTCCCAGACGAGCAGGTGGCCGCGATCCGGGACGATCCCGATGCGCGCGTTCGGGATCAGCTCGCCGAGGAGCTCGGCGTTGCGCGGGTCGACGACGACGTCGGCGCCGCCGTGCACGACGAGCGTGGGCTTGTCGATCGAGCCGACGCGCTCGTCGTCGACGAACGTCGCGCCCGCCGTCGCCTGCGCGCCCCACGCCTCCGTCGACGGCGCGTGCTCGAGCCGGTAGGCGTAGATCTCCTCGACGAGGTCCGGCAGCTCGCGGACGCCACGCTCGCCGAGCGAGTTCTTGACGAACATGCGCAGCGCGGCTTCGCGCTCCATGGTCGGATACGTCGCGAAGACCGCCTGCGTCGCGAGCGGCATCGGGTGCGCTTTCGGCCCGCCGACCGCGGTCGAGCAGAGGACGAGCTTCTCGACGCGCTCGGGCGAGGTCAGCGTCAGCTCCTGCGCGATGTAGCCGCCGAGCGAGACGCCGAACAGGTGCGTCTTCGCGAGGCCGCAGTCGTCGAGCACCGCGCGAACGTCAGCCGCCATCTGCGCGACCGAGTACGGGCCTGCCGGGGCATCGCTCTCGCCGACGCCGCGGTTGTCGAGCAGCACGACGCTGAAGTGCTCCGCGAGCAGGTCCGGGAGCCGGCCCCAGCCGGCGCGGTCGTACGCGAGCCCATGCACGAGCACGAGCGGCTCCCCGCTGCCCCGGATCTCGTACGCGATCTTCACGTCGTTCGACATCGCGACCGTCATACGCCCTCCTTCACCGGTGGTGCCTCGCCGCCGACCGCCTCGCGGATCCTGCGCAGCCCGGTCGGCCGGCCGCGCTGGACGATCCCGACGAGCCCGCCGGGGAGGAACATGACGATGAGGATGAAGACGACGCCGAGCAGGAAGAGCGGCTGCTCGAGCGGGGTGCGCAGCGCCTTGGGCAGACCGGCGACTTGCGACGAGCTGCCGATCGCGACGAGCCGGTCGTCGAGGTAGGTGTAGAGGATCCCGCCGAGCACGGCGCCCCAGCGTGAGCCCGCGCCGCCGATCACCACCATGAGCAGCAGGGTCAGCGTGAAGTTCGGCTCCGTCACGGAGAGCGTCGACCCGTTGAAGAGGAGCATGTAGACGATGCCGCCCGCCGCGGCGAGCACCGACGAGACGACGAAGGCCTGCAGCTTGTACGCGCGAGACCGCATCCCGAGCACCTCGACGCGCGGCTCGTTGTCGCGGATCGCGCCCCAGACACGTCCGGGCGACGAGTCGGCAAGCCAGCGCACGCTGAAGAAGACGAGCGCGAGGAACGCGAGCGCGAGCCAGTAGAGGTTCTTCGTGTTGAAGATGCCGACGAACGCCTGCGGCAGCTTCGTGTAGTCGGCGCCGAGCCCCTCCTCGCCGTGCGTCCAGTGATGGGGGTCCTTGAGCGCGAGGACGGCACCCGCCTGAGCGAACGCAAGCGTCACCATTGCGAACGCAATCCCGGTCGCGCGCAGCGACACGAAGCCGAGCACGACGGACAGCACGAAGGCGACCGCGATCGTGAAGAGGACGCCCTGCCAGAACTGCCAGTGCCACTGGGTGATCGCGATGTTCGAGAGGTAACAGCCGAGGGCGATGTACAGCGCGTGGCCGAACGAGAGCAGGCCGGTGTAGCCGAACTGGATGTCGTACGTCAGCGCAAGCGCGCCGAAGACGAGGCACGACGCAAGCAGCGCGAGCGTCCCGGGCGAATCGATCGGCTGGTCGAAGAGGCGCGGGACGTCGACCGCGATCTTCGGCACGACTGCGAGCAGCCCGAAGACGGCGAGCGGCCACAGCCAGTTCTTGACGAGGCCGCGATTCACGCGCGCGCACCGACCACCGCGCCGGCGAAGCCGCGCGGCCTCGTGAGGAGGACGATGCCGAGGAGAAGCACGACGACCATGTCGCCGATTCCGGCCGAGCCGTAGTAGTTCGTGTATTGCTGCGTCAGGCCGACGACGATCGCGGCGGCGGCGGAGCCGCCGATGGAGCCGAGCCCGCCGATGACGACGACGATGAACGCGAAGATCAACAGGCTCGTCCCCTGCTCCGGGCCGACGACGTTGAAGTAGACGCCGCTGAGGACGCCTGCGATCGCGGCGGCGATGCCGCCGATCGCGAAGACGAGCGTGAACGCCTTTCGCACGTCGATGCCGAGCGCCTGCACCATTGCGCGGTTCTCGACGCCTGCGCGGATGATCAGCCCGTACCGGGTCTTCCGGAGGAAGAGCTGGAGCAGCGCGAGCACGACGACGGCCGTCGCGATCTCGACCCAGCGGTCGTTCGGGATGTGCGCCCCGAACACCGTCGTCGTGTCATGGAGCCACGGCGGCACCGTGTAGGGCTTCGCGTCCGCGCCGAAGCCGCCGATCAGCAGCGCGACGAAGGCGAGCTGAAGCCCGACGGTGACGAGCACCTGCTCGATGTGGCGCGAATAGAGCGGTCGGATCAGGACGAGCTCGACGAGCGCCGCAAACGCGCCACCGAGCACGAGCCCCATGAACGCGCTGAGGAGCCAGCGCCAGAGCAGCGAGTCGATGCCGTCGAAGACGTTCGTCTGGAACCACCAGGTGCCGTAGCCGCCGACGGAGATGAACGCGCCGTGCGCGAAGTTGAGGACGCCCATCAGCCCGTAGATGAGCGAGAGGCCGGACGCGATCAGGAAGTACATCGCACCGAGCCCGAGGCCGGTGATCGTCAGGAGCAGGAACGTGCTCATGCGTGGCTCCCGACACTGAGCAGGCGCTTGACGAGCTCGGGCTGCTCGAGCAGCTCCTTCGCGTCGCCCGCGTGCACGACGCGGCCCTGGTCGAGGACGATCGCGTCGCGCGCGATGCGCCGTACGACGCCGAGATTCTGCTCGACGAGCAGGACGGTCGTCAGCTCGGCGAGCCGCTCGAGCACACGCGCCACCTCGGCGACGAGCGCCGGCGCGAGGCCTTTCGTCGGCTCGTCGACGAGCAGGACGCGGTTGTCGTTCAGGAGCGCCCGGGCGATCGCGACCATCTGCTGCTGCCCGCCGGAGAGCGTGCCCGCCCGCTGCTGCGCGCGCTCCTCGAGCTCCGGGAAGATCTCGTAGACGAGGTCGTAGCGCGGGGCCGCGTCGCGCTCGGCGAGCCGAAGGTTCTCCGCGACCGTCAGCCCGGTGAAGACGTCGCGGTCCTCCGGCACGTAGCCGACCGACTGCTGCACGATCCGGTGCGTCGACATCCGCGTCAGCTCGCGCCCGTCGAGCTCGACCGAGCCGCGGCGGTCGACGAGACCGAGGATCGCGCGCAGCGTCGTCGTCTTGCCGACGCCGTTCCGTCCGAGCAGCGCCGTCACGCCGCCCTCCGGCACGTCGAACGACACGCCCTGCAGGACATGCGACTTCCCGAGGTACACGTGCAGGTCCTCCACGGAGAGCAGCGTCTTCGAAGCGATAGCGCTCACAGCGCTTCCCCCAGGTACGCGGACTGCACGGTCTCGTTCGCCATCACCGCGGCGGGCGTGTCGACGGCGAGCAGCGCGCCGTGGTGCATGACTGCGATCCGCTGCGCGAGGCCGGTGACGACGTCGATGTGGTGCTCGACCATCAGCACGGTCTTCTTCTCCTCGGTGTGCACGGCGCGGATGAGCTCGACGAGCGCCGGCACGTGCTCGGCCGAGAGGCCCGCCATCGGCTCGTCGAGCATGAGCACCGGCTTGTCGGCCGCGAGGAGCAGCGCGATCTCGAGCCGCCGCTTGTCGCCGTGCGAGAGACCTCCCGCCGGCATGAGCGACTTGCTCTCGAGGCCGACTCGGACGAGGGCGGCCCGCGCCCGGTCGAGCGCCCCGCGGACGCTCATCGCGCGCCGCCACAGCCGCAGCGTCCCGCCGAGCGACGCCTCCGCAGCGAGACGGACGTTCTCGTGCGTCGTCAGGAGCGGGAACACGCTCGACACCTGGAACGTCCTGCCGATCCCCTCGCGCGTGCGCAAGAAGGTCGGCTGGTGCGTGATGTCGACGCCGTTCAGGTGGATGGAACCGGCGGTCGGCCGGTAGATGCCGGAGAAGAGGTTGAACAGCGACGTCTTGCCCGCGCCGTTCGGCCCGATGATCCCGAGGAGCTCGCCCTTCGCAACCTCGAGGCTGACATCGACGACGATTTTCGCGCCGCCGATGTCGAGCCCGAGGTTGCTCGTGGCGAGAATCGGAGGGTTCATCCCATCAGAGCCGATCGACTCCTACTTGAACGGCGTGACGGGAGGCTGGACGTTGCCCGGCGAGACGATCTTCGTCACCTTGGCGGCGAAGTGACCGTTCTTCCCGGGGACGAGCTGTGCCTGGAACATCGGCTGGATCATCGCGTGGTCGGCCGCCCGGATCAGCTGCTTGCCCTTCGGGGCCTGGAACTGCCAGCCCTCGAGCGCGCTGATCTGCTTCGCCGTGTCGGTGCCGCCCTTCTGCAGCGCCCGGCAGATCATGAGCGCCGTGTTGAAACCGTCCGGCGAGAAGAGGTTCGGCACGCCGAGCTTGTTCTTCGCGTACCACTTGATCAGGTACGTGTTGGCGACGTTCTTCTTCGGAGCGCTGTAGATGTAGTGCGAGACGAGCGTCACGCCCTGCACGAGCGGCCCGAGCGCGTCGTACACCTCACGGTTGGCGAGACCCGTGATCAGCGTCATCTGCTTCGAGACGCCTTGCTGCTGCAGCGCCTGCCACATCGCCGCGGAGTTGGTCGTGTTCGCCCACGCCACGAACGCGGCATCCGCATTCGAGTTCTTCAGCTGCTGGGCGTACGGCGTCAGGTCGGCGACGCCGAACGGCGACAGGATCGACACGATCGTGTGCCCCTTGCTGCCGAAGATCGCCTTGATCGCTGCGACGTTGCCCTGGCCGAAGGCCGTGTCCTCGGCGAAGACCGCGACCTTCTTGCCGGCGGACGAGGACGGGAAGATGTTCCGCGCGTCGATGACGTCCTGCGTCGTCTGCCGGCCGGCGCGGAAGGTGTTCCTGTTCAGGCCCGTAATCGCATCGGACGCGGCGCCGGACGTGATGTAGAGGACGTTGTTCTGCGCAGCGAGCGGCCCGAGCTGGAGCGCGATGCCCGATGACGCCGTGCCCGCGATGATCTTCACGCCCTGGCCGACCTGGTTCTTGAACGCGGTGATCGCGGTGGTCGCATCGGTCGCGTCGTCGATGTATGTCGGGTTGATCGTGTAGCCCCCGCACTTGCCCTTCGTGTAGTCGAGGCCGGCGCGGAAGCCGTCGGCGATCTCGCCGCCGAAGACAGAGAGACCGCCAGTCTTCGAGTAGATGAAGCCGACGTTGACGGTCGTCGCCGTGCCGGCGTCGACCCGAGCGGCCGCCGTCGAGGCGAGCGCCGCCGCAACGAGCGTGAGAGCGGAAACGAGAAAAAAGGTGCGCAGCGAGCGTCTATCCATGGTCGTGACCCTCCGGAGTCATGGGCGTCGACCTGACACCCGATTCAGGTCTCGCTTTTACGGCACCGGCAGGCCGATGTCAAGGCCGGCCTCGCCCGGGCACGCTCACAACCGGTGCAGCGGAAGCGCTACGCGGTCTGCTCGACGGGCTCTTCGGGCTCGTCGTCGGCGGAGGCACCGCCGGTCGTCACGAGGGTCGGGCGGATCCCCTGGGAGATCGTCTCCTTCGTGATGACGCACTTCGTCACGTCACGGCGGGACGGCAGCTCGAACATGACGTCGAGGAGCGCCGTCTCGATGATCGAGCGGAGGCCACGGGCGCCGGTCTCGCGATCGAGGGCCTTGTCCGAGATCTCCCAGAGCGCGTCCTCCGTGAAGACGAGCTCGATGCCGTCGTACCCGAAGAACCGGTCGTACTGCTTCACGAGCGCGTTCTTCGGCTCGGTGAGGATCTGGACGAGATCCTCCTTGCGCAGCTGGTGCACGGCGGAGATGACCGGGAGCCGGCCGATGAACTCGGGGATCAAGCCGAAGTTGAGGAGATCCTCGGGCATCACCTGCGCGAGCAGCTCGCTCGCCTCGTTCGAGTTCTTCGAGCGGACGTCGGCGCCGAAACCGACGGCGTTCTTGCCAATACGGCGGCCGATGATCTTGTCGAGGCCCGCGAAGGCACCGCCGCAGATGAAGAGGATGTTCGTCGTGTCGATCGAGAGGAATTCCTGGTGCGGGTGCTTGCGCCCGCCCTGCGGCGGCACCGACGCGACCGTTCCCTCGAGAATCTTGAGCAGGGCCTGCTGGACGCCCTCGCCGGAGACGTCGCGCGTGATCGACGGGTTGTCGGCCTTACGCGCGATCTTGTCGACCTCGTCGATGTAGATGATCCCGGTCTCGGCCTTCTTGATGTCGAAGTCCGCAGCCTGGATCAGCTTCAAGAGGATGTTCTCGACGTCCTCGCCGACGTAGCCGGCCTCGGTCAGCGCGGTGGCGTCGGCGATCGCGAACGGGACGTTCAGGATCCGCGCCATCGTCTGCGCCAGCAGGGTCTTGCCGCAGCCGGTCGGGCCGAGCAAGAGGATGTTCGACTTCTGGAGCTCGACCTCACCGTCGTCGGTCCCCATCTGGACGCGCTTGTAGTGGTTGTAGACGGCGACGGAGAGCGTCCGCTTCGCCTCTTCCTGCGAGACAACGTAGTCGTTCAGGACGGCGTAGATGTCCCTCGGTCGAGGGAGGTTGTCGAGGTCGAGCTGGGTCGGAGTGGTCAGCTCCTCGTCGATGATCTCGTTGCAGAGATCGATGCACTCGTCGCAGATGTACACGCCGGGGCCGGCGATCAGCTTTTTGACCTGCCTCTGGCTCTTCCCGCAGAAGCTGCAGAGGAGCTGCTCGTTGCCTTCGCTAGCCCTGGCCACTTCGTCTCCTTGTACCTCGGAACAGGCGTTTCGTCTACCGGTGCGCGACGACGTTGTCGACGATGCCGTAGGCCTGGGCCTCGTCTGCGTTCATGTAGTAGTCGCGCTCCATGTCCTTCGAAACCTTCTCGTTCGGCTGATTCGTGTGCTTGGCGATGATCTCCTCCAAGCGGCGCTTGAGGTTGATCGTCTCGCGGGCCTGGATCTCGATGTCGGTGCCCTGGCCCTGGAAGCCGCCGGACACCTGGTGGATGAGGATCTTGGAGTTCGGCAGCGCGGTGCGCTTTCCCTCCATGCCGGATGCGAGCAGGAGCGCCCCCATCGACATCGCGATGCCGATGCAGGTCGTCGCGACGTCCGGCTTGATGAACTGCATCG
>JANMQZ010000165.1:0-6368 GCA_031370755.1 Actinomycetes bacterium
CCCACCTTGCTCCCTCCCACCCCCCCCCCCCCCCCCCCGGATGTCCCTGGAGAGATACGCCTTCTGCGGTCGCCCGTCTAGGGTCGGGTGCTGTCGGCCTGGCCGAGCAGCCATGAGGTACGGAGCTCGCGGGCGCGTGCATCGAGGTCACGCAGGAGCGCGGATG
Source organism: Actinomycetes bacterium (assembly GCA_031370755.1). Taxonomy (GTDB): domain Bacteria; phylum Actinomycetota; class Thermoleophilia; order Gaiellales; family Gaiellaceae; genus Palsa-739. The sequence goes on from JANMQZ010000165.1 coordinate 167, forward strand.
CCTGCTCGAGCTGCGGCCGGAGCACCTCGACGCGGTGCAGCTCGCCGGCGATCAGCGTCAGCGAGCTGTCCGGCTCCTCGGCGAGCTCCGTGAGCCGGGCTTCACTCGCATCGAGCTGCGCGCCGAGCACACGGACGAGGCCGTCGACCTGGTCCGTCAACGCGCGGAGCTCGGTCTCCGTGACCGGCTTGTTCTTGAGCACCGCCCGTACCCGTTGGAGCAATTCGAGATCGAGCGTCTGCGCCAAGGCCCTCAGCTTGCCACATTAGCGCCTGACCCAGGCCTCGGCATCGCTCGTCAGGCGGGCGATCTCGGGCGGCAGCTCGCCGCGGGCGAGATCGGCCAGGGTCACCTGCTCGAGGACGGAGCGGACACTTGCGCGCAATGCGACCCAGACCTCGCGGAGCTTCGCGGCCGAGCCGTCGTACTCGAGATCCTCCGGCGGGTGGCCGCGCACGTTCGCAAGCGGGCCTTCGACCGCGCGGATCACGTCCGCCACCGAGATCTCCACGGCGGGCCGCGCGAGCGTGTAGCCGCCCTGCTGGCCGCGCCTGCTGTCGACGATCCCGCCGCGGCGCAGGTCGCGCAGGATGTTCTCGAGGAAGTTGACCGGGATGCCCTGCGCCTGCGCGATGTGCTCGGCCGTCACGAGCTCGCCGGCGGCCGCGAGCTCGACCGCCGCGCGGACTGCATAGTCGGCTTTTGCGGTGGTGCGCACCGCCTGATTATGCTCGCCGCATGTCCGAGACCTCGCTCACAGGCGGTTGTCTTTGCGGCGGCGTCCGCTACGAGATCACGGAGCCGCTGCTCAAGATGACGTATTGCCACTGCACCCGCTGCCAGCGGCGGACCGGGACGGCGGCGTCCGTGCAGGTGCGCGTGGCGCCGGGCTCGCTGCGTTTCGTCCAGGGCGCGGAGCTCGTCAAGGGCTGGCAGCCGCCGGATCACGGCTTCGAGAAGTGCTTCTGCTCCGAGTGCGGCGGCGCGCTCTTCAGTCGGCACCCGGACGGCACCATCTGGAGCGTGCGGATGGGGACCCTCGACGCCGATCCGGGCCTGCAGCCGTCGCACCGGCAGTTCCTCGCGTATGCAGCGACGTGGGAGCCGGTTCCTGACGACGGCGTGCCGCGCTTCGACGAAGCGGCGCCGTGAGAAAAGCTGCAACCAGGTTGCAGTGCAACCTGGTTGCACTTCTCAAAGAGAGACGAGTCTCGTCCCCGTCGCCTTGAAGCTCGCGTAGGCGACACCGCCGCGCGCGAGGTCGAGCCGCTCCACCGAAGACGCGGTCACCTCAGCGGTCACGGGGCCGATGCGCACGCGCACGCGGTTGCCGACCTCGAACACGGAACCGATCTCGCCGCGCACGACGTTGAGCGGAGAGTCGTGCGTGGGCTCGCGTGATACTGCGATCTCCCACGGGTAGACGACGACGCCCACCTCGCCTGTTGCCTCGTCGGTCGAGAAGACGCGCTCGCCGCCGGCGAGCCGCACCTCAGTCAGACCTTCCGCCGGCGTTGCGACGCCGTGAAGCAGGTTCGCGCCGATGAACGACGCGACGAATGCGTCCGCGGGCCGCGCGACGAGCTCCGCCGGCGGCGCGAGCTGGCGGAGCGTGCCGTCGACGATCACGCCGACCTCGTCCGCGAGCGCCGCGGCGTCTTCGTAGTCGTGCGTGACGAGGAGCGTGGGGAGGGCGAGCTCGCGCAGGAGCTCGTGCAGCTCACTTCGCACCTGCGCCTTCGTGTGCGCGTCGAGTGCCGCCAGCGGCTCGTCGAGGAGCAGCACGGCCGGCTCCCGCGCGCGCGCGCCCGCGCGCGCGACGCGCTGCCGTTCACCGCCGGAGAGGGCGCCGGGCCGCGCGTCGGCGACGTGCGCGATGCGGAACCGCTCGAGCAGCTCGTCGACCCGCGCCTTGCCGGCGTACGCGACGTTGTCGCGCACCGTGAGATGAGGGAAGAGCGCGTATTCCTGAAAGACGAGCCCGACCCGGCGCTCCTCGGGACGCCGGTAGACGCCCTGCGTGCTGTGGAGCCAGACGTCGTCGTCGAGCGCGACGCGGCCGTACGCCCGCGTGAGGCCGGCGATGATCCGCAGCACAGATGTCTTGCCGGCGCCCGACGGCCCGACGAGCGCAACCGTGCGCTCGACGTGCAGTCCGACCTCTAGCTCGAAGCTGCGAAGCGGAAGCGAGACGTCGAGAGTGAGGGCAGCCATTTGAGAGTGACGAGCAGGGCCGCGCTGATGACGATCAGCAGCGCGCTGACGGCGAGCGCGACGTCGAAGTCGACGTCGAACTCGGAGTAGACGGCGAGCGGCAGCGTCTGCGTGACTCCGCGCAGGCTGCCGGCGAACATGATCGTCGCGCCGAACTCGCCGAGGCCGCGCGCGAAGGCGAGTGCGGCTCCGGCGGCGAGGCCGGCGCGGGCGAGCGGCAGGACGACGCGGAAGAACGTGCGCACCGGCCCGGCGCCGAGCGTGCGCGACGCCGCGACGACGTTCGCGTCCACGGCTTCGAAGGCGGCGATCGCGGAGCGCACGTACAGCGGGCTCGCGACAAACGCGACCGCGAGGACCACGGCGGCCTGCGTGAACGGGATGCTCGTGTGCAGGAGTCCGGTGCGCCCGAGCGCCGCGAGCAGGCCGAGCCCTGCGACGGCGGGCGGCAGCACGAGCGGCAGCTCGACGAGGGTGACGAGCGCCTCCCGGCCGCGGAAACGGCGGGCGAGGACCACGGCCGTGGGTGTCCCGAGGACGAGGATCAGCACCTGTGCGGCGATCGTCGTCTTCAGGCTCACGGCGAGGGCGTCGCTGACGACGGGATTCCCGAGCTGCGAGATGAGCTTCGCCGGAGTCACGCGCGCGAAGACGGCGATCACCGGCAGCGCCAGGAAGGCGAGCGTGACGAAGCTCGCGAGGAACACGAGCCCGCCGACGAGGGCGTTCCTTCTCACTTGCGGGCGAGGAAACCGGCGGCTCGGAACTTCGACTGCGCCCAGGGCCGCTGCAGCTTCCCCACGAAGTAGCGCGCGGCCGCGAGATGCTTGCTCGACTTCACGACGGCGACCGCATACTGGACGATCGGCTGCGCGCTCCAGCGGATACCGATCGTCGCGACCTTGCCGCGTACGGTGCGCGCGTCGGTCGTGTAGACGAAGCCCGCGTCGGCCTCGCCGAGCGCCACCTTGGCGAGCACCTCCCGCACGTCGCTCTCGTTGCTGACGACGTTCTTCAACGCGTCGTCGAGGGTGAGGTTGTGCAGCACGATGCGCGTGTAGTCGCCGACCGGCACGCCGGGTGCGGCGACGACGAGCTTCACACCGCTCTTTCGCAGGTCGAAGACCGAGTGGACCTTCGCCGGGTTCGACTTCGGGACGATCAGGATCAGCGCGTTGCGGGTGAAGACGACGGGCTTCTCGACGAGTCCCTGGTCGTAGAGCTGCTGCGGGATCGTCGTGTTCGCGGAGGCGAAGACATCCGCCGGAGCGCCCTGCTTGATCTGCGCCGCGAGTGCGTTCGAGCCCGCGAACGAGTACCGCTCCGTGTGGTCGATCTGCGGGAAGACGTTCGTGAGCGACGCCGCGGCGAAGATCGTGAGGACGACACCCGAGATCATCGCTCGACCATCACCGAGGTCGACTTGATCACGGCCGTTGCCGCCGAGCCCGGCTCGAGGCCGAGCTCCTCGACGGCGTCGCGCGTCACGATCGCGACGATGCGGGAGGGCTCGGTGACGAGGATCTCGACCTGCGCGAGGAGGCCGTCGACCTTGACCTCGCGCACCGTGCCGCGGAGGCGGTTGCGCGCGCTGACGTGGTGCGCGCCGTCGTCGCCGCGCAGCCGTGCGATCTCCTTCGCGGTCACAGTGCGGCGGTTCGCGCTGTCCCGGCGGGTGCGGATCCGGCCGTCGCGGTCCCAGCGGCGAAGCGTGTCGAGGCTGATCCCGAGCGCCTGCGCCGCCTCGCGGGCGCTGTAGACGTCCTTCGCCATGTCCGGAGTGTACCTAGGAAATGCCTAGGTGGATGCCCGGATGCGCTGCGGGCCGCAGCCAGCGCAGGAGGCGGACGAGCCGGGCCTCGGGAAGCGAGACGCAGCCGGCCGTCGAGCCGACGGCGACGTGCAGGAAGATCGCCGAGCCGCGGCCCGGCACAACCGGATGGGCGTTGTACTCGATCACCGCGAAGTAGCGGTACTGCGGCGTGATCCGCCAGAGCGCCTCGCTGTCGCCGCCGAACGCGGGGTTCGCGCCGCAGGCAACGTGCCGGAACGTGTTGTACGTCGCCGAGCGCGGGTCCTCGTCCCACCAGTCGCCGCAGCTGAGCCGGTGGTACGCGAGACGGACGCCCGGGTTCGGCGCGATGCCGTACACCGTCGCGCCGAGGCGGAACGTGCCGGTCGGCGTCGCGCCGTCGCCCTCGCGCTTCGCGCTCGAGAGGCCGCTGCGGCCGAGCCGCGCCGTCCACGGGCCGGCGATGCGCTGCCAGCAGCGCCCGTGCTTCTCCCAGAGACTCAGCGCTGCCGTCGTCACGCCGCGCGGCGCCTGCACGGTGACGAGCTGCGTCGAGCCCTGCGGCGCGGGCAGCGAGACGCAGGCGGCGGCGAGGAGGGCGGCTACGCTCACCCGCACATGGTTGCGGTCCCCGCCACTCCGCCGCCGTTCGTGGCGCGAATCGAGCGCGTGACGGCCGCGCAGCTTCCCTATTCGTGGCATTCGGGCTGCCCTGTCGGCGCGGCGCAGCTGCGGCGCGTGCGGCTGCGCTACCTCGGCTTCGACGGCAACGCGCACCTGGGGCAGCTGATCGTGAACGCGCGCGTCACCGGTGACGTCGTCACTGTTTTTCGGACGCTTTACGGCGCGCGCTTCCCGATCCGGCAGATGCGGCCGATCGACCTCTTCCGCGGCAGCGACTCGCGATCGACCGCAGCCGACAACACGTCGTCGTTCAACTGCCGCTTCGCCGTCGCCGCGGGGCCGAAGCACTGGTCGATGCACGCGTACGGCGAAGCGATCGACATCAACACCGTCGAGAACCCGTATGTCCAGAGCGGCCGCGTCTCACCGGCGAACGCGAAGGCATACGCCGACCGCACGAACGTGCGGCCCGGGATGGCCGTCGAGGGCAACGTGCTCGTGCGCGCGTTCACGCGCGTCGGGTGGGGCTGGGGCGGACGCTGGGCCGGCTCGCCGGACTACCAGCACTTCTCGACGAACGGGCGCTGACCGAACGACCGCAACCTGGTTTAAACCAGGTTGCGGTCTTGCGGATTGCGGATCCCGACGGCACCGATCGCGCCGCCCGCACAGATGAGCAGGCCGGTGATGAGCATCGCCATGTGGAAGCCGCGCGTCGTCAGGCCGCCGCTGCCGCTCGCAGCGGCGATGCCGACGACGGCGATCGCGACGAGGCCCGCGACGCGCGCGACGGCGTTGTTCACGCCTGACGCGACGCCGGCGTCCGCCGCCCCGGCGTCCGAGAGCACGGTCGTCGTGAGCGGCGCGACGGTCATCGTGAGCCCGAACGCGAAGCCGAGGAGCGGCGGCAGCAGGTCAAGCCAGTAGTTCGGGTGCACCGGAAGCCGCGCCAGCGTGAGCGTCGATGCTCCCGCGATCAGCGGCCCCGCCGCCATGAAGAGGCGCGGCCCGTAGCGCATCGAGAAGCGTCCCGTATAGCGCGACAGGAAGAACATGACGATCGTCACCGGGACCGTCGCAAGCCCGGAGCGGAACGGCGAGTACCCGGAGATCTGCTGCAGGAAGAGCGTGAGGAAGAAGCCCCAGGTTGAGAGGCCGCCGTAGACGGCGAACGTCTCGATGTTCGTGACGCTGAAGTTGCGCATGCCGAAGAGCCGCAGCGGCAGCATCGGCTGCGGGGTGCGCATCTCCCACACGACGAACGCCGCGAGCAGGACGGCGCCGCCGGCGAGCCCGCCGGCAACCATGACGTCGCCCCAGCCACGTTGCGGCTGCTCGATGAAGCCGAGCACGATCCCGCCGAGCCCGGCGGCGCAGAGGATGCCGCCGACGACGTCGACGCGTGCACCTTCTTTTCGGTGCTGGTGCCGGGGCAGCTTCGTCAGCGCGAGCGCGAGTGTGCCGACGGCGATCGGCACGTTCAGGAGAAAGATCACGCGCCAGCTCGAGACGCCGATCAGCCAGCCGCCGAGGAGCGGCCCGATGACCGTGGAGATGCCGCTCCACGCAGTC
>JANMQZ010000167.1:0-1685 GCA_031370755.1 Actinomycetes bacterium
GCTAGGCGCGCGCTGCACGGCTGCGAGCGCGGCGGCGGCGGTGATGAACCCGTCGACGAGGACGACGACGTTCCGCTCGGCGCAGCCGATGGCGAGCCCGGCGAGGAACGCGATCTCGAAGCCGCCGAACGCGGCGAGCGGATCCGCACCTTCGTTCACCGCGAGCGCGCGTGTCACGACGTCGACCTTGCGCGTGACGCCAGCCGCGTCGAGGCCCGTGCCGGGACCGCAGACGAGCTCGGGCGAGACGCCGAGGAGCGCGGCGGTGAGCGCGCTCGCCGCCGTCGTGTTGCCGATGCCCATCTCGCCGAGCGCGACGACATCCGCGTCGAGCTCGGCGGCCAGCTCCACGCCCGCCGCGAGCGCACGCTCGAGCTCGTCGCCGGTCATCGCCGGGCCCTGCGTCATGTTCGCGGTGCCCGCACCGATGCGCACCGAGCGCACGAGCTCGTGCTCGAACGGCACGACGGTGCCGGCGTCGACCAGCACGAGTCTCGCTCCTGCCTGCTTCGCGAGCACGTTGATCGCAGCCCCGCCCGCAGCGAAGTTCGCGACCATCTGCGCCGTCACTTCGCTCGGGTACGCGGACACGCCCTCGGCGGTGACGCCGTGGTCGCCCGCTGCTACGACGATCACTGACTCGAGCCGCTCCGGGATGAAGCCGCGGATGCGCGCGATCGTGCAGCCGAGCTCCTCGAGCCGGCCGAGGCTGCCGCGCGGCTTCGTCTTCGCGTCGAAGCGGCGGCGCGCTTCCTCGTATGCGGTCACTCGAGCCTCAGCGCGCGCCCGGCGACGACGAAGTACGCCTCGTCCGCCGCGGCGGCCCAGATCGCGTTCACCCTGCCGAGCGCGTCGCGGTAGCGTCGCGCGAGCTCGTTGTCGGGGACGATCCCGAGGCCGACCTCGTTCGTCACCGCGATCGTCGGGCCGGGCCGCGCCGCCGCGAGCAGTGCCGCTTCCGCGGCAGCAGCCTCGACCTCGCCACGCTCGAGCACGTTCGCGACCCAGAGCGAGAGGCAGTCGACCACGAGCACGGCGTCGCCGGGCGCGTCCGCGACCGCTCGCGCGAGCTCGACCGGCTCCTCGACCGTCGTCCACTCCGCGGGCCGCTCCTGCCGGTGCAGCTCGATCCGCGCGACCATCTCCTCGTCGCCCGCCTCGCCCGTGGCGACGAAGACGACCGGCAGCCCCTCGCGTGCGGCACGTTCGACAGCGAGGCTCGACTTGCCGCTCCGCGCGCCGCCGATCAGGAGCACGAGTGTCATCCGCGCAGCGGCAGGACGAAGATCCCGTCCTCGTCCTGCACAACGCGTACCCGCGCGTCGTAGTGCGCGGACAAGTTCGCGACCGAGAGCACCTCCTCGGGCGTCCCTTCGGCGACGACGACGCCGCGATCGAGCAGCAGGAGGCGCGCGGCGTACTGCCCGGCGAGGGTCAGGTCGTGCATCGTCGAGACGACGGTCAACCCGTCCGTGCGCAGCGAGTCGATCAGCTCGAGCGCCTGCTGCTGGCGGCCGAGGTCGAGGGCCGTCGTCGGCTCGTCGAGCAAAAGGATCGGCGCCTCCTGCGCAAGCGCGCGCGCGAGGACGACGCGCTGCAGCTCGCCGCCGCTGAGCGACCCGAGCGGCCGCTCGGCGAACGGGCTCAGCTCGAGGCGATCGAGCGCGCTTGCGGCGGCGCGTCGA
>JANMQZ010000180.1:0-1631 GCA_031370755.1 Actinomycetes bacterium
CTCGTCGGCGTCGGGGCGCTCGCGGCGCTGCTCGCGAACAAGCGCCCGAAGCGGCTCGAGCTGGCGCTGGAAGGGGCCTAGCGCGCTTCGGCGAGCGCGACCACAGTCGCGCGGTTCTGGCGCACGAGCTTGCCGGCAAAGAGACGGTCGTCGGCCTTGTGAAAGAGCTCGGCGGCCGTCTCGCCGTCGTCGGGGCAGTGCGTCGACCCGAACGTGACGGAGAAGCCCTCCGTCGAGAGCGTGCGGTTCACGCGGGTCGTCAGCGCGACGACCTGGTCGGGCGGGAGCGCGGTGACGAGCGCGAACTCGTCGCCGCCGATGCGCGCGACGAAGTCTCCGGCGTCGGCGTGCTGGCTCAGCACTTCGCCGATGCGCCGGAGTGCGGTGTTGCCCGCCGCGTGGCCGTGGGTGTCGTTCAGCTCCTTCAAGCCGTCGACGTCGCCGAGGATGAGCGCGAACGGCTTGCCCGCCGCGCAGCGTCGCGCGAGCTCCTCGTCGAAGGAGCGCGCGTTGCCGAGGCCGGTGAGGACGTCACGGCCGGCGTTGTCGCGAAGCCGGTTGACGAGCTGGCGGTTGCGGCTCGCGTAGAAGCCGATGAGCGTGCCGACGAGGGTGTACGTGACGAGGCGGATCGCCGTCGCCGACGTGAGCGCCGTCGTCGACGGCACCCGCGGCGTCAATTCGATCGCGAGCAGGTAGACCCCGGCCGCGAAGACGCCCGCGAGCGCGCCGCGCACCTCGTCCGAGACCAGGGCGACGAGGCAGATCGGGATGTAGAGGAAGTGCCCGAGCCCGAGCCCGGGCGTCTCCACGAGGACGAACGCGGCGAAGACGCCGGCATACGCTGCCGCGGCGATCGCGAGGAAGACGCGCCGATTGAGGGCCGTTGCCGCAGACATCCGCTTGCACCTTGGGGCCGGGGAGGATCCGGCGCATCCCTCGTTCGGGGAAACGGGTGTCCGATCAAAGACCGAGCACGAGGGTCAGCGCCGCATCGAGGTCGCTCAGCTCGCCCGCGCTGAGCCGGCCGATCGACTCCCCCAGTCGGTCCGGGCTGATCGCGGTTGTCTGCTCGACCAGCACGCGGGTCTCGGCCCCGTCGAGCTTGATCGTCGGTCGGAACGATCGAGCCGGAGCGGACGCCGACGTGGGTGAGACGAGCACCGTCGAGAGCGCGAGCAGCTCGTCGGCCTGCACCACGACTCCGTACCGGGCCCCGCGCTGCTCCGAGCCACGCGCGCCGCGCGGCATGCGCAAACGAAAGACCTCCCCGCGCACCACGGCCTGCCTACTCCGGGGCGGTCCACGCGGCGGCCAGCGCATCCATCTCGCTGCGGACCCGGGCGGCGTCAGCGCGGTCCGCAGGGTCGGCTGCCGCCGCTTCGGCCTCGAGCCGGAGTGCGCTCTTGCGCCGCCTGCGCGCTGCTGCCTCGCGCAGAGCGAGCCTGATCGCCTCGGAGTCGCTGTGCCCCTCGTTGCGTAGGAGCGCGAGGTCCTCCTCGGAGCGCTCGTCGAGCCGGGCCTGGACCGGCTTGGGCATGCGCGAACTGTAGCACAATTAGTATTACAACGCTTTCCGTCGAGCGGCACGCGGAGGGCTGCGCCGCGGTCTGGCCGCACCGCGAGAATGG
>JANMQZ010000189.1:0-1531 GCA_031370755.1 Actinomycetes bacterium
CACCCGAAAGAGGTACCAGTGCATGCCCGCGACTCTAGGCGATCTTTTCAAGGGGGGCGTAATCGAGCATCAGCTTCCGCTCGCTGCCGTCGCTCGCGAAGCGCACGGTGACGACGCCGCCCGGCTCGATCTGCGTGATGACGCCTTCACCCAGCGTGCCGTGCCGGACGTTGTCGCCCGTCGAGAGCGACGGGACGTCGCTGCGTGGCGCGACCTGGCTCTGGCGGGGCGAGCCGTAGTTCGACCATGAGGCCGGCTTCAGGCGGTCGCGCTCGACGTGCGCCTCGGGGAGCTCGTCGAGGAAGCGCGACGGCAGGTTGTACGAACGGCCGCCGTAGAGCATCCGCGACGACGTGTGCAGCAGCGTCAGGCGCTCCATCGCGCGCGTCATGCCGACGTAACAGAGGCGCCGCTCCTCCTCGATCCCCTGCTCCTCGATCGAGCGGGAGTGCGGGAAGATCCCCTCCTCCATGCCGATCAGGTAGACGGCGCGAAACTCGAGCCCCTTCGCGTTGTGGATCGTCATCAGCGTGACGAGCGAGCCCTCGCCGCGGATCGCGTCCTGGTCGGAGTAGAGCGAGACCTCCTGGAGGAACGAGGAGAGCGTCGGTTCGGGCGCGTTCTCGACCCACTCGCGCGCGAGCGCGACGAGCTCCTGCAGGTTCTCGATGCGACCTTGCGACTCGATCGTGCGCTCGGCCTCGAGCGACTCGATGTAGCCGCTCTGCTCGAGCACGCGCTCGATCAGCTCCGGCACCGCGAGCTCGTCGGCGGCCGACATGAGCGACTGGATGAGCGTGCGGAACGACGCGACCGCTTTCGCAGGGCCGGTGCCGACGCCAGCGGCGGCGGTGCGATCCATCGCCTCCCAAAGCGACATCTCCGCGTCGTCGGCGAACGACATCAGCTTCGCGAGCGTCGAGTCGCCGATGCCGCGGCGCGGGCGATTCGCGGCGCGCAGGAGCGAGACGGCGTCGTACGGGTTGTCGATCCCCTGCAGGTAGGCGATCAGGTCCTTCACCTCTGCGCGCTCGTAGAAGCGCGGGCCGCCGATCACCTGGTACGCGACGCCCTGGCGGACGAGCACGTCTTCGAGCACGCGGCTCTGCGCGTTCGTGCGGTAGAAGACGGCGATCTCGCTGCCGCTGTAGCCCTCCTCGACGAGGCGTGCGATCTCGGCGGCGACGTAGCGCGCCTCGGCGTGCTCGTCCTCGACCTCGACCGCGCGCACGGGCTCGCCGTCGCCGAGCTCCGACCAGAGGTTCTTCGGCTTGCGCTCGCGGTTGTTCGAGATGACGGCGTTCGCGGCCTCGAGGATCGAGTTCGTCGAGCGGTAGTTCTGCTCGAGCGCGATCGACTTCGCGCCCGGGAAGTCGCGCTCGAACTCGAGGACGTTGCGAATGTCGGCGCCTCTGAACGCGTAAATCGACTGATCGGGGTCGCCCACCGCGAAGACGTTGTTGTGTTGCGCGGCGAGCAGCTGCAGGAAGCGGTACTGCGCGTGGTTCGTGTCCTGGTACTCGTCGACGAG
>JANMQZ010000212.1:0-5305 GCA_031370755.1 Actinomycetes bacterium
CCTAGCGAAGAGCGACCCCGCGACGACGTTTCTGATCGCTTCCGGCGTCGGCCCGCCGTCCGTCTCGATGAGCTCCCACACGCCGCCGTGGAGGCGCGAGAGCGTGAGATCGCGCAAGCTCAGGTGAAGAAGCGCTCGGCCGGTCGCGCCCGCGTACTCGCTTGCGGCGGTGGCATCGTCCGCGTTGTCGACGACGACGACGTCCGGCTGGAGCCACTGCAGGAGCCCGCTTGTGTCACGCCTTCCGAGGAACGTCCTGACCTCGGCGAAGTCGAGCGCTGCGGCGACCGCCTCACCCACGAGCGGCACAGTGCACAGCGCGGCCACGAGGGGATGCGCGCCCACGATCGGCCGCAAGTGCGCTTCGGTCACGCGAAGAGATGCGCGGCAACCGATTGCTCCTCAGTACCGAAGGCGGTTCGGTAGAACGTCGCGGCCGCAATGCGCGACGGGAGCTCCAGCTTCTGAAGAATGTTCTGAACGTGCCGCTTGACCGTGAACTCGGAGATCGCCAGCGTCGCCGCGATCTGCTTGTTCCGCGCGCCCTGCGCGAGCAGGTCGAGCACCTCGCGCTCGCGGGCCGACAGCAGGCCGGCGCGATCGCGCGCGCGCGTGCGATCGTCCATGCCGTGGAGCGCGTCGATCATCAGTGACGCGAGGTCGCGCGACAACGGCGCTTCACCCTGCACCACGCCGCGCAACGACCGCACGAGCCCCTGAGCCGAGATCTGCTTGTGCAGAAAGCCGTGTGCCCCCGCGCGCACGGCCTCGAGGACGACCTCACGGGTCGGCTCGAAGCTCCACACGATCATGTAGGTCGAGCAGCGCAGCTTGAGCTCCTGAACCGCCGCGACACCACCGACCGGCGGCAGGGCGAGGTCGATGAGCGCGATGTCCGGGCACTCCCCGTCGATCGCGCTGACGACCTCGTCGAGTGTTCCCGCCTCGACGACTTCGAAATCGCTCTCCCGCGAGAGCAGGTTGCGAACACCTGCACGGAAGATGCGGAGCGGATCTGCGACGAGGATTCTCGTCCGCTTCATCGCTTCTCCCCAGCGTGCGCCTTCTCCACTGACGGTTGGTACGGCTTGCCGGCGTAGCCGCCGTAGCCGTACCCGTACCCCCCGCCATAACCCTCGTCCTCGCCGTCGGCGTCCGTCAGGACGAAGCCGAGCACCGGCGCCGGCGCCGTGTGAAGCTGACGCGCGAGCTCGGCGAGCATCTGACGGCGGACGATCTTCATCCGCGTGACGACGATGATCCCGTCGACCTTCTGGCTGAGCGTCATCGCATCGCCGACGCGAAGCACCGGCGGTGCATCGACAAGCACGATGTCGGCGCGCTCGCGCAGCTTCGTGAGGATGTCGCTCAGCGCACGTGTCGCGACGAACTCGCCGGGATCCGGCGGGACAGGGCCTGCAGGCAGCACCTCGAGCACGCCGCGCACGCCACGACCCTTGCCGTTGCCGTTGCCGTTCACGTTGACATGACCGCTGCGTTCGATCTGCGTGCCGGCTCCGTCATCGGGATCCGTGATCGCGACCTGCTCGAGCGCCTCGTCAAGCGTCGCGTGGCCAAGCGCAACCTGCGTCACGCCCGGGCCGCTGAGCTTGAAGAACCGCGAGAGGAACGGCCGACGGAGATCGAGATCGACGAGGGCGACACGCTGCCCGGCGCGCGCGAGCGCAACGGCGAGATTTGCGATCGTCGTCGACTTCCCCTCTTGCTCGACCGCGCTTGTCACCATGATCGTGCGAGCGCCGCCTTCGAGGGTCGCGAACTCGAGATTCGTGCGGAGCATGCGGAACGTCTCCGCCTGTGTCCCGCCCGGCTCCTCGAGCATGACCAGCCGGCTTGCGGCACTCAGCCGCTTGGACGGCGACGGAACCCGACCGAGCAGGGGCAGGCCCCCGAGCTTCTCGCCGATCTCCTGCGCGGTCCGCACCCTCGTGTCGAGTGCCTCCCAGAGGAACGCGAGGCCGATGCCCAGCACGATCCCCAGCACGAGCCCGAGGATCCCGTTCCGAACAGGCTTCGGCTGCACCTGCGGAGCGCGATCGGCCTGCTTGACCACCGTCGCGTTCGAGGTCTGGAGCGCTTCGATCGTCGCAAGCTCCTGCTGCCGCTCGACGAGACTTGCGTAGAGCGCCGTCTTGCGATCGCCGGCCTTGACCAGCTGCTTGATCCGCGCATCGACCTTGCCGAGCGCGCCGGCGACGGCGGCGGTGTCGAGCTGCCGGCGGAAGATCGTGTACTCCCGGGCGTAGGTGTCGACGAGGCGCCGCGCGAGGAGCGGATCGTGGTTCGTCACGCTGAAGTTCAAGAGGTCGGCGTTCGCCGCGTTCGAGACCGACGAGTTGGCGAGAAAGTCGTCGACGGCCCAGCCCGTCCCCGAGTAGCGCCCGAGCACGCGACGGGCAACTTCAGGGGCGCGCGCCACCTCCGCCTGCGTCGCGGCGATCCGGTCGGGCTGGAGATTGATGCCTGTCGACTGCGTCCCCGTCAGCTGCGCAGCGAGGTTCTGCGAGCTGAGGAGCACCTGGGACTGCGCCTGGTAGAGCGTCTTCTGATGGACCGAGAAGAGCACCGCCGCGAGGGGCACCAGGACGACCGCTTGAAGAATGATCCATTTCCTCCGGCGGACCACCTGGAGGTAGTCCCGGAGGGTTGCCGCATGCCCGGCGTGCCCTGTTGTCACCAGTTCCCCTGCCTCCACTCGACCGCAGTACCCCGTGTGGGGGACACATCGTGAATGGCGAGCCGTGAACCAGCAATAGGACCATGGTCCTACTTGATCGAGGGAGCACGAACGAAAGTCAACCCGGCCGACGTCAGATTGACGTAGTTTCTTGAACGATTTCGAACCACGACCAGGTGGTTCTCCTCGCTCGGCCGATGGGCTTCCACGGCCTTTTCCACAGGGATCCCGGCGTTTCCCGGTCATCATGCTGGTCCGGGGACCCGCACGGCGCACCGCTGGGCGGCGGCCCTAGCCGAACGGCTAGACCTTCCGTGGAGCCCCTTTTCAGGCGCGCGATTCGCCCTACGCTCGGTAGGTGGCGGCACGGGCGGCCCACTCGCAAGGATCCGACAGCGCCGAGGGCGGAGCGCGCGAGATCTGCTCCGTCGAGCGGTGGCGCGGGTACGTCTACTCGACGTTCTGCGCCCGCCACGCGGACGGCGGCGCGATCATCGAGTCGGCGCCCTTCCGCTGGCGCGGCTCTGCGCCGCCACCCGACGAGGGAGCCCCGCGCCGGGCCCATGACAGCCTGACGGCCGAGCTCGAGGCCCTGGGCTGGTCGCTCGAGAGCGCAGCCGGCGAGCCCTGGTACGCGACCCGGTTCGTCCGCCCCTTGGAGGAGACCGAAGGCGCTCCACCGCCGAAGGCGGCGCCGGCAGCAGCCGCCTCGCCACCCCCGGTGGCGCGTCCGGTATCGCCGCAGGTGGCGCCGCAACCCGCGGGAGGTCCGCCCCCAAACCCCAGCCGGCCGACGGCAGAGTCACCCGCGAAGCGGCGCACGCGGCGCCGGTTCGGAGCCGGCGTGTACGGAGTCGCCCTCGCCGCCGGCGGCGCGCTCGGCGCCGCCTATCTGATGCATTCCGGGGCCGGTGGGCCTGCAACGGCCGCCGCCTCGCCCCCCGTCCACCAGCGAGCGGCACCGACGCCAAAAGCCGTCGTGCCTGCAGCACAAGTCGCAGCGCCAGTACGGGCAGCCGCCAGGCCGATCGTCCACGTCTCGATCAGCGCTACCGACCGCAGCTCGTGGCTCCAGGTCCGGCGGCGCTCGGCTCACGGGCCGCTCCTCTACTCCGGCCAGCTCGCAGCCGGCCAGCGCGTGCGCTTCCACGGCACACGGATCTGGGCCCTCTTCGGCGCCGCCGGCAATCTTAAGATCGTCGCCGACGGCAAGCTGGTTGTGCTGAACGGCACCTTTGAGCACGTTTTCGCTGCGAAGTAACTCGCGCGCGAGTGTCACTCGATCCAGGGACGCCGAGAGTGGTTTCGCGCGCCTACGATCGACGCAGGCTCTGCGGCATATGGGGGCGCCGGCCTGGCCGCAGGTTCGGCGTCCCCACCTTTCACTCCCTAGCTTCTAGGCCCGGAGCTTCTCCAGCCGCCGGATCGCAGGTCCCAGAGGTCTGGGTTCCTCGAGCACCGCGGCGAACAGGTCGCCATGGTCTGCAACCCGCTGCAGGGCGACGCCCGTCGTGAAGTCCCGCGGCCGAACGGTCGATGTCAGCTCGTCCCAGCGCAGCGGCGTCGAGACCGGCGCACCCGGCTTCGGCCGCACCGAATAGACCGACGCGATCGTCTTGCCCCAGCCGTTCTGGCGGTGGTCGACGAGGACGCCCGCCCGCTTGCGCTTCAGCCACTCTGTCGTGACGAGCCCTGGATGGCGCACCTCGAGCAGCCGCGCGGCGGCCTCGGCAAACTCGTAGGTCTGCTCGAACGACGCACGGCGCCGGATCGGGGCGAGCACGTGGATGCCGTCCGCGCCGCTCGTCTTCACGTACCCGGGCAGATCGAGCTTGGCGAGGAGCTCACCCACGAGGTGCGCGACCTCGATCGCCTGCTCGAAGCCGCCACGCTCGTCGGGCGGGTCGAGGTCGAAGACGACGTAGTCGGGTCGGGCGGGGTTATCGACGCGTGAGTACCAGGCGTTCATGTCGATGCAGTGCATCTGCACCATCCAGAGGAGCGCCTCCGGCGAGTTGACGAGCGGGAAGTCGACCTCGCGCGTGTCGCCCCCGCCGCGAGGATGCGTCGTGAATCGGCGCGTCGGGATCCACGACGGCATGCCCTTCGGCGCCTGCTTCTGGAAGAAGCCGTCGCCCGCGATCCCCTCGCGGTAGCGCTTCATCGTGAATGGGCGGTCACGGAGGTGCGGGACGAGCGTCGGCGCGACCTGCTCGTAGTACGTGAAGAGATCGCCCTTCGTGATGCCGTCGTCCGGGAAGAGGACGCGGTCGGCGCTCGAGAGACTGACGGCGTGCTCGGGCACGCGCTGGAGCGTACGCCAAAGCTTGCGGGCTCAGTGCTTGACGAGGCGGCGGACGGCCTCGACGAGCTCCTCCTGGGGAAACGGCTTGCGGAGGACCGGGTGGCCGCTGCCGGCGGCGAAGCCGCCGCTCGAGCCGGTCATCAGGAGCACGGGCAGGTCGGGCACGATCTGCCGCAGGCGGTCGGCGACCGCGTCACCGCTCATGCCGGGCATGAGGACGTCGAGGACCGCGGCGTCCACGTCGTTCTGCTCGACGCACGCCATCGCGGCCGGGCCCGTCGAGGCCGTCAGGACCTCGTATC
>JANMQZ010000190.1:0-3464 GCA_031370755.1 Actinomycetes bacterium
GACGTCGAGATCGGTGCGGCCGACACGGAGCGCGACGACGTCGAGGTGTTGATCGTCGCGAACGAGCCTGTGGACATCGATCTCTTCCCGTCGCTGCGGCTGATCGCGAACTACGGCGTCGGCTATGACCGGCTCGACGTCGACGCCTGCCGCGCGCGCGGCATCGCGGTGGCGAACACGCCGGGCGTACTGGACGCGGCGACCGCCGATCTCGCGCTCGCGCTGATGCTCGCGGCGCGGCGCCGGCTCGTCGAGGGGGACGACCTGGTGCGCGCCGGCCGCTGGGGCACGGCCTGGTCGGAGGGGCCGTTCCTCGGCCGCGAGGTCAGCGGCGCGCGGCTCGGCATCGTCGGGCTCGGCCGCATCGGCGCGGCGGTTGCGCAACGGGCGCGCGGCTTCGACATGGAGGTGCTGCACTACCGGCGCACACGCAGCGACGACGCGGGCTATCGCGAGCTCGACGACCTGCTGCGCGAGTCCGACATCGTCTCGCTCCACACGCCGCTGACGACGGAGACGACCGGGCTGATCTCGCGCAAGCGGCTCGCGCTCCTGCGCGACGGCGCGACGCTCGTCAACACCGCCCGCGGCGCCGTCGTGGACGAGGACGCACTCGTCGACGAGCTCGTCTCCGGCCGTATCACGGCCGGGCTCGACGTTTTCGTGCACGAGCCGCATGTCCCCGAGGCGCTACGCGGCCTGCCGAACGTCGTGCTGACGCCGCACATCGCGAGCGCGACGGTCGAGACGCGGGCCGCGATGACGCGCGTCGTCGTCGACAACGTGCTCGCCTTCCT
The DNA here is from genome assembly GCA_031370755.1 of Actinomycetes bacterium. Taxonomy (GTDB): domain Bacteria; phylum Actinomycetota; class Thermoleophilia; order Gaiellales; family Gaiellaceae; genus Palsa-739. The sequence goes on from JANMQZ010000190.1 coordinate 798, forward strand.
CGGCGGCGAGCCGCTCGTCAGTCCTGTGCGCTAGAGGCGTCGAGACCTAGCGCGGGAAGCAGGCCTCGATGGGCCCGAACCACCGCCTCTGCCCTGAGCACGGTAGAGGCGCGTGGTCGCGGAGCCGGACGCGGACGGTGACGAAGCGCGGCGTTCCGCTTGGCACGTTGAGGTGCCCCCAGGCGAGGTACTCGGAGGGGGCGTAGGCGACGTGCAGGTTGCGCGTATGCACCGCCTTGGCGAGCGCCGCCACGTCGTCGTAGATGACGCCGTAGGCGCCGCCCGTTCCGTCGTGCTCCCGGACAAACGCCTGGAAGGAGAGCGTGAATGCGACAAACGCCGCGGCGATCGCGACAGCAGCTGTGAGCGAGATGACAGCCGACCGACGCCGGACGAGCGAGGCCGCGGTCTTGAGGCCGAGCGCGGCAAGCAGGAATGAGACGGGGTAGGTGACGATCACGTAGTGCGGCCCCACCCCGCTGCGGGACGACGTGATGTACGCGAGGCAGATGCCGGCGAGCCAGATGAGGAGAAGCGCGCGGCGTGCGGTGTCGATCTCCGGGTGGCGGCCGTCGCGAATGATGCGCGCGAGCGACGTCACGCTCCCGACCGCGAGCTGCACGATGACGCCGATCCCGGCCGCGCGGCCGAGCGTCCACGCCGCGCCGGTCTGGTGGTGAGCGCCGGTGACGAAGCTCCAGCCTTCGGCGCTGACGAGATCGATCGTCCGGCGGACTGCTTCGATCGTCCCCGTACCCGCGGTTCCGCCGTGGCCGCGGCCGTTGTTCAAGATCAGGCTGAAGTCGCGGAAGCCGTGCTTCGCGTTGTGGGCCAGCCACGAGCTGAGCAAGACGACGCCGACGGCCGCGCCCGCGATGACTGCATGCCAGTTCACGTCGCGCGCGCGATACGCCATCAGTGCACCGATCGGGAGGATGAGCGAGACCGCCGACAGGTTGAGCGAGATGGCGATGGCAAAGAGCACAGGGACTAGCAGTGCGACCCGGGTGCGATCCCGCTCGAGCACGACGAACAGGGCCCACAACAACGCAACCGTGACGACCGGCAGAAGATCCTGTTGGAACAGGATGCGGCTGAAGAACACCGCCCACGGCGCAGTCGCGAACAAGGCGATCATGGTCAACGCCACAGCGCGGCCGAAGCGCGGACGGACAACGACGTAAGCGAGTGCGATTGCGACGACTGAAAGCACGGCGACCGACGCAGTCGCAAAGAGCGCTCCGTCGTGGATCGCAACGAGGACGGCGACGATGTAAACGTAGAGAGGCGGGTTGGACGCGCCGGAGCTCGAGGCCAGACCGACCGTGCGCATGTCGCCGTGAAGGATGTCGTGCGCGATGCGCAGCGCGATCGCCTGGTCGTCATGGAACGTCACGAGCCCGGGGTGCCGCAGCCGCAGCCAGGCGGCGAGCGTGAGGATTGCCGTCACGCCTGCCGACTCCCAGCTCAGTCGCGGCGACCGCATCAAGCTATTAGTAGTTCTGGCCGGGGCGGCCGGCGGCGATCCAGTCGCGCACCTCGAACCAGTGGCTCGCGGTCAGCGCGACGCCGAGCTTCTCGTCCGTGTGCGCCGCGTAGTAGACATTGTGCTCGAGATCGCAGCAGATCGCGACGTCGGAGAGCGCGACGTCCGTGAGACGCATGACGACGTCGGCCGGCAGTTGCGCCTCGGCGACGGTGTAGTGCTTGAACTGGAGCTCGGGCGCGATCTCCATCAGGTCGGGCCAGTCCGGGCAGGTCCGCGTGCTCATGCCCGCTCCAGTTCAACGGCGGACGCCCAGCGTCCTTCAAGCCGGACGAGACCGCGCGCGTCGTCGGCCGGATAGACGATGAAGACGAGCGCGTCGTCGAGCGAGTGGTACTGGAGCTCGCCCCGCTCGTCGGTGAGATCGACGCGGAGGTGCAGGCGCCCGTCGGCGAACGGGGGCCGCTCGGCCTCGAAGCGGAGCGGCAGCGTCCGCGTGTCTTCGCGCCAGCCGAGCTCCGCCGTCGAGACGGCGCCGCCGGCGACGAGGATCGCCGCATCGTCGCGCAGCTCCCAGCCGAGCCGCGGCGGTGCGATCGAACGCTCGGCGACGATGTCGACTGCGATCGAGAAGCTCTCGCCGGAGAGCAGCTGCGTGCGCTCGTCGCCCGCCGGGCCGAGCAGGCGCACGCGGTCGACGCGCGCGACGTCTCCGCCCCACTCCTTGAGGCCCGCCGCGCGCTCCTCCGGGTTGCGCTCGCCCGCGAGCAGCTGCCGGTACGCGACGACCGCCTCGTGCGTCGGCCCGTCGAACTCGACGGCGCCGTCCTTCAGCAGGATCGCGCGATCGCACAGCCGTTCGACCGACGCGGCGTCGTGCGAGACGAAGACGATCGTGCCGCCGCGCTGCTTGAAGTCGAAGATCTTGCCGAAGCACTTCCGCTGGAACGCCTCGTCACCGACGGCGAACACTTCGTCCAGGAGAAGAACGTCCGCCTCGATGTGGGCCGCGATCGCAAAGCCGAGGCGCATGTACATCCCCGACGAGTAGGTGCGCACCGGCAGGTCGACGAAGTCCTCGAGTCCGGCGAACGCGACGATCTCATCGAGCTTCTCGCGGATGGCGGCGCGGCGCAGACCGTGGATCGATCCGTTCAGGTAGACGTTCTCGCGTCCGGTGA
>JANMQZ010000276.1:0-3693 GCA_031370755.1 Actinomycetes bacterium
CAACTGGTGGCACGAGCTCGAGGCGGGCGAGCCGGACGACGCCGCGTCGTGCCCGTGCGAGCCGATGGCGAGCGAGGATCTGCTCTTCCTCATGTACACGAGCGGCACGACCGCGAAGCCGAAGGGCATCGTGCACACGACCGCCGGCTACCTGTGCGGCGTCGCGACGTCGCACTACTACATCTTCGACCTCAAGCCCGACACGGACGTCTACTGGTGCGCGGCCGACATCGGCTGGATCACCGGGCACAGCTATATCGTGTACGGCCCGCTCTGCAACGGCGCCACGTCGGTGCTCTACGAGGGAACGCCGGACTTCCCCGACAAGGAGCGCTGGTGGGACATCGTCGAGCGCTACGGCGTGACGATTCTCTACACCGCGCCGACCGCGATTCGCGCGCACATGAAGTGGGGGCCGGAGCACGCGCAGCTTCACGATCTCTCGTCGCTGCGGCTGCTCGGCTCGGTCGGCGAGCCGATCAATCCGGAGGCCTGGGTCTGGTACCGCGAGCACGTCGGCGGCGACCGCACGCCGATCGTCGACACGTGGTGGCAGACCGAGACCGGGATGGTGCTGATCACGCCGCTGCCGGGCGTGACGACGACGAAGCCCGGCTCGGCTTCGAAGCCGTTCCCGGGCGTGGACGCAGGCGTGTTCGACGAGCGCGGCAACGAGGTCGGCCCGGGCGGCGGCGGCTATCTCGTGCTGAAGCGGCCGTGGCCGGCGATGCTGCGCGGCATCTTCGGCGACGACGCGCGCTACCGCGAGACGTACTGGTCGAAGTACGAGAACGTCTACTTCGCGGGCGACGGCGCGCGCATCGACCAGGACGGCGACTTCTGGCTGCTCGGCCGGGTCGACGACGTGATGAACGTCAGCGGCCACCGCATCTCGACGATCGAGGTCGAGTCGGCGCTCGTCGACCACCACGACGTCGCCGAGGCGGCGGTCTGCTCGCGCAAGGACGCGACGACCGGTGAGGCGATCGTCGCGTACGTGACGTTGAAGGGAAGCGCGACGCCGTCGGTCGAGAAGCTCGCCGAGCTGCGCGAGCACGTCGCGAAGAAGATCGGCGCGATCGCGAAGCCGGCCAACATCGTCTTCACTCCAGAGCTGCCGAAGACGCGCAGCGGCAAGATCATGCGCCGCCTGCTCCGCGACGTCGCCGAGAACCGTCCGCTCGGCGACACGACGACGCTCGCCGATCCCACTGTCGTCTCGGAGATCCAGAGCCGCGCCGTCGAAGAGCCGGCGGACGACGCCTGACGAAGGCTGCAACCAGGTTGCACTGCAACCTGGTTGCAAGAGCACGGCACTTGACTCTCCCGCTATGGGAGGCACGATGCTTGGTGCGATGACGTCCCTGGAGACGACGAATCTCATGACGATCGGCCGCTTCTCGCGGCTGACCGGCCTGTCGGTGAAGGCGCTGCGCCACTACGACGAGCTCGGGCTGCTGCGGCCCGCAGCGGTCGACGGGCAAACCGGCTACCGCTCGTACTCGTCGGCGCAGGTCGGGCAGGCCGAGGCGATCCGGACGCTGCGCCGGCTCGAGCTGCCGCTCGACGACATCGCGACGTTGCTCTCGACCGACGATCCCGCAACGGTGCGGCGCGTGCTCGTCGATCACCAGCGACGGACGACGTGGCGCTCGGCGCAGCTCAGCTCGATCCTCCAGGGGTTGCAACCGCTGATCGACGGAAAGGAGTCGGTGATGGGAACGCATGCGGAGTCGCTCGACCCGGAGGCGCAACGGCGGCTCGGCGTCGACCTCTTCAACAAGACGTGGACGTTGATGGAGAAGACCGACCGGACGCGGGAAGACGACGACGAGATGATCCACTGCGCGCACGCGTCCGCGTATCACTGGCTCCAGGTCGGCACGCCGGCGAACCGCGCGCGCAGCGAGTGGCAGTGCTCGCGCGTGCATGCGATCCTCGGCCACGTCGAGCCGGCGCTGCGTCATGCGCGGCGCTGCCTCGAGCTCGTCGAGGCGAACCCCGACGACATGAAGGACTGGGATCTCCCTGCGGCCTACGAGGCACTCGCGCGCGCACACATGGTCTCGGGCGACGAGACGGAGACGCGCCGGTACGCCGACCTCGGCCGTGCCGCGACGGCGAAGATCGAGGAGGAGGACGACCGCGCGATCATCGAGGCCGACTTCGCGACGATCCGCACGTAACAGGTTTGGGGCCGTCCGCGTTGAATGGTTAGATCGAATCGCGAAACGACGGCCGTCGGGTTGAAAGCACTCTGACGGGCGGCTCCCGGGCCTAGGTGCTGACCGGACCGCCGACCTGAACGGACAAAACGGCCTCGTTCCCTTTGCAGATGTGCAGTGCCGGGCGCCCTCGAGGCGCCCGGCTTGCTATGCGAGCAGCTTCTCGAACCGCTCGGCGTCGTCGAATGGGCCGATCACCGCGAGCCGTAGCCGCTCGTCCGCGATCAGGTCCTGTGCGACGCGCTGCACGTCCGCCGCCGTCACGGCGTTCAGTCCTTCGAGCACCTCGTCGAGGTTGGGCGCGTGCCGTTCGAGGACCTCGCGGCGCAGCCCGAAGAGGATGAGGCCCTGCGGGCTCTCCAGCTGGAGCACGAACCGACCCTTGGCGAAGTTGCGCGCTTTCTCGAGCTCGTCGCTCGGGACGACGTCGGCGGCGATCGTGCGCAACTCGGCGAGGATCGTCGTCACGGCCTCGTCGATGCGGTTGATGTCGACGCCCGCCTGCGCGTAGAGCGAGCCCGCGTCGGTGTAGCTGTGGTTCAGGCCGAAGACGTAGTAGGCGAGGCCGCGGCGCTCACGCACCTCGGTGAAGAGGCGGGACGACATGCCGCCGCCGAGCACCGTCGAGAGCACCTGCAGCGCGTACCGGTCGGGATGCTCGATCGGATAGCTCGGCACGCCGAGGATCACGTGCGCCTGGTCGGACTGCTTCGTGAAGACGCGCACGCGCCCGTTCGCGTACGGCGCGACGGGGCCCGGCTCGCCCGTCTCGCCCGCCCGCAGGTCGCCGAACAGCTCCTGCGCCTTCTCGAGCACGTCGTCGCCGACGCGGCCACCGAGGCCGAGCACCATGCGCGACGGCTTGTACCAGCGGTTGAGGTACGACATGAACGTCTCGCGGGTCGCGCCGCGCACCGTCTCCTTGCGGCCGATGATGTCCCAGCCGAGCGGCTGGTCGCCGTAGAGAAGCTCCTCGTAGACGCCGCCGATGAAGTCGCGCGGCGTGTCGAAGTACATGTTCATCTCCTCGACGATGACGCCCTTCTCGCGCTCGATCTCCTCCGCGTCGAAGCGTGAGTTGCGCAGCATGTCGGCGATCACGTCGAGCGCGACGTCGCGATGCTCTGCTGCGCACTTCACGTAGTAGGCCGTGTACTCCTTGCCGGTGAAGGCGTTGAACTCGCCGCCGATCGCGTCGATCTCGCCGGCGATCTCGCGCGCGCTCGGCCGCCGTTCCGTCCCCTTGAAGAACATGTGCTCGGAGAAGTGCGCGATGCCGCCCGACTCGGGCGTCTCGTAGCGCGAGCCCGCCGCGAGCATGACCATGCACGTCACCGACTGCGCCTGCGGCATCGGCGCCGTGATGACGCGGATCCCGTTGCTCAGCTCGTGCCGTTCGAAGACGCCCATTGTCGGCGCGCATGGTATAGACGCTGTCGTGCCCGGCGGTCTCACCTCCCTGGCGATC
>JANMQZ010000299.1:0-6057 GCA_031370755.1 Actinomycetes bacterium
GGCGCCGATCGAAGAGGCCTTGAATGCGCGATGACCTCCCGCGAACGGCGCGTCTGCGCGGCCGCCGAGATAGGCGAGGACGAAGAGGAACATCACCATCACCGCGCCCGCGTAGACGAGCACCTGCGCGGCTGCGACGAACTCCGCCGAGAGCAGCAGGTAGAGCACCGCGAGCGAGCCGAGGTTCCCGATCAGCGCGAGCGCAGAGTAGAACGGGTTCGCGAACGAGACGACGGCGACGCCCGAGGCGAGGCACGAGAAGCCCGCGACCACCCAGACGATCCAGACGAGCGCGCTGCCGGCCGAGTACGCCGCAATCACGAGTCCGACCGGTAGTAGGGGATCGGCGTGTCGTAGAGCTCGCGGTCGGCGACGGGCACCTGCTTGATCGGCTCGGCGAGCAGCATGTCCTTCGTGTAGATCTGGTCGTCGCGGTTGTACTCGGAGATCTCGAACTCGTTGCCGAGCGTGATCGCGTCGAACGGGCAGGCGAGCTCGCAGTAGCCGCAGAAGATGCAGCGGCTCATGTTGATCTCGTAGATGCGCGCGTAGCGCTCGCCCGCAGAGACGCGGTTGTCCGGCGTGTTCTCGGCGGCGACGACGCGGATGCAGTCGGCCGGGCACGCCGCGGCGCAGAGCGAGCAGCCGACGCACTTCTCGAGGCCGTTCGCGTGTGTCCAGAGGCGATGCCGCCCGCGGAAGCGCGGATAGATCGGGCGCTTGAACTCCGGGTACTGCTGCGTCAGCGGCTTCTTGAAGATCTGCTTGAAGGTGACGCCGAAACCCTTCAGTGTCGACGCGGGTTGAGCCATCAGAACGCCACCACGAAGAGCGCGGTGAGGACGGCGTTGATCGTCGCCGCCGGCAGCAGGATCTTCCAGCCGAACTTCATCAGCTGGTCGTAGCGCAGGCGCGGCACGGTCGTGCGGATCCAGATGAAGACGAAGAGGACGGCGAGCAGCTTCAGGAAGAACCAGAGCGGGCCGAGGCCCCATGGCCCGTGCCAGCCGGAGAAGAAGAGCGTCACCATCAAGCCGGAGAGCGTGATCAGGTTGATGTACTCGGACGTCTGGAAGAGGCCCCAGTGCATCCCCGAGTACTCGGTGTGGTAGCCGGCGACGAGCTCGGTGTCGGCTTCCGGCAGGTCGAAAGGCGCGCGGCTCGTCTCGGCGAGGCCGGCGAGAAAGAAGATGACCATGCCGACGAACTGCGGCGCGGCGAACGGAAGGAAGTCGCCCTGCCGGTGCACGATGTCGACGAGGTTGAGCGACCGGCCGAGGATGACGACGCCGAGCACCGAGAGGGCGAGCGACACCTCGTACGACACGAGCTGCGCGCAGGTGCGCATCGTGCCGAGGATCGAGAACTTCGACTCGGACGCCCAGCCGCCGACGATGAAGCCGTAGACGCCGATCGAGCCGAGCGCGAAGATCAAAAGCAGCCCGATCGGCAGCACCGCGACGGCGCCGTTGATGTGCCAGCCGTTGACCGTCCAGCCGGGACCGAACGGAATGACCGAGAACGCGGCGAGCGCCGTGAACATCGAGATGATCGGCGCCATGATGTATGGGATCGGGATCGCGCTCGACGGCGCGAACGCCTCCTTGCGCACAAGCTTCACGAGGTCGGCGATCGGCTGCAGCAGCCCGAAGGGGCCCGCGCGGTTCGGCCCGTAGCGGCGCTGCATGCGTCCCATCGCCTTGCGCTCGAGCCACGTGAGGTACGCGAAGAGCACCATCACGAGATTGATGATGATCCCCGCCTTGATCACGGAGATGAGCCAGGGCTCGTGCGGGGTCACGCGGGTGCCTCTTTGCAGCTTCTCACGCCGTAACTCATGCCGTGACTCCCGCTCGTGAGATATCGACAGTTCCCCGCACGTCGCCTGCGAACTCGCGTGGCATCCGCGCAACGCCTTCGCGCAGCTTGCGGTTGACACGCGCCTTCACGGTGACCGTCGCGCCGCCGCCCGTGAGCGTCACGTCGTCGCCGGCCGTGATGCCGCGCTGCTTCGCATCGGCGTCGGATAGCTCGACCTCCGCCTGCGGCCGCTGGAACTGCAGCTCCGAGACGCGCTCGACCGCAGGGCCGGAGAAGAGCGACTTGTAGCAGACGAGCTTCAGCCCGCTGCCCATCGCGTGCGGTTCGGGCAGCGGCGGCGGGTCGACGTGCGTCGGCGCGCCTGCATAGCCGCGCAGCGGCGCGCGCTCGCCGACCTCGCCGAACGGGAGCCCGGCGTAGCAGCGCTCCGACACTTCGGCGAAGACGGCCGGCGCGTACGGCGCGAGCTGCACGTCGAAGCGCGCAGCGAGCTTCGCGATCCACTCGAGCTCGTCGGGCGCGGGCGGCAGCGCTGTGGGGCGCAGCCGCTGCAGGCGGCCTTCGAGGTTCACGTAGGTGCCTTCGCGCTCGAGGTAGCTCGTGCCCGGCAGGACGAGGTCGGCCCAGCCGACCGCGAGGCCGTGGAACATCGAGATTGCGATGACCGCCTCGGCGCGCTCCGCGAGGGCGCGCACGTTCGGGTCGCCGGCGGCCTCGTCGCCGGAGACGATCAGCAGGCCGACGGAATCCATGTCCTCGCCCTCGTCGTCGGAGGCGGCGCCCCAGGCATCGGCGACGCCGCGGCCGTTCGGGGTGGCGGGCACGTAAAAGGCGCCGCTCCCGTCGAGCCCGGCGAGGCCGAGCTTCTCGGCAAGCTGCGCGACCGTGGCGCCGCCACGGCCTCCGGGGCCGGACCAGATCAGCACCGTCTTCTCGCCGCCGGAGACGTCGTCCGCGTTCGTCGCGAGGGTGGCCCCGTTGCGGCGCGCCTTGCGCACCCAGAGGTCGACGATCGGCGCGCTCTCGGCGAGCGGCACGTCTCCGAGCACGGCGACGACCTTCGCCTCGCCGATCGCGGAGAGCGGCAGGCGATACGCGTCGAGCGCGCTCGTGATCTCCTCGGGCAGCATCGCCTCGTGCGAGCCGGTGCCCTGGCGCACGAGCTTCGCGAGCGCGTACGCCTGCTCGATCGTCTCGGAGCCGGAGAGCGCGACGACGACGCGGCCCTCCGCCGCGCGGAGCAGCCGCTCGGCTTCGTCGAGTGCGGCGTCCCACGACACGGGCTCGAAGCCGCGGCGGCGGATGCGCTGGATCGGGTCGACGATGCGATCGGTCGCGCGCAGGTGCGTGAAGCCGAAGCGGCCCTTGTCGCACAACCAACCTTCGTCGATCTCGTGATGGTTGCGCGAGCGCACGCGCTTCGCCTTGCCTTCGCGCATGTCGACCCAGGTGTTGCAGCCGACGGGGCACATGCCGCACACGGTCGGGACGCTCGTGATCTCCCACGGCCGTCCCTCGAAGCGGTACTGCGTCGGCAGGAGCGCGCCGACGGGGCAGAGCTCGGTGACGTTGCCGCTGAACGCGCTCGAGTACGGCTCGTCGTCGAACGTCGTGATCACCGACATCGAGCCGCGGTTCTTCGCGACAAGCTGCCCATCCTCGCTCACCTGGTCGCTGAAGCGCGTGCAGCGGTAACAGAGGATGCAGCGCTCGCGGTCGAGCGAGATCGTCGGTGAGATCGGGATCGGCTTCTCGAGTGTGACCTTCGGGAAGCGCATGCGCGTGTTGCCGGGCCCATACCGGAACGTCAAGTCCTGGAGCGGGCACTCGCCGCCCTTGTCGCAGACGGGGCAGTCGAGCGGATGGTTGACGAGGATGAACTCGAGCGTCGAGTTCTGCCCCTCGGCCGCCTTCGCGGACGTGCGCGCCGTCTTGACGACCATGCCGTCCTGCGCGGTGAGCGTGCAGCCGGCCTGGAGCTTCGGCATGCCCTCGATCTCGACGAGACACATGCGGCAGGCGCCGATCGGCTCGCCGAGCCGCGGCTCGTAACAGAAGACGGGGATCTCGACGCCGGCGGCGAGCGCCGTCTCGACGAGGCCCATCCCCTTCGGGACGTGCACGACGAGCTCGTCGATCGTGACGCGGACGAGCTCGGTGCTCATGCGGCGCCCTTCTTTTTGCAACCAGGTTGCACTGCAACCTGGTTGCAGCCGTTCGTCGTCATGCTGTGACCTCCGCGGGCACGGCCGCGTGCGCGTGCTGATCGACGGGCGCGAACAGATTCGCCAGCGACGAATCGGCTCCGAACGGGCAGCCGCCTTGCGCGAGATGCTCGCGGAACTCGTCGCGGAACTTCGTGATCCAGCTCGCGACGTGCATCGCCGCCGAGTCGCCGAGCACACAGAGGCACTTGCCGATGATCCGGTCGCACACGTCGAGCACCGTGTCGAAGTCGCTCTCCGTGGCCGTGCCGTCTTCGACCGACTGCATGAACTGAACGAGCCAGCGGGTGCCGACGCGGCACGGCGTGCACTTGCCGCACGACTCGTGCATGTAGAACTGCGCGACGCGGAGCGCGAACTGAACGGCGCACGTCTCGTCGTCGATCACGGTGATCACACCGGAGCCGATGAACAGGCCGACCGCCGCGAGCGCGTTTGCATCGAGCTTCGTGTCGAGCTCGTCGGGCGTCATCACCGGGAACGACGAGCCGCCGACCATCACGGCCTTCAGCTCGCGGCCGTCGGGGATGCCGCCGCCGATGCCGTAGATCAGATGGCGCGCCGTGATGCCGTGCGGCGCCTCGTACGCGCCAGGGCGCATGACGTTGCCGGAGAGGCAGAACACGCGCGTGCCGGTCGAGTCGGGCGGCGAGCCGGTCTGCGCGTACGCCTGCGGGCCGAGCTCGAGCACCTTCGGGACGTTCGCGATCGTCTCGACGTTGTTGATCAGCGTCGGCGACGCGTAGAGCCCCTGGATCGCCGGGAACGGCGGCTTCGAGCGCGGCTGGCCGCGCTTGCCCTCGAGCGACTCGAGCAGCGCCGTCTCCTCGCCGCAGATGTACGCGCCGGCGCCGCGGTGGATCGTCAGCTCGACGTCGCGGAGCAGCCCGGCCTCGGTCGCCTCGACGAGCGCGGCGCTCAACACGTCGTACTCGGTCGAGTACTCGCCGCGGATGTAGATGAACACGTGCTTCGACGCAATCGCGTAGGCGGCGATCAGGCAGCCTTCGATCAGCCGGTGCGGGACGCGCAGCATGATCTCGCGGTCCTTGAACGTGCCCGGCTCCGACTCGTCGGCGTTGACCGTCAGGTAGATCGGCTTCGCGACCTTGTCGGGCGTCGGGATGAAGCTCGCCTTGCGCCCCGTCGGGAAGAACGCGCCGCCGCGGCCGCGCAGGTTCGACTGGATCAGCTGCTCCGTGACGGCGTGCGGCGTCAGCGCGCGTGCGGTCTCGAGCTGCGCGTAGCCGCCGGCCGCGCGGTACGCCGCGAGGTCGGTGAGCGGGTGCTCGATTGCGCCGGCAAGGACGAGCGGTGTGCCTTCTGCGCCGATCGTCGTCTCAGCCATTGCGCAGCTCCTGGACGATTCCTGGCACGTCGTCCGGCGTGACCGACTGGCGGTAGCGGTGGTCGACCGCGACGATCGTCGGCGTCGAGCAGCCGCCGAGGCACTCGACGGCGCGCAGCGTCACCGCGCCGTCGGCGGTTGTCTCGCCCGGCGCGACGCCGAGCTCGCGCTCGAATGCCTCGAGCACGGCCTGCGCGTTGACGAGACCGCAGCACACGTTCGTGCAGACCTCGACCATGTGCGTGCCGACAGGCTCGAGATGGAACATGTCGTAGAAGCTCGCGACGCTCATGCAGTACGCGGGCGTGACGTCGAGTGCGTCGGCGACCTCCTCGAGCGCGGCGCGCGTAAGCCAGCCGTGGCGCTCCTGCGCGATGCGAAGCGCCGGCAGCACCGCTGAGCGCGACTCCGGGTACTGCTTCGCGATCTCGCGGATCTCGTCGATCATCTGTCGGTGTCTCCCATGACGGCGTCGAGCGAGCCGACGATTGCGATCAGATCGGCGACGAGCGTCTCGTGCACGCACGTCGCAGTCGCCTCGAGCGCGACGTACGACGGGGCGCGGTAGTGCACGCGCCACGGATTCGGGCCGCCCTCCGACTCGAGGTAGCAGCCCTGCTCGCCGCGCGGCGACTCGGTCGCGACGTAGACCTCGCCCTCGGG
>JANMQZ010000306.1:0-8979 GCA_031370755.1 Actinomycetes bacterium
GGCGCCGATCAACGACCGCTTCGACCGCAACGACTACAAGCGCTTCGCCGCGGCCGCCGACCTCATCGGGTTCGACATGTACCCGATCGTGAAGTTCTGTGGCCGCGTGCCGCTCCTCGACGTCTTCCGCGCGCAGCGCGAGCTGATGACGACCTACGCGCCGGGAAAGCCGACCTTCCAGTGGATCGAGACGAGCAAGATGACCGGCGAGTGCGCGTCGATGCAGATCACGCCGGCGATCGTCAACGCCGAGACGTGGCTTGCGATCACCGGCGGCGCGTGCGGCATCGGCTACTTCACGAACAGCTGGACGAGCGACGTGTGGGACCGCTGGTCGTTCGACCCGGGAATCGAGGAGCAACTCGCGGCGACGGTCTCGCGCGTGCAGAGGCTCGCACCGGCGCTCTGCGCCGACTACGGCAGTGTGGTCGTCCCTTGGAACAGCGGCGTCGCGGCGAGCAGCCGCTCGCTGAACGGCGCGTTGTACGTCCTCGCCGTGAACTCGTCGGCAGCGGCGACGACGGTTCCGTTTCGAGTCGACGCACTCGCCGGCCGGACGCTGACCGTCCTCGACGAGGGCCGCACGATCAGGCCCACGAACAAGGTTTTCTTCCGTGACCGGTTCGCGCCGTACGAGGTACACGTGTACCTCGCGGCCCCGAAGGGATAGCGTGCAGCCATGACCGAGGCCGCGGTCGCCGATCTCGCAGCGCTCGTCGCCGGCGCGCAGCGCCGCTACGTCGAGCGCAATCCCGAGTCGCGCCGGTTGCACGAAGAGCGCGCGAAGGTGATGCCCGGCGGGAACACGCGCACGGTCATCCACGTCGAGCCGTTTCCGCTCACGATCGTGCGTGGCGAGGGTGCGACGCTCACCGACGCGGACGGGCACGAGTACGTCGACTTTCTCGGCGAGTACACGGCCGGCCTGTTCGGCCATTCGCATCCGGTCGTGCTGCAGGCGATCCGCGCAGCCCTCGACGACGGGATCTCGTTCGGCGCGCCGAACCTCTACGAGGAGCGCCTCGCCGCGGCGGTCTGCGAGCGCTTTCCCTCCGTCGAGCTCGTGCGGTTCTGCAACTCGGGCACGGAGGCGAACCTGCTCGCCATGTCGCTGGCGCGGGTCGCGACGGGGAAGCCCGCGATCATGGTCTTCGAGGGCGGCTACCACGGCGGCGTCTTCTTCTTCGAGACGGCCGCGGGCTCGCCGATCAACGCGCCGTTCCCGTTCGTCGTCGCTCAGTACAACGACGCGGAGGGCGCCACTCGTCTGATCGCCGAGCACGCCCACGAGCTCGCGGCCGTCGTCGTCGAGCCGCTGCAGGGGTCGGGCGGCGTCATCCCCGGCGAGCGCGCGTTCCTCGAGGCACTGCGCGAGGCGACGGCCTCGCACGACGTCCTGCTCGTCTTCGACGAGGTGATGACCTCCCGTCTCTCGACCGGAGGCCTCCAGCAGGTGGTCGGCATCGCGCCGGACCTGACGACGTTCGGCAAGTACCTCGGCGGCGGGCTGGCGTTCGGCGCCTTCGGCGGGCGCGCCGACCTGATGCAGCGCTTCGACCCGTCGCGCGCCGATGCATTGCCGCACGCGGGGACGTTCAACAACGCCGTGCTGACGATGGCCGCGGGAGCGGCGGGCCTCGGCGTCTATACACAGGCAGAGGTCGAGCGGCTGAACGCGCTCGGCGACCGGCTCCGCGACCGGTTGAACGCATTCGCGGCGGCCAACGACGTCGAGCTCACCGCGACGGGGTACGGCTCGCTCGTCGGCCTTCACTTCGCACTCGGCCCGGTCCTGCGGCACTCCGACGTGCCGAAGCGCCCGGAGCTCCAGGCGCTCCTGCATCTGCACATGCTCGAGCACGGCTACACGTACGCGCGGCGCGGCTTCATCGCGCTCTCGCTGCCGCTCGGCGAAGACGAGATCGACGGCTTCGCCGCCGCTGTCGAAGCGTTTCTCAGCCGGCGCTGAGCCGAGCCCGGGGGGTTCGGTTTCCCCCACCTCGAGACACCTGGCAGCCGTCTTCTCGCCGGATCGCGCGGCGCGCACACTGCCCCCATGGCCGCACCGACTCCCCTCCCTCCCCGGAACGCGGCCAGCGTCGACGCCGCCTCAGTCGCCGCCGGGCCAGGCGCCTCCGTCGAAAGCCACCCCCTGGGCGACGACGATGCTGGCGCTGCCCGCGGCGACCGCGGCCGCAAGCCTGCGGCCGCTCTGCGGCGTCAGCCTTTGCATGGTGCGGTTACCCGTATGGTCACCGTGCCTGCTGTCTGCCACGATCAATGCGACGTGAACGTTCTGATCGTCGACGACCACCCGAGCTTCCGGGCGAATGCCCGGGCGCTGCTCGAGGCCGAGGGCTTCGTCGTCGTGGGCGAGGCCGAGGACGGTGAATCGGCGCTCCGCGCCGCCGCCGAGCTCTCGCCGCAGCTCGTGCTCCTCGACGTGCAGCTCCCGGACATCGACGGCTTCGAGGTCGCCGCCCGCCTGACGAACGGCGGCGGAGGGCCCGCGGTCGTCCTCGTCTCGAGCCGCGACGGCTCCGACTTCGGCCCGCTCGTCGAGCGCAGCGGGGCGCGAGGCTTCATACCGAAAGCCGAGCTGTCGGGGGCGGCTCTCTTGTCGCTCCTCGAATGAGCTGGTTCGTCAAGCGCCGCGTCCTCCTTGCGTGGGGTGCGGCCGCACTTGCGGGCGCCGCGTTCTCGCTCGTCGTGATGCTCGGCAGCCACCACCTGCGACCGAGCGGCGTCGGGATCGTCATCAACCTCGTCGTCGGCTTGTCCTTTGCGGCAAGCGGTCTGATCGCATGGACGCGGCGGCCCGAGAACAACACGGGCCGACTGCTTCTCGTGGTCAGCTTCACCTGGTCCCTCGCTCTTCTCGCAGCCGCGAACGACGGGGTCGTCTCCGCGATCGGCTTCGCGACCGGGTCACTCGTCTTGGCGGCGTTCGTGCAACTCGTCCTTGGCTATCCTGCGGGCCGGCTGCCGACGAAGGCCGATCGTGTGATCGTCGCATGCGGCTACGCCCTCGCGGTCGTCGCGAACCTGCTGACGCTCATGTTCGCGCCGCACGCAGCCTGCGCGAAGTGCGTGAAGAGTGTTCTCCTCGTTGCGGACGAGCCGGCCGTGGTCCGCGCGGTGGAAACGACGACGAATGTCGTCGCTGCGGCTCTGATCGCCACGGTCGTGGGGTTACTGGTGATGCGGTACCGCGCCGCGACGCCGGTGGCGCGGCGCGTGTTGCGGCCGATAGGCCTCACCGGGGCGACGGCGCTCACCTTCCTCGCCGCGGGCTTTGCGGCCGGCCCGATCGACCAGGGCGTTAAGAACGTCCTCGTCACGATCGCCCTGATCACGCTCGCGAGCGTTCCGTTCTGGTTCCTCGCAGGGCTCCTTCGCAGCCGCCTCGCACGGGGTGGTGTCGCGCAACTGCTGCTGGACGTGCGCGAGACCGCCAGCCTCGAGGAAGCGCAGGACGGCTTGCGGCGAGCGCTGAACGATGCGGGAGTCATGCTCGCCGCCTGGGTCGAGGAGCGGCACGGCTACGTCGATCCGGACGGCAAGGCCTTCGAGGTTCCAAGTGACGACGTCGATCGCATCGCGACGATGATCGCGAGCGAGACGGGCGAGCCTGTCGCGGTCATCGTGCACGACCGCGCGCTGTTCGAGGAGCCGGAGCTGCTCGAGGCCGTTGGCGTCGCAGCTCGGCTCGCACTCCACCGCAACCGCCTCCAGGCGGAGCTCCGCGCGCGTCTCGACGAGCTCCAGCGCGAGCGCGACTTCATGCGAGACGTCGTCAACGCGGCACCCGCGTTCTTCTGCGTCCTCGATCTCGACGGACGGATCATTCGCTTCAACGACACGATGGCGCGGGCGAGCGGGATCAGGGACGACGACGACGGGGTTGACAACGTGCGGGGCCGGTTCGTCTGGGAGATCTTCCCGGCGCCCGAGGACGCGGCTGCGTTCCGCGAGAGCGTGCTCGCGAACGCGAGCGGCGAGCAGCAGCATCTCTTCCGCGCCGCGGGTGGCGGGGCGATCGACGTCGCCTGGTCGCTGACACCGGTGAACGACAGCCAGGGCGTGCTCCGCCTCGTGCTGACCGGCGTCGACGTCAGCGAGCGCGTCCGCCATGCCGAGGAGCTGCGGCGGGAGCGGGACTTTCTCGACCTCGTCGGGCACTCGACGCCCACGCTCCTCTGCGTCGTCGACCCGAACGGCGTCGTCACCGAGCGCGGCGTGAACACGGCCTTCGAGGAGGCGACCGGCGTCGGCGACGACGCAGCGATCGGGCGTCCTTTCTGGGAGCTCGTCGTGCCGGAGGACGAGGTCGAGGGCGCGCGCGGCGAGTTCTTCGCCGCCGTCGAGGCAGGCTGCACGACCCGGGTCGAGACGCCCTGGCGGGCCGCAGGCGGCGGCGAGATCATCGTCGAGTGGTGGCCCACGTCGCTCGACGGCTACCGCAAGGAGCATTTCCTGATCTGCGCGATGGACATCACGGCGCGAAAGCGCGACGAGGAAGAGCTGCGGCGGTCACGCTCGCGCCTCGTCGACGCGGCCGACGCCGAGCGGCGGCGGCTCGAGCGGAACCTCCACGACGGCGCGCAGCAGCGCCTCGTCTCGCTTTCGCTCGCCCTCCGGCTCGCCGAGTCCAAGCTCCGGGTCGATCCCGAGGCCGCGGCCACGATCCTCGGTGGGGCCGGGGAGGAGCTCGCGCTCGCGCTCCAGGAGCTCCGCGAGCTCGCGCGCGGCCTCCATCCCGCGATCCTCACCGACCGCGGCCTCGCGCCGGCGCTCGAGACGCTCGCCGAGCGCGCGAGCGTCCCCGTCGAGCTCGAGGTCGACCTCGACCTGCGGCTGCCGGGGCCGGTCGAGGTGGCGATCTTCTACGTCGTCTCCGAGTCGCTCGCGAACATCGCGAAGCACGCGGACGCGAGCGCGGTCACCGTCCGGGTCGCGCAGGCAGGCGACGCGGTCGTCGTCGAGGTGGCCGACAACGGGGTCGGCGGCGCGGACGACACGCAGGGCTCCGGCCTGCGGGGGCTCTCGGACCGCGTCGAGGCGCTGAACGGCCGGCTCGTCGTCGAGAGCCCTGGCGGCGCCGGCACGCGCGTGCTCGCGACGATCCCGCTCGCACGGGTGCGGCAGCCCGTACCCTCGGACGCTGGCTAGCCGCATTTCGCCGTAACGTCCGGGCCTCGAAGCTGACAGCACCCCATCAAGGAGCTGTCATGCAGAAGGAACTCGCATATCGGGAGAACGACGGAGTCGCAGTCACGCTCTTCTGGCACAGCGATTCGAACCGCCTGAGCGTCTCGGTCTACGACTGGCGCAACGGCGACTGGTTCGAGCTCGAGGCCGGCGCGCGGAACGCGATGGACGTGTTCGAGCACCCGTATGCCTACGCGGCGCAGCGCGACCTCGGTCGCACGCTCGTCCGCGACGCCGTCGCTGCATAGACTCGCCCGCATGAGCGTCACCCTGTTGTTCACCGACATCGAGGGCTCGACGCGGCTCGTCCAGGAGCTCGGCGACGGCTATGCGGCAGCGCTCGAGCAGCATCGGGTAGCCGTTCGCGCCGCGCTCGCGGCGCACGACGGTGAGGAGATCGACTGCCGCGGCGACGAGTTCTCGATCGCCTTCCGCGACCCGGGGCAGGCGCTCGCCGCCGCCGAGGCGATCCAGCAGGCTCCGGTCGGCGCCATTCGCATCCGCATCGGCATCCACACGGGCGAGCCGATCCGCATCGACGGCGGCTACGTCGGGCTCGACGTGCACCGCGCTGCGCGCATCTGCGCCGCGGGTCACGGCGGCCAGGTTTTGGTGTCGCAGGCGACCGCAGGCCTCGTTTCCGGCATCGGCCTGCGCGACCTCGGCGAGCACCACCTCCGGGGCGTCGACGCGCCGGAGCGGCTCCACCAGCTCGGCGCAGCCGACTTCCCGGCGCTGCGCGCCGACGCCGCCGAGGTCGGGCTCGGCGCCCGCACGAGGATCGTCCTCGCCGACGACTCGGTGCTGCTGCGCGAGGGCATCGCGCGCCTGCTCGAGGACGCCGGCTTCGAGATCGTGGGCCAGGCGGGCAACGCCGACGAGCTGATGCTGAAGGTCCGCTCCTATTCACCGGACGTCGCGATCGTCGACATCCGCATGCCGCCGACCCACACGGACGAAGGGCTCGTCGCGGCCAAGGAGATCCGCGAGAAGCACCCCGGAACGGGCGTCCTCGTCCTCTCCGCCCACGTCGAGTCCGGCTACGCGCTCGAGCTGCTCCAGGGGAACGCCGAGGGCGTCGGCTACCTCCTCAAAGACCGCGTCTCGGACGTGAAGGAGTTCGCCGCGGCGGTGAAGCGCGTCGCGGACGGCGGCTCGGCGCTCGACTCGGAGGTCGTCTCGCGGCTCGTTGGCCGCCGCCGCGGCGAAGACCCGGTCTCGCAGCTGACGCCGCGTGAGCGTGAGGTGCTCGAGCTGATGGCGGAGGGCCGGTCGAACCAGGCGATCGCGGAAAGAATGGTCGTCACGCTCCGCGCCGTCGAGAAGCACGTGACGAGCATCTTCAACAAGCTGCGGCTTCCCGCCGCACAGGACGATCACCGCCGCGTGCTCGCGGTGCTCACCTACCTGCGCCAGTAGCTCGGGACGGGTGCGGCTAACCGCACCACAAGACTCGCGCCCCCCGCATATCCGATCGGTCGCGCCGCTGCGAGGCTCGTAGCGAGCTTCACACCCCGACCGAAAGGCACCAATGTCCCCCCTGAAGCACTCGAACAACATCGCGGCCCGCATGGGTCGCTGGAGTGCGAGTCACTGGAAGACAGCAGTCTTCGGTTGGCTTGCATTCGTCGTCGTCTCCTTCGGCATTGCAACGCAGCTGCCGATGAAGACGATCGCGACGCAGGACGCGAACGTCGGCCAGGCACACCGCGCCGACGAGATCTTCAAGAAGTCCGGCTTCGGCCAGACGGACTCGCAGACGGAGTTCGTGCTGATCCAGAGCAAGACGCTCACGGTCAAGGACAGCGCATTCCGCGCTGCGATCGCGGACGTCACCAGGACGGTCACGCCCTTCAAGACGATCAAGAACTTCCGCTCGCCGCTCGATCCGGCTCACGGCGATCAGGTCTCCGCCGACGGCCACACCGCGATCGTCGGGTGGGACATGAAGGGCAACGACACCGTTGCGAAGAAGAACATCGACCCGATCACGACGGCCACTGCGGCCGTGGCGAAGCGTCATCCGAGCCTCTACATCGGCGAGGCCGGCAGCGCGAGCTCAAACAAGGCGCTGAACGCGATGTTCAGCAAGCAGCTCGCACAGGTGGGAATCCGCTCGATCCCGCTGACACTGATCATCCTCGTGCTCGTGTTCGGCTCGATCGTGGCCGCAGGCGTGCCGCTTCTGCTCGCGCTCACCGCGGTGCTCGCGACGATCGGCCTCCTGTCGCTCCCCAGTCGGCTGATGCCGATGGACCAGTCGGTCTCGGAGGTCGTCCTCCTGATCGGTCTCGCCGTCGGCGTCGACTACGCGCTCTTCTATCTCAAGCGTGAGCGTGAAGAGCGTGCCGCTGGTCGCAGCCACCGAGCCGCGCTCGAAGCCGCAGCTGCGACGTCGGGCCGCTCGGTGCTCATCTCCGGGCTGACGGTTATGGCCGCGATGGCTGGGCTGTTCTTCTCGGGCGACCGCACGTTCCGTTCGTTCGGCGTCGGCACGATCATGGTCGTCGCGATCGCGATGCTCGGCTCGCTCACGGTGCTTCCCGCACTGCTCGCGAAGCTCGGCGACCGCGTCGAGAAGGGCCGGATCCCGTTCCTCGGCCGGCTCCGCCGCCCCGGCGGCGAGAACCGCGTCTGGGCGAAGATCCTGAACCCCGCGCTCCGCCACCCGGTGATCGCTGCAGCCGCATCGGCCGCGGTGCTCCTCGCGATGGCGGCGCCGGTGCTGCACCTGCACACCGCGCAGTCGGGTCTCACCGGCCTGCCGCGCAACGCTCCCACGGTCGAGACGCTCGACCGCATCCAGGAGGCGTTCGTCGGCACCGCTCAGCCAGCGGTGATCGCAGTGACGACTCCGAGCACCGACAGTGCCGAGTTCAAAAACGCCTACAACGCGTTCCGTGGCAAGGCTCTGGCCTCCGGCCAGATGCGCGGCCCGGTCAAGCTCGACGTCAACCGGTCGCACACGGTCGCGAGGATCACGATCTCACTCGCGGGGAGCGGTGTCGACAAGAAGTCGAACGCCGCGCTCGCAACGCTGCGGAACGACGTGCTTCCGACGACCCTCGGCGCGTTGCCGCAGACCGAGTGGGCCGTCACCGGCAACACGGCGGCATCGTACGACTCGAACTCGGCGATGAAGCACTCCGCGCCGATCGTGTTCGGGTTCGTGTTGCTGCTCGCGTTCCTGCTCCTGCTCGTCTCGTTCCGCTCGATCGTGATCGCGGCGAAGGCAGTCGTCCTGAACCTGCTGTCCGTTGGCGCTGCCTACGGCGTCGTGATCGCGATCTTCCAGTGGGGTTGGGGCGAGAACATCCTCAACTTCCAATCGAACGGCGGCATCGCCTCGTGGCTGCCGATCTTCATGTTCGTGATCCTGTTCGGGCTCTCGATGGACTACCACGTGTTCATCCTGAGCCGCATCCGCGAAGCGTTCGATCGCGGAATGACGACCGAGGACGCCGTCGCGCACGGCATCAAGACGACGGCCGGCACGGTGTCGAGTGCGGCACTCGTGATGGTCGGTGCGTTCGGCATCTTCGCGACGCTCCCGTTCCTCGACTTCAAGGAGATGGGCATCGGCCTCGCAGCCGCAGTGCTCATCGACGCGACGATCGTCCGCGCAGTGCTCCTGCCGGCGTCCATGAAGCTGCTCGGCGAGTGGAATTGGTACTTGCCGCGGTGGCTCTCATGGCTGCCGAAGCTCGAGCACGGCGACGAGGCCGACACCCCGGCCCTCCCTGCGGCAGCCGCCGCCTGATCACAACC
>JANMQZ010000320.1:0-7407 GCA_031370755.1 Actinomycetes bacterium
GTCGTCGCCGACCGCGACCCGTCGGCGCCCGGCTTCCGGTACGCCGACCGGCGCGCGATCGTCTCGATCGAGGACGAGCCCGCGATCGAGCGGCTGGCGCGCGCCGAGGAGATCGACGGCGTGATCGCCCCGGGCACCGACCACGCGGTCGCGCTCGCAGCCCGCATCGCCGAACGGCACGGCCTCTCGCATCCCGTGACGCCGGAGTCGGCGTCCCTCGCGGTCTCGAGGCTGAAGCAGCGCGAGCGGCTCGCGGCGGCGGGGATCGCCCAGCCGCGCTCGCTCGTCTGCCGCTCGCTCGAGGAGGTCTCGCGCGCCGCCGAGGAGCTCGGCTTCCCGGTCGTCATCGAAGCGCCGGATCGCGCGGGCGAGCGGGGTGTCGGGCTTGCGCGCGACCGCGCCGAGCTCGCAGCCGCCGCCGCGGTCGCGCTCGCCGAGTCCCGCGGCGAGTACTGCCTCGTCGAGGAGCTCGTCGGCGGCGACATCGTCACGGTCAACGCGTTCTCGCTCGACGGCCACTTCATCCCGCTGACGGTCACCGACCGCGAGCAGGCGCCGCCGCCGGCGTTCGGCGTGCCGCTCGCGCACCGCTGGCCCGCCGACCTCGAGCCGGCCGACGTCGGCGCAGCGGTCGAGACGGCGGCTGCAGCGACCCGCGCGCTCGGCATCGAGCACGGCCCGACAACGGTGCAGGTACTGCTCGGCGACGACGGGCCGCTGCTCGCAAAGGTGTCGGCCCGCGTCGGCGGCGGGCACGACGCAGAGCTCTGCCGTGTCGCGCTCGGCGTCGACCTCAACGCGCTCGCGGTCTCGTGCGCGCTCGGTGAGACCGTGCACGCGCAGGAGCTCGCGGCACGGGCCGGCGTCGGCGGTGCATGCGTGCGCTTCCTCGTCGCGCCGCCGGGCGAGCTGCAGGCCGTGCGCGGCCTGGAAGAGGCATACGCCGTCGACGGCGTGCGCGGCATCCGCGTCTACCGCAAGCCCGGTCATGTGTTCCGCTCACTCCGGCGCGCCTCCGACCGAGCCGGCGCCGTGCTCGCGACCGGCGACTCACGGGACGAGGCGCTCGACGCAGCGAGCCGCGCGCTGCGGCACATTCGGTTCGTGACGCAACGAGTGGAGGCCGTCGCGTGAAGAAAGCGGCGGCGACGCTTCTCGTCACCGGCCTCTGCACCTGGTACATCCTCTCGAAGATCGACCTCGGCACCACCGGTCACGTGCTCGCGAGCGCGCACCCGGGCTGGTGGCTCCTCTCGCTCGCGATCATGGCCGGCTCGGTCTGGCCGATGGCGTGGCGCTGGCAGCGGCTGCTCGCGGCGCGCGGCGTGCACGACTCGCTCGCGCGGCTCGTGCGCACGTACTTCGTCGGGTACGCCGCGGGCCAGGTGCTGCCGACGGCGCTCGGCGGCGACGCCTCGCGCATCTACGAGACCGTGCGGCGCCACCAGGGCGCAGGCGCGGCCGCCGCCGGGACCGTGCTGCTCGAGCGTGCGCTCGGCGGCGCGGCGACGCTCGTCCTCGCGGCGGTCGGCTTCGCGCTTGCGGTCGGCCGCTACGACGTGGGCGGCTACCTCTGGGTCGAGCTCGCGTTTGTGGTCGGCGCCGCGATGCTCGGCGTGCTGCTCTTCTCGACCCGCCTGCATCCGCTGCTGCAGCGGGTGCGGCCGCTGCTGAAGTGGCTGCGCATCGACCGGCCGCTCCGCGACGTGTACGTCTCCGTGCACTCGTTCCGGGGCGACCTGCCGCTGCTCGTCGCGATGTTCGCGCTGACGCTCGTCGTGCAGGCGGTGCGCGTGCTTGCGATCTGGGCGGCGGGCAAGGCTGTCGGCGTCGACCTCTCGCCGCGGCCGTACTACGTGATGGGGCCGCTGCTCTTCCTCGTCATGCTCGTGCCGTTCACGGTGAACGGGCTTGCCGTGCGCGAGTCGTTCTTCGTCTCGTTCCTCGGCTCGCTCGGCGTCGGGTCGGACCGCGCGTTCGCTACGGGCTTTCTCTTCTTCGTCGTGACGATCGCGCTCGCGCTGCCCGGGGTCGGGATCCTGCTGCGGGAAGGGCTGCGGCGCCGATGAATGACGTGTCGGTCGTCGTCGTCGCGTACAACGCGATGCCGTGGCTCGAGCAATGCCTCGAGAGCGTGCGCGGCGTCGAGACGGTCGTCGTCGACCACGGCTCGACCGACAGCACGCTCGAGCTCGTCCGCGAGCGCTTCCCGGAGGTCGCGCTCGTCGAGGAGGAGAACCGCGGGCTCGCCTTCGGCTGGAACACGGGCGTCGAGCGGACGGCCGGCCGGTACGTCCTCCTGCTGAACGCCGACGCCTGGCTCGACCCGGGGTCGCTCGAGGCGCTCGTCGCGTTCGCGGATGCCCGGCCGGAGGCGGCCGTCGTCGGGCCGCGGCTCCGCTTCCCGGACGGCCGCCTCCAGCGCTCCGTACGCGGCTTTCCGACGCTCTGGCGGCTCGCGACGGAGTTTCTCTTCCTGCGCAAGCTCGCGCCCCGCACGGGGGCGCTCAACGCGTTCTACGGGGCCGGCTTCGACCACGCCGAGGTGCGGGAGGCCGAGGTGCTGATGGGGGCGGTCTGGCTCGTCCGGCGCGCGGCGATCGAGCAGGTCGGGCCGGCGGACGACGCGTTCTTCCTCTTCAGCGAGGAGACCGACTGGGCGTACCGCTTCAGGGAGGCGGGGTGGAAGGTCGTGTTCTTCCCTGGCGCGGGCGCGACCCACGTCTACGCGGCCTCGCACATGGGCCTGCTCTTCGTCGAGAACCTCCGCGGCCAGCTCCGCTTCCTCCGCAAGCATCGCGGCGACGCGTACGCCGAGCGCGCGCGGAGGCTGTTGCTCGTCGCCTTGCGGGTGCGCGGCGTGCTCTACCGCGGCGAGCGCGGCCGGATGTACCGGGAGGGCGCGGCGTGGCTCGCGTCCGGCGACGCGCGATGACGCTGCTGCTCGTCGGGCTGCCGCTCCTCGGCATCGCGCGGCTCCTGCCGGAGCACGGCTTCGGCCTCTGGCTCCGGCTCGCGGCGGCGACGCTCGTGCTGCTCGCACCTGGGCGGCTCGTCGCGCGTGTGCTCGGGCTCCGCAGCTGGGCCGCCGCGTTCACGTGGTCCCTCGCACTCGTCGCGGGGGCGCTCGCGCTGACCTTCGCAGTGCACACGTCGCTCACGCTCACGCTGGTGCTCGTGTTACTTGCGGGCGCGGTCGCCGCAATAGCGACCACGTTTCAACGTGGTCGCGGTCGTTCGGTCGCCATCCACAAGCCGACGACCGAAACTCGCGCGAAAGCAAGCATTGCGATCGCCGGGATCGGTCTCGGGATCGCGCTCTGGAGCATCGAGGGACTCGTAAAGGGCGACGCGCTCTTCCACCTCGGCCGCGTGCGCAAGCTCGACGACTTCGGCTCGCTCTCGCTGCGCGCAGTCGACGAGTTCAAGGACGGCGGGCTGCACCCTGGCTACGCCTTCCCGCTCTGGCACGGCTGGCTCGCGCTCATCGCTCGGCTCGGCGGCGTCGACCCGACCGCCGTCGTGCTGCACGAGTCGAGCCTGCTCGTCCCGCTCGCGCTGCTGCTCGCCTTCGAGATGGGGCGGCAGGTGTTCCGCTCGTCGTGGCTCGCCTTCGCCGTGCTGCTCGCGCAGGTGGGGATGATCGCGCTCGCGGCTGGGGGTGGCGGCGCGTACACGTCGCTCGAGCTCCCGGGCACGACGTCGCGGCAGCTGCTCGTGCCCGCAGCGATCGCGCTCTTCTTCCGCTTCGTGCGCGAGCCCTCGTGGCGTGTCTGCGTCACGCTCGCGGCCGCAGGGATGGGCCTCGCGTTCGTGCACCCGACCTACGCGCTCTTTCTCGCGCTGCCGTTCGTCGGCTTCGCACTCGTGCGCGTGGTCGCGACCCGCGTCGACCTGCGTGCGAGTGCTGGTGCGCTCGCGTCGTTCGGGCTGCCGGCCGTCGCGGTCTTCGCCTGGCTCGCGCCGATCGTCGCCAACACGCGCTCGCACAACCCGGATGCGGCCGAGCGGGCCCGCGCCGTCAGGAACTACGCCACCGATCTCGTCGTGAGCTCGCCGACGAGCTACCACCTCGCGCCGGGGCTGCCCGCGCGGACCGGGGCGATCGCGGTCGCGGCGCTCGTCCTCGTCCCACTCGCGGCGTTCGCCGCGCGCCGCCGCTGGAGCGCGTTCGTCCTCGGCGGCACCGTGCTCGTGCTTGCGCTCGAGCTCTGGCCGCTCGTGTTTCCGCGCTTCTCCGACCTCGTGTCGCTGTCGCAGTCGCGGCGCGCAGCCGGCTTCGTCCCGTTCGCGTTCGCGTTCGCAGGCGGCGCGGCGGTGCTCACCCGCGCGCTGCGGATCTTCGTTCTCCCCGTCGCGCTCGCCGCGGGACTCGTGCTCGAGCTCGAGTATCCGGGCGACTTCGCGAAGCGGCTGCACGAAGGAGGGCCGCCGCTCGCGACGTGGATTGCGCTCTTCGGCGGGCTGGCCGGCATCGCCGTGGCGATCGTCCTCGCGCGCTTGCACGGGCGGTTCGAGCGGGACGGCCGGCTGGCGGGCATGGCTGCGCTCCTCTTCGTCCTGCCGGTCGCCGTGTACGGCTTCGCGCACTGGGATCGCGGCCCGCGTACCGACGGCTATGCCCTGACTCCGGGCCTCGTCGACTTCCTCCGCGCGAAGGTGCCCGAGCGCTCGGTCGTCTTCGCCGACCTCGAGACGAGTTACCGCATCTCGGCGTACGTGCCCGTCTACGTCGCGGCCGCGCCGCCGACGCATGTCGCCGACACGAAGCAGAACGACCCACAGGCGCGCCGCAGCGACCTGCTCCGCTTCCTCGACACGGGGAGCCTCGCGATCCCGGCGAAGTACGGCGCGGGGTGGATCGTGCTGCGTGCACACCAGCGGATCCAGCCGGGTGCGAGCCTCGTCTACCGTGACGACCGCTTCCGCGTCTACCGCCCATGAAGCTCCTGCTTGTCACTCTCTACTTTCCGCCTGCGGGCGGCGGCGGCGTGCAGCGGCCGCTCAAGTTCGCAAGCCATCTGCCGGCGCTCGGCATCGAGACGCACGTGCTGGCGCCCGACGATCCGAAGTGGGTGCACGAGGACGCCGACCTGCCGCTGCCGACGCAGGCGTGGGTGCATCGCGCGCGCTACGTCGGCCCGCGCGGGCGCCGGATCGCGGATGAGCAGCACGGCCGCACGGGCATGGAGCTCGCGCTGCTCCGCGCGTCGGCGATCGGCCGCCGCCTGCTCGTGCCCGACGAGAACGTGACCTGGAACGCGACCGCGATCCCGAAGGCGATCTCGATCGCGCGGCAGGAGGGCATCGACGTCGTGCTGACGACCTCGCCGCCGGGCTCCGTGCACCTGATCGGCGCGGCCGTGAAGCGCGCGACAGGTGCGAAGTGGGTTGCCGACCTGCGCGACTCGCTCGCGTTGCACGCCCACCGCTCGAGCGACGGCGTCGGCGCGCGCGCGAAGCAGAAGGCGCGCGCGGGAATCGCGCATCTCGTCGCGCGGCAGGCCGACGCGATCGTCACCGCCGCCGAGGCGATCACCGAGGAGACGAGGGGCCTCTCGCCGCGCGGCCGCGTCGTCACGATCCCGAACGGCTGCGACTTCGACGACTTCGCCGGCCTCACGTACACGCGGGGCGACCGCTTCCGGCTCACCCACGCCGGCTCGTTCTTCGGCAAGCGCGATCCGAAGCCGTTCCTGCAGGCGCTCGCCGCGTCCGGGCTCGACGACGTCACGGTGCGCTTCCTCGGCGACTTTCGGCCCGGCGACCGCGAGTTCATGGAGGGTCTCGGCCTCGCCGACCGCGTCGAGCTGATCGAGCACGTGCCGCGCCGCGAGTCGCTGCGCATGCAGCGCGACTCGGACGCGCTCCTGCTGCTCATCCCGGAGGCGGGCGGCCGTGGGCGCGGCATCCTCTCGGGGAAGGTCTTCGAGTATCTCGCGGCCGAACGGCCCGTGCTCGCCGTCGTCCCGCCCGACGGCGCCGCCGCGCAGCTCGTGCGCGACACCGGCGCCGGCGTCGTCGCAGCACCGGAGGACGTCGACGGCATCCGCGCCGCGCTCGTCGAGCTGCACGCGCAATGGCGTGCGGGCCGGCTCGACGGGACGCCGCTCTCGCAGGAGTGGCGTGACAAGCTGTCGCGGGCAACGCGCGTCGAGGAGCTGGCGGAGCTGCTGAAGGGGCTCGCGTGAGCGCGGTGTCGGTCCCGGTTGCGCGCACGGTCGCGAGCTCGCGCGTCACCGGCGGGCTGCTGCTCGCGACTCTCTTCTGCGTCACGTTCGAGAAGGTGCACTGGAACCTGGGCGGCGACCTCGGCGTCGCCGACGTGCTCACCGTGCTGTTCCTGCTCGCGTTCGCGCTGACGAGCCGCGGCCCGGTGCCGCGCACGACCGCGATCGTGCTCGCGTTCTTCGCGGCGTTCCTGCTCGTCTACCTGC
Source organism: Actinomycetes bacterium (assembly GCA_031370755.1). GTDB lineage: Bacteria > Actinomycetota > Thermoleophilia > Gaiellales > Gaiellaceae > Palsa-739. Next base: position 6,438 of record JANMQZ010000320.1, read on the forward strand.
TCGGCTTCTTCAACATCGAGACGAAGCAGAGCCTCGACCAGTTCACGAAAGGGATGGTGAAGTTCGTCCTGCACTTCCTGTTCCTCGCGGCGTCGGTGTCGTACCTCGTGCAACGCGGCCGCCGGTTCTACTGGCGCTCGCTCGGCTGGTTCAGCGCGGGGCTCGTCGCGAACTGCGTGTACGGCGTGTTGCAGCTCCTGTCGGCGAAGGCGGGGCACAACCTCGACAAGACAGTGCTCTCACCGCTCACCGGCGGCGCGAGCTCGATCAACGTCTACGGCTCGGTCGGCGGTTCGAGCGTCTACCGGCCGAACGCTTTGACGGGCGATCCGAACCATCTCGGGATCATGTTGATCGTGCCGCTCCTCGTGCTGCTGCCGGTCTACCTGCGGCTCGAGCGCGGGCACCCCTGGAAGAAGTGGCTCGCCGTGACGCTCGGCTTCATGCTCGTCGTCCTGCTCTCGACGCTCTCGCGCAGCGGTCTCCTCGGACTCGGCGTCGGCTTGCTCGTGCTCGCGCTGCCGTACCGGCGGTTCCTCTGGTCGCGCGCGCTGCTCGCTCCGCTCGCCGGCGTCGCGCTCCTGCTCGCGTACGTGCTCTATTCGCGGTGGCACTACTTCTCGGTCGTGCTGCGGTCGCGGGTGCAGACCGGCGGCGCGTCGAGCTCGGCGCACTTCGCGGTCTACGACTTCATCCCGCAGATCATCCATTCGCACCCGCTGCTCGGCCTCGGGTTGAATACGTTCTCCGTCTACTACGAATTCGTGACCGGCAAGACGAACTGGGGACCGCACTCGTTCTGGGTCGCGCTGATCGTCGAGACGGGGCTCGTCGGCCTGCTGCTCTTCTGCGTCTTTCTCCGCTACGTCTACCTGCGGCTGCGCGCCGCACGGCTGCTCGGCCGGCACCTGAACGGCGTCGATGCGCGGCGTGTGCGACCCCTCGGATGGGGGATGACCGCAGCGCTCAC
>JANMQZ010000332.1:0-3466 GCA_031370755.1 Actinomycetes bacterium
AAACGAGTCGGGAGCCGCGCAGCTTCGCCGCGACGCCACCGTAGACATCGGCATGCACGAGATGGGTGTGCACGACGTCGGCCCGGAGCTCGCGCACGAGACGCGCGAGCAGCAGCGGGTCGATGTCGCGAGGCGAACGGACTCGCACGGATGGCACGCGCAGCGCCCCGTAGAAGTCGGCGGCTTCCCAGTGGGGATCATCGAGGCCCACGAGCATGGGCTCGACGCCGCGCTCGACAAGCGCGGGCAGCAGGGTGAGCAGGTGGCGCTCCGAGCCGCCGATGCCGCGGATGCGATGCACGTGGAGAACCCTCATCGTGTGCGAAACCGCTGGATGCCGTGCTCGATCGTTGCAGCGACGAGCAGCGCGAGCAGGAAGGCCCACGCGCCGCGGTACCGCGTCGCGCCGACGAAGACCAGCGCAGCCGCCGTCTGATACGCGAGCAAGAGCAGCGCAAGCGCGACGAACGCACGTGGCGCGAGGAAGAGGCCGATCAACGCCAGTGCGTACAGCGTCCACATGTACGCGGGCTCGATCACCCGGCGGCCGATGTCGAGTTGTCCGCCGGCGCCGTTGCGGTCGACTGTCTCGAGGGCGTTCGGCTGCCAAAGCACCTTCGCCGAGAGCGCGGCGAGCTTTGTCTTGTCCCCGGGGTGCTGACGCCAGTACTCGATCGCGAGGTGCTGATAGAACCGCATCTCGAGGCACTCGTCGGGGTGGAGCGCGTTTCCGTTGCGCAGCCAGATGCCGTTCGCCTCCTCCGGCGTCACCCGGCCCGGCGCCGGGGGTCGCGGCGGGTGCCGGCCGATGTTGTCGATCCACTGGCCCGTGCTCAGGAGGTGGTACGTGCGGGTGTTGTTCGCCTTCCACATCGCCCGGCCGTCAGTCGTGAGCGTGAAGCAGCCGACGCTCACCTCGTTCCGGACGAGCCAGGGCGCGACCGCGACCGCAGCGCCCGCGAGCACGAGGGCGGCGACGAGAGCGGTTGCGCGAGTACGAGGCAGGCGCCAGGCGACGTAGAGCGCGCAGAGGATCGGCAGGAAGACGAGGCGCGTGTTGCCGAGCATCGAGATGCCCGAGACTGCTCCGAGCAGCACCGCGCGCCACCGGGTCGGCCGCTCGACGACGAGGATAGTGAGCAGCACGAGTGCCGCTGCAACGAGCTGGTCGACGATCTCGCGGTTGACGTGTACGTCGTGCCACACGAGATACGGATTCAGCGTCGCGATCGCAGCTGCGACGAGGCCCGCCCGCCGGCAGAGAATGCGTGACCCGATCTCGTAGACGAGCCACGCGGTCGCGATCGCGACGAGGATCTGCGCCGTGCCGACCGACCACCAGGTCGCGCCGAAGATCCAGTAGATCGGAATGAGGAACCAGGCGTAGAGCGGCTGTGTGTACGCAGACGGCGCACCCGGCACGAAGCCGAAGGTCCCGTGGTCGACGAACATGCGCGCGATCGTGTCGCTCTTCTCGGTGAAGTTCGCCGTGATCGCTTCGCGCTCGTGCAAGAGAACGCCGAGTCGCGGCACCGTGCACACGAGCGCGAGTGCGGTGTAGGCGGTGCGGCGTCTCACGCGACGGCGGTCGTCACCGGCGCGTCGACGTGTGCGCGCTGCCAGAGCTCGAGCATCACGAGCGTCCAGAGACGATGCCCGTGATCCGCGTGCTCCGCCCCGTGCTCGCCGAGCAGGCGCTCGACGGCGTCGGTCCGCAGCCAGCCGCGCGCACGAGCTCGGTCGTCGAGCAGCACGTCGTGCGCGAGCGGCTTGAGGTCGCCACGGAACCACGCGGCGAGGGGCAGCCCGAGTCCCGACTTGCCCCGCGCTGCGACGAGATCCGGCAACTCCTCGGCAAATGCGCGGCGCAGTGCGACCTTGCCCTCGCGCCCGCGCTGCTTCAGTCGATCGGGCAGCGCCAACCCGAGCTCGACCACGCGATGGTCGAGGAGTGGCGAGCGCAGCTCGAGCGAGTGCGCCATCGACGCGATGTCGGACTTCGGCAACAGGTCGCCTGGCAGGTAGGTGCGCACATCGAGCGCCTGCAGCCCGGCGATGCCGCCGGCCGGGGGCGCGCCAAGCAGGAGCCCCGGCGACGCGAGCGCGCCGATCTCGGTCCGCGCATCGTCCGTCCACAGCTCGGCCCGCTGCTCGAGCGACAGCACCTGCATCAGCCGGCCGTAGCGTTCCGCGCGTGGCACCGCGGCAGCGTCGAGGAAGCGCGCGGCGCGGTACGTCGTCGAGCGCCGCTCGCGTCTTGCAGACGGGAGCGCGCCCAGGAGCCGCGAGCCCGCCCGCGCCGCCGCCGCAGGCACGCGGTCGGCGAGGCCCATCGCGGCGTAGCGCTCGTAGCCCGCAAACGACTCGTCGCCGCCGTCCCCGACGAGCGCGACCGTCACCTCGTGACGTGCCGCCTCGCAGATGAGGAAGAGCGGCAGCGCCGCTTCGTCGCCGAGCGGCTCGTCGAACGCTGCCGCAAGGCGGGGCAGCGTTGCCGCCGCGTCCGGGTCGAGCACGATCTCTTCGTGGCGCGTGCCGTAGCGGTCGGCCACCGCGCGTGCGTATGCGCGCTCGTCGTACGCCGCGTCGGCGAAGCCAACGGTGAACGTCCGCACGGGCTCGGATGACGCGTCAGCCATGAGCGCGACGACGATCGCGGAGTCGATGCCGCCCGAGAGGAGCGCCCCGAGCGGAACGTCGGACGCGAGCCGCTTCCGTACTGCGGCAGTCACCTCGGCGCGCACGCGCTCGAGCCACTCTTCGTCGCTTGCGACCTCGTGCTCGACGTGCGGCTCCCAGTAGCGCTCGACGTGCTCGCGGCCGTTCTCGACAACGAGCAGCGAGCCGGGCTCGAGCCGCTGCACCCCGAGGAGGCCGGTGCGCGTTCCCGGCACGTAGCCGAGCGCGAGATACGCGTCGAGAGCGCCGAGGTCGGGCTCGGCGCGGAAACCGGGCAGTCCGTGGAACGCCTTCAGCTCCGATGCGAACGCAAAGGTCCCGTCGGCGAGCCGTGTCCACACGAGCGGCTTCTTGCCGAGGCGGTCGCGTGCGAGCACGAGCCGCCGGCGCGACGCGTCCCAGAGCGCGATCGCGAACATTCCTTCAAGGTGCTCGACGAACCGCACCCCGTGCTCCTCGTAGAGATGCGGGATGACCGGCGTGTCGCCGCGGCCGCGCACCTCGTGTCCGGAGAGGCCCGCGCGCAGCTCGGCGAAGTTGTAAAGCTCGCCGTTGAAGACGGCTGTGACGTCGCCGCGCTCGTTCGCCACCGGCTGGTAGCCGAGTTCCGGATCGAGCACCTGGAGCCGCTGGTGGCCGAGGACGCATGGGCCGAAAGCGTCTGTCGAGCCCTGGTCGGGCCCCCGGTGGCGGATCCGCGCGCGCATCTCGTCGACGAGCGCAGGCTGCGGCTCGATCGACGGCGAATAGAGTCCGCAGATCCCGCACATGCGCGACAGTGTGCCTA
>JANMQZ010000014.1:0-2886 GCA_031370755.1 Actinomycetes bacterium
CGAACGACCCGGCGTCGAAGTGCATCTTCCAGCTGATGGACGCGGTCGACAGCTACATCCCGACCCCGACGCGCGACGTCGACAAGCCGTTCCTGATGCCGATTGAGGATGTCTTCACGATCACCGGCCGCGGCACCGTCGTGACCGGCCGCATCGAGCAGGGCAAGATCCAGGTCGGCACCGAGGTCGAGATCATCGGCATCCACCCGGAGGTCGCGAAGACCGTCGTCACCGGGCTCGAGATGTTCCAGAAGACGCTCGACTACGCCCAGGCCGGCGACAACGCAGGCCTGCTGCTCCGCGGCACGAAGCGCGAAGAGGTGGAGCGCGGACAGGTGATCGCAAAGCCGGGCTCGATCACGCCGCACACGCACTTCAAGGCCGAGGTCTACGTGCTGTCGAAGGACGAAGGCGGCCGTCACACGCCGTTCTTCAACAACTACCGCCCGCAGTTCTACTTCCGCACGACGGACGTGACCGGCGCGGTCAAGCTCCCGGAGGGCCAGGAGATGGTCATGCCGGGCGACAACACGAACATGGAGATCGAGCTGATCCAGCCGATCGCCATGGACCAGGGTCTCCGCTTCGCGATCCGCGAGGGCGGCCGCACCGTGGGTGCGGGCGTCGTCACCGAGATCATCAAATAAGAACGTCAACGACGACTAGGTGAAAGGAGGCGCCGGTGCCACAGCAGAAGATCCGCATTCGACTGAAGGGCTATGACCACCAACAGGTGGACAAGTCTGCGCGCGACATCGTGGACACGGCCCAGCGCACCGGCGCCACCATCACCGGTCCCGTGCCGCTGCCGACGGAGAAGAACGTGTACTGCGTGATCCGGTCCCCGTTCAAGGACAAGGACTCGCGCGAGCACTTCGAGATCCGGACGCACAAGCGGCTGATCGACATCCATTCGCCGACGCCGAAGACGGTCGACTCGCTCATGCGGCTCGACCTGCCGGCCGGCGTCGACATCGAGATCAAGCTGTAGCGATGAAGGGGATCGTGGGCAGAAAGCTGGGCATGACACAGGTCTTCGACGACGAGAGCGGCGTCGTCACCTCGGTCACCGTCATCGAAGCGGGCCCCTGCCCGGTCGTCGCCGTGCGCACGCCGGACGCCGACGGCTACGAGGCCGTGCAGCTCGCGTTCGAGCACGTCGCTGACCGCAAGATCTCGAAGCCCGAGCGCGGTCATCTCGCGAAGAACGGCGTCGACGGTGCGTACCGCCATCTGATCGAGTTCCGCGGCCACTTCTCGGACGCGGTGCAGGGCGAGAGCGTCACGGTCGAGATCTTCCAGCCGGGCGACAAGGTGAAGGTCGCGGGCATCGGCATCGGCAAGGGCTTCCAGGGAACGATCAAGCGCCACCGCTTCCACAGCGGCCCGAAGTCGCACGGCTCGCACAACGTTCGCAAGCCGGGCTCGATCGGCGCAAGCGCGACGCCGTCGCGCGTGTTCAAGGGCCAGAAGATGGCGGGTCAGATGGGCGCCCGGCGCGTGACGCAGGTCGGCCTCTCGATCCACTCGATCGATGCGGAGCGCAACCTGTTGCTCGTCAAGGGCGCAGTCCCCGGCCCGAAGAACGGCATCGTCGAGATTCGGGAGATGTCGTAATGGCGGCGCCCAAAGCTCCGTTGCTGGGCGGTGCGAAGAAGGACGTCTCGCTCGACGAGGCGATCTTCGGCGCCGAGGTCAAGGCGCACCTCGTGCACGAAGCGGTGCGCGCAGAGCAGAACGCGAAGCGTCAAGGGACGCGCGCGGCGAAGAGCCGCGGCCTCGTCTCGGGCGGTCGCGCCAAGCCGTGGCGCCAGAAGGGCACCGGCCGCGCCCGCCAGGGCACGATCCGCGCGCCGCAGTTCACGGGCGGCGGCGTCGCGTTCGCGAAGAGCCCGGCCGACTTCGACGTGAAGGTGAACAAGAAAGCTTTGAAGGCCGCGCTGCGCTCTGCACTGAGCGACCACGCTCAGGCGGGCACGATCGGCCTCGTCGACGCGTTCGAAGCTCCGTCTACCCAGCAAGCAGCCAAGCTGCTCGCCGACTGGGGCAAGGATTCGCCGACGCTCATCGTCGTCAGCGAGGGCGAGGTCGCGATGGCGAAGTCGTTCCGCAACCTCGACCGCGTGCTGGTCACCGTCCCGTCGGAGCTCGAGGTGACGCAGGTCGTCTGGGCGCGCTCGCTCGTCGTGACCCAAGCGGCGCTCGATGCCGTGCAGGGGAGGGCCTCATGAGCCTGCATCCGTCGGAAGTGCTGATCCGCCCCGTCATCTCCGAGAAGAGCTACCAGGGGATCGCGACCAACCAGTACACGTTCCAGGTGCACAAGGATGCGCACAAGACGCAGGTTCGCCAGGCGGTCGAGCAGATGTTCGACGTCAAGGTCGAGCGCGTCAACATCCTCAAGGTGCAGCCGAAGCCGAAGCGTCGCGGCGCGATCCGCGGCATCAAGCCGGGCTGGAAGAAAGCCGTCGTCCAGTTGCGCAAGGGCGACACGATCGAGATCTTCGAGGGGGCTCAGCTCTAAGTCATGCCGATCCGCCGATACAAACCGACCTCGCCGGGCCGCCGCTTCATGTCGGTCTCCACGTTCGAGGAGATCACGAAGACGAAGCCCGAGAAGAGCCTGCTCGAGCCGGTGACGAAGAGGGGCGGCCGCAACAACAACGGCCGCATCACGACGCGCCACCAGGGCGGCGGCCACAAGCGCCGCTACCGCATCATCGACTTCAAGCGCCTGAAGGACGGCATTCCCGCGAAGGTGGCTGCGATCGAGTACGACCCGAACCGGTCGGCACGCATCGCGCTGCTCCATTACGCGGACGGCGCGAAGGCCTACATCCTCGCTCCGTCGCAGCTGCGTGTCGGCGCGACCGTCGAGTCGGGCCC
>JANMQZ010000034.1:0-1739 GCA_031370755.1 Actinomycetes bacterium
CGAGTGCGCGTCGAGGATCTGCCCGTCGTCGTCGGCGAGGATCGACGAGCGCGCCCCGTGCAGCACGCCCACGCGACCCGTGCCGAGCGACGCGGCGCCGGCCGCCTCGACGCCGATGAGCCGCACGTCCTCGTCGGCGACGAAGCCGTGGAAGATGCCGATCGCGTTCGAGCCGCCGCCGACGCAGGCAATGACGACCTCCGGCAGCTGACTCTCAGCCTCGCGGAACTGCTCGCGCGCCTCGCGGCCGATCACGGCCTGCAGCTCGCGCACGATCTCCGGATAAGGGGCAGGGCCGACGCACGAGCCGATCAGATAGTGCGTCGTCTCGACGTTCGTGATCCAATCGCGAATCGCCTCGCTCGTCGCCTCCTTGAGCGTCCGCGTGCCGAAGTCGACGGGTCGAACCTCGGCGCCCAGCAGGTTCATGCGCTCGACGTTGGGGCGCTGGCGCCGCATGTCCTCCTCGCCCATGTAGACGACGCACTCGAGGCCGAAGCGCGCGCACACCGTCGCCGTTGCGACTCCATGCTGTCCCGCACCGGTCTCTGCGACGATGCGGCGCTTGCCGAGGCGGCGCGCGAGCACCGCTTGGCCGAGGGCGTTGTTGAGCTTGTGCGCTCCCGTGTGCAGCAGATCCTCCCGCTTCAGATAGAGGCGCTTGCCCGGCGCAAATCGTTGGGCTCGTGTAAGCGGTGTCGGCCGGCCGCCGAAGGTGCGGCCGAGCTCGTCGAGCTCTGCGTGGAACGACTTGTCCGCCTGCGCGCTGCGCCAGCCTGCCTCCAGCTCGTCGAGCGCGGGAATCAGCGTCTCCGGGACGTAACGCCCGCCGTACGTTCCGTACAGCCCGGGCGTGGACATCAACGTGCCGCCTCGACGAATGCGCGCACCTTGTCGTGATCCTTGATCCCCGGCTTCGCTTCGAGCTTCGACGCTGCGTCGACGGCCCAGGGGCGGACGGCCCGAACCGCTTCGCGGACGTTGTCGGGCCCGAGCCGGCCGGCGAGCATCACCCGCCCCGTGGTCACTGCCGCTCGCTGGAGGTGCAGCGGATCCTGCTCTTCCCAGGGGAGGTCGACGACATGCGCGACGGTTTTCCCTTCGCGTAAGAGCACCGCGTCGCGCCCGCGGACGCGACCTTCCTCGTGACCGTAGAGTTGGACGAGATCGGATCCCGCCTCCTCTGCCTCGCCCACGAACACGGCAACGCTGAGGCGATCTTCCGGAACGGACAGCACCTCGCGCGCGCGGCGCGGGCTCTCCTCCGCGAGGATGAAGCCGAGCATGTCGGCGCCCGCCTCGACGGCCGCGTCGACGTCTTCGCGACGGGTGAGCCCGCAGACCTTCACGAGTGGACGCGAAAGGATGTCGCGGAGTCGCGCCGCAGGATCCTCTGCGCGCATGAGCGCCGAGCCGATGAGAATCGCATCGGCGCCGGCGAGCTCGGCGGCAGCGCCCTGAGCACGCGAGTGCACGCCGCTCTCCGCGACGATCACTCCATCGTGTGCCTTCATGTGGGCGATCAGGTCCAACTGGGCGCCTCGGTCGATCTCGAACGTCGAGAGGTCGCGTGCGTTGACGCCGATAACTTCCGCGCCGAGGCCGACCGCGCGTTGCAGCTCTTCGGCGTCGTGCGCCTCGACGAGCGTCTCGAGGCCGAGTTCGTGCGCGTACGTCATCAAGGCAGCCGCGCGCTGATCGTCAACGTCGCGGAGCAGGATGAGGACCGCGTCGGCGCC
>JANMQZ010000038.1:0-3262 GCA_031370755.1 Actinomycetes bacterium
TGGGGTTCGAATCCCTGTCCCGCAGCTCACTCGGCGCTCCGAGCCACGGAGTGAACCGTCCGACTGAACCACCGCCTCAGGCATAGATGAACCGACGGCTCGTCGGCGATGATCCACCTGTGGCCCACCTCATGAACCTCCTCAGCGGCAGCCTCCTCACGTATGTCGGCGTCACGCGCGGCGGTCTCGCGGTCGCCCGCGGCTTCGAGTACCTCGCCCGCCGCGCCGGCTAGTCGCTTCTCCCGTCCCGTTTCTCCGTAGGCGTGCCATCCTCCAGATCGGGGATCGCAGATCACGCGTCCGTGGGAGCGCCGTGTTGCCTTCTGTGGACGATAGTCAGCAGGAGACGATGATCACCCTGCCGCCAGAAACACTGTCCGAGCTCGGAGTCGGCGACTCCGTGCGCGTGACGGCGCTCCACGAGAGCGTCCCCGCCGGAGCCGAGGGCCGCGTCGTCGGCTTCTACCGCCTCGACCCGCCGAAGGCGCTCGTCGCCTTCGAGGACGGTCCGCGCACCGTGCTCGAGAGCAAGCTCGAGCGCGTCGGCTAGACCAGGGCGGGGAGCCCCGGGCTGCCCGCGCGCGCCTCGGCGACGACGGCGAGCAGGCGGTCGGGCGTGAACGGCTTCTCGAGGAAGCCCGCGCCGCCGGTCAGCAGGTCGTCACGGGTGATCGACGCCTCCGTGTAGCCGGACATGAAGACGAGACTCGGTGCCGAGCCGCGCTCGTCGACGCAGCCGGCGAGGCGCTCCCCCGTCCCGCCGGGCATCACGAGGTCGGTGAGGACGACGTCGACGGGCGTTCTGCTCAGCACGTCGGTGGCTTCGTCGACGAACGAGGCCTCCACGACGTCGTAGCCGGCGTCGCGAAGAACGCGCACGGTGAGTGCTCGCACGGCCGGGTGATCCTCGACGACGAGGATCGTGCCGCCGGCGAACGCGGGCGGAGCAATGAGCGCCGGCGATCCGGCCTCGCGTGCCTCCGGATCGATCGCCACCGGCAGGTAGATCTTGAACGTCGTGCCGTGACCGGGCTCCGAGTAGAGCCACACGTTGCCGCCGCTCTGCGCCACGATCCCGTGCACGGTCGACAGACCGAGCCCCGAGCCGTGGATCGCCTGCTTCGTGGTGAAGAACGGCTCGAAGACCCGGGCACGCGTCTGCTCGTCCATTCCGACGCCGGTGTCGGAGACGACGAGGGCGACGTACAGCCCACTCTGCACCCCCGCATGCGTGACCGCGTACTCCTCGTCGAGCATCACCTCGTTCGTCTCGATCGTGATCGTCCCGGCGTCCGCGATGGCGTCGCGCGCGTTGACCGCAAGGTTCACAAGCACCTGCTCGAGCCGCCCGGGGTCGAACATGACGAGCGGCAGGTCCGGCGCGAGATCGACGACGAGCTCGATCCGGTCTTCGATGAGCATCTCAAGCATCGGCACGATCTCCTCGACGGCGTCACTCACGTTCACCGCGCGGGGCACGAGGAACTGCCGCCGGCTGAACGCGAGCAACTGCTGCGTCAGCAGCGCCGCGCGCTTCGCCGAGACGGTGATCTGCTCGATCCCGAAGCGCGCCGGATCGTTCGCCGGAATCGTGCGGAGCGCGAGCGCCGCGTACCCGGAGACGACCGTCAGCAGGTTGTTGAAGTCGTGCGCGATGCCGCCCGCGAGGGCTCCGACCGCCTCGAGCTTCTGCGACTGGTGCAGCTGCTCCTCGAGGCGCTTCCGGTGAGTGATCTGCGCTGCATAGGCGAGGCCGCCGACGATCTCGCCGTCCTCGAACGTCGGCGCGACCGTGACGAGGTACCAGTTCAGGCCGAACTCGAGCTCGAACTCCGACGTCTCTCCCTCGAGCGCAGCGCGGTAGGCCGGCTCGATCGCTGCCGCGGTCTCCGGGTCGAGCGCCTCCCAGATCGTGCGGCCCTCGAGCTTCGAGGGGTCGAGGTGGAGGCTCTGGCCCTCGGCGAGGATGTAGCGGAGCTCGTGGTCGAAGAGGAACACGGCCGCATCGGGCATGTTGTTGGCGAGCCGGCGATAGAGCGCGTCCCGGTCGGACTCGCGCCGCCCAGCCGCGACGCGGAGCTCGCGCGCGGCCCACACGGCAAGGCCGGCGAACGTGACGATCGAGAAGACCGTCATGACCGCGACGCCCGTGAAGTCGGAGACGAGCCCGGTCTCGGTGGCGATGAAGCGGAGCCAGCCCGTGACCAGGGCGACCACCACCAAGAGCGGGAGCACGCGCCGCAGGATGAAGGAGCTCGGATTGCCGCGAGAGGAGCCCGCGCGGCGTGCTGTTGACATCATGAAAAGTATCCCCGTTAGCGGGGAAAAGAGTCCTCGCGGCGCCGGAATTGGGGTTCAGGCAGGGGGCAGATTGAGTTCCGCGAGGCGGCGTGCGACCCGTGCGGCCGTCTTCGCCAGCTCGATCGCTGCCTCCGCGTCGCCCGCGACACTCGACGAGAGCTGCGCCCGCACGGAGGCCGCCAGCCCGGCGACCTCGTCGGCAAGGGCGGCGATCTCCTCCGGCACCTCGACGATCCGGGCCCGCGTTTCGTCGTTCCGGTCGGCCATGAACGCCACATAGGCCCCTGCATCCGCGTCCGCGAGCTCGACGAGACGCATCGTCGCCGCCTTCGCGCGCACGACTGCCTCGTCGTCCTCGGCAAAGCGCGCGGCGAGCTCGGTCAACGCTGCCGCGAGCGCAGCAGTGAGCGCGGTCGCGGCGCCGCTTGCCGGCGCCGGCGTGCGCTCGCCGAGCGCCGCCAGAAACTCACCGACTCGAAGCTCGTTCAGCATGGCGATAGAAGTCAACCTCGGCAGGCGCGAGCTGCTCGTTTCCGGCGATGAGGTCGGCAGCCTTCTCGGCGACCATCATCACGGGCGCGTAGATGTTCCCGTTCGGGACAGTCGGGAAGACGGAGGCGTCGACGACGCGCAGCCCGTCGACGCCGTGCACGCGCATCGTCGCGGGATCCACGACGGACAGCTCGTCGGTGCCCATCGGGCACGTGCAGGACGGGTGGAGCGCGGTCTCGCCGTCGCGCCCGACCCAGTCGAGGATCTGCTCGTCCGTCTCGACCGCCGGCCCCGGTGACGTCTCGCCGCCGTTGTAGGGGTCGAACGCCGGCTGGTTGAGGATCCGCCGCGCGACGCGCACGGCCTCGACCCACTCGCGCCGGTCCTGCGCGGTCGAGAGGTAGTTGAAGCGCAGCGCCGGCTTCGCGCGCGGATCCGCCGACGTGACGAGCACCGAGCCGCGCGCGTC
>JANMQZ010000047.1:0-2723 GCA_031370755.1 Actinomycetes bacterium
GTCGGCGACGCCTGCGCTGTACTTCCCGTCCGGAAAGCTCCAGAGCGCCCGTCCTGCCGTCGTGAGCGCGAACGTCCGCTCCGCGAGCGTCGAGACATAGACGACGTCACCGACGACCGATGCGGCGCCGGAGATCGCACCGTGCGCGTCGAACGCCCAGCGAACGTCTCCCGTTCCCGTGTCGAGCGCGTAGAGGTGACCGTCATACGAGCCGACGAGGACGAGGTCGCGCCACACCGCCGGCGACCCGTAGACATAGCCGCCGGTCGAGTGCGACCAGCGGAGCTTGCCGCTGCGCACGCCGAAGGCATAGACCTTGCCGTCCGTCGAGCCGACATAGACCCGGCCGTGCGCGACGGCGGGCGTCGAATAGATCCGTCCGGGGTGCAGAAGCCGCCGCTGCACCGACGCGCGCCAGAGCTCCTTGCCCGTCCAGGGATCGAGCGCGTAGAGATGGCCGCCGTACGTCCCGACGAAGAGCCGGCCGCCTCCGAGCGCCGGCGAGCTCTTCACGGCGCCGTCGAGCCTCGTGCGCCAGCGGAGCAGCCCCGAGCGCGCGTCGAAGGCGGACACGTCCCCCGACCAGTCGCCGATCCAGACGAGCCCGCCCGCGGCGAGGGGCGAGGATTCGGTGGCGGGCAGTGCGCGGCTCCAGCGGAGCGCGCCGGTCCGCGCGTCGAAGGCGTCGAGCGATCCCCGGTCGTCGCCCTCGGCCCGGCACGCGGGCGGCCGTAGGAGAAACGTCTGGAGCACGACCTCGCGCCACACCGCCGGCGAAGCCCAGGCGCACCGGTGCGAGTCGTAGCGCCACAGCGGCCGCCCCGTCGCCGTGTCCAGCGCGACGAGCAGCCCGTTGAACGTCGGCAGGTAAAGGCGGCCGCTCGCGAGCGCGGGCGGGAACTCGAGCAGGCTGCCGCCGTGGAAGACCCAGTCGACGCGATACGGCGGCCGAAGCCGCCCGGGCGCCGACCGTGTGCGCGCCGCCGTGCGGCCCCATTGCGGCCACGCGAACTGTCGCGGCAGCGTCGGGGCACGGATCGTCGTCACGTACTCGGTCGACGTCGAGCCGGGCACGTCCCGGCCCGCTTGGTGGACTGCGACGACGGCGCCGGCGGCACCGGCCACGAGTGCCGCCGCCGCCGCTGCCGTCGCAGTCCACCGCTTACGGCGTCGCAAGCTCGGTCCAGACGTTCTCGAGAATCGCCGCCGCCGGCTGCCAGAGCGCCGTGCCCCCGAAGTTGATCGTTCCCGCCGCGAAGACCTTCGCGCCGCGCGGCGTCGTGTAGTACGTCATGAACGCAGACCGTCCGCGGCCGAAGAGGTTCGGCACCGTCGCGAGGACGCGTAGGCCTCGCGGCGAGTCCTTCGTCGGCGCGTCGATCTCGATCCCGTACGTGCCGAAGGTCGAGCCGGCGTGCAGTCCGGTGCCGGTGAAAGGCCACCTCGCCGTGCGGACGACGTAGGCGCCGTTGCCGAACTCCCCGTGGTTCCAGTCGAGGTACTGGATGCCGACGAGCGCGGCCTCCGGGCGCCCGATGTCGCGCCACCGGCCGACGCGGTGCAGGACGGTGCCCGTGCGGAGGACGCGGTAGAAGAAGTTGTTCGCCGAAAGGAAGAGCAGGTTGCCGCCGCGATTGCGATACGCCTCGGTGACGTCGTACTCGTGCGTCGTGACGTACTCATGGTGGCCCGAGAAGACGACGAGGTCGTACGCGCGTGCGAGTGCGGCTCCGCTCGGGACGCGCTCGAGGTCGTCGTCGCTCAGGACGTCGACCTGCTTGCCGGTGCGGGCAAGCCAGCGCAGGAACAAGAGGTCGTACGCCGCAAAGTGCGGCGGCACACCGTTGCCCTGGAACGGGCGGTCGAGCTCGACGCTCAGCCTCGGATCGGCGTACCAGGTGTCGCCGACTCCGTCGCGGTTCGCGTCGTGGAAGTTGTACGCCGCCCACGTGTTCGTCGGCAGGACGACTGCGATGCGATGCTCGCCGAGTGTGCGCGGGCGCACGATGAACGGCGCGTACGCGTGGCCGGCGCTGGACACGATCCGCGCGAAGTAGAGGCCGCTCTGCCACGATCCCACGTCGATGCGGGCTTCATGGGGCGTGAGCGCGATGTGCGCAGCCACCGGTGCCCCGAGCAGCTCTTTTGCGGGCATCGAGTTCGAGCGTTCGAGACCCGCGTGAAACACGCGCACGTGCGCGCCACTCGTGCGCCCGAGCAGCGCGATGCGCGCGACCTGCCCGGGCGCGTAGCTCCGGGCGAGCGCGTACCCTTCGATCGCCTGCGGCGGCACCGACTTGCCCTCGCCCGCCGCGGCGCTCGCCGGCCCCGCGAGTGTCGCCAGCAGAAGGGCGGTCGCGACGCGCCTCATGACCGCACCTGCCCCTCGACCACGTTGAACTCGAGGTGGGCGACTGTGCGGTTCTCGCGCGTGTCGGACGCGGCAACTTCAATGCGGTACCTGCCGTCCGACGGCTTCCACTCGTGCGCGAGGAAGTAGCAGTAGTAGCCCGCTGCGCCCTTGTGGTTCTGGCGCGTGGGCGGTGCGTAGATGGCGTCGAAGAGCTTGCGGTCGAGCATCTGGGTGCGGAAGTCGGCCGCCGTGTGCCAGGCGCCGGCACGGCCGTTCCGCGAGATCCGCCACTCCAGGAGCGCGGGGGAGACGGGCTCGTTCGTCCACGCGCCGGGCACGCGGGGCGACGGCATGTCGTAGGCGTTCGCGA
>JANMQZ010000104.1:0-4208 GCA_031370755.1 Actinomycetes bacterium
GCGGCGGCGCGGGTGCAGGACTGGTCGGGCGGTACGCGCATCGGCGCTTCGCTGAAGGCCTACAACGACGAGTGGGGCCGCCGCTCGATGACGCGCGGCGCGGTCGTCGTGATCCTCTCGGACGGCTGCGAGCGCGGCGACGCGCAGCTCGCCGGCACGCAGATGGAGCGGCTTGCGCGCCAGGCGTTCGCGGTCGTCTGGGTGAACCCGCTGAAAGGGCACGCCGAGTACGAGCCGCTCGCGGGCGGCATGCGCGCGGCGCTGCCGTTCGTCGACCGGTTCCTCTCGGGCCACGACGTCGCAAGCCTCGAGAGCCTCGGCCGGGTGCTGGGTGGCATCGAGCGCCGGCACGCGGCATGAGAAGGTAGGGGCATGTCGCAGCTCGGTCTCGGCCGCATCCGCCACACCGTCGTCTTCACGCTCTCGCACGAAGAGGGCTCTGCCGAGGAAGGCAACTTCCTGACGACGGCCGCGCAGCTCGCGGCGATCCCGGGCGTCGAGGAGTTCGAGATCCTGCGCGAGACGAGCCCGAAGAACGACTACCGCTTCGGCATCTCGATGGAGTTCGCGGGCCCCGAGGCGTACACGGCCTACAACGAGCATCCCGATCACGTCCGCTTCGTGCAGGAGCGCTGGCTTCCCGAGGTTACGGAGTTCCTGGAGATCGACTACTCGGCAACCTGACTTCGGTCAGGTTGCGGTCTTTCCGGAACGACCGCAACCAGGTTGAAACCTGGTTGCTGCAGACTCGCGGCACCTGTTAGGTTCGTCGGACTTTTCCGAAGGAGGGCACATGGCGATCGCAGTGCATTCCGAGAAGCTGCGGATGCTCGTCGACGAGGACGCCGAGGTCGAGCAGATCGCGACGGGCTTCACGTTCACCGAGGGGCCGATCTGGATGGCGGACGGCTCGCTCCACTTCAGCGACATGCCCGGTGACAAGCGGCGGCGCTGGCACCCTGACGAGGGCGTCACCGTGCTGCGCGACCCGAGCAACAAATGCAACGGCATGACCCGTGACGACGACGACAACCTCATCGTCTGCGAGCACGTCACGAGCTCCGTCGTGCGCGAGCGCCCGGACGGCACGCGCGAGACGATTGCCACCCACTGGGGCGACAAGGAGCTGAACAGCCCGAACGACGTGATCGTCGCGCGCGACGGCTCGATCATCTTTACCGACCCGACGTACGGGCGCATGCCCGGCTTCGGGCTCGAGCGCGAGCAGGATCTCGACTTCCAGGGCGTCTACCGGCTGCCCCCGGACGGCAGCGACCTGCAGCTGCTCGTCGACGACTTCGCGCAGCCGAACGGGCTCTGCTTCACGCCGGACGAGTCGCAGCTCTACATCAACGACACCGTGCACGCGCACATCCGCGTCTTCGACGTCGGTCCCGACCACCAGCTCCGCAACGGGCGCGTGTTTGCCGAGAACATCGGCGACGGCGACCTCGCGAAGGGCGGGCTCGTCGACGGCATGAAGCTCGACGAGCACGGCAACGTCTACGTCACCGGGCCCGAGGGCGTGTGGGTCTTCGCGCCGGACGGCGAGCACCTCGGCACGATCGGCGTGCCCGAGAGTGTCGGCAACGTCAACTGGGGCGACGCCGACTGGCAGACGCTCTACATCCCGTCCTCGACGTCGGTCTACCGCGTGCGCATGAAGGTCGCGGGCAACCGGCTCGGCTACATGAGTTAGGAGAGGAGCGGAGATGGATCGGATCGACCCGAAAGCCGCCGCAATGATCATCCAGGATCTCCAGAACGACGTGATCATCGAAGGCGGCGCATTCGCCGACTCGGGCGCGCCCGCGCACGCGACGAGCCAGAACGTCGTCGAGAACGTCAAGGGGCTCGCCGCCGCCGCGCGCAAGGCCGGCGTCCCGGTGATCCACGTCTGGTACATCGTCGAGCAGGGCGCGCCCGGCCTGAAGCAGAATGCGCCACTCTTCCAGGGCGTGAAGGACGCGAATGCGCTCGTGCGCGGCTCGTGGGGCGCCGCACCGGTGGACGGCCTCGAGCCGCAGGACGGCGATCACGTCGTCGAGAAGATGCGCATGAACGGCTTCTACGAGACGCGGCTCGACATCCTGCTGCGTGGGCTCGGCGTCGAGACGCTGATCATCACGGGCGCCTGGACGAATATGTCGATCGAGCACACGGCGCGCCACGCCGCCGACGCGGGCTACATGGCAGTCGTCGCGTCCGACGGCACCTCGACGGTCGACGACGAGTGGCAGAACGCAGCGCTGAGCTATGCGATGCAGAACGTCGCCTCGGTCGGAACGTGCGCCGAGATCGCAAGCGCGTTCGGCGGGTGAGGCTCGACCCGAAGACGACTGCCCTCCTCGTCATCGACCTGCAGAACGACACGGTGGGCGAGGAGGGCGCATTCGCGGCGTCGGGCGCGCCCGCGTTCGCACGCGAGCACGGCGTGGTCGAGAAGGCGACGCTGCTCGCCGACGCATTCCGCGCCGCCGGCGCTGCTGTGATCCACGTCTGGCACATCGACGAGCCGGGTCACGTCGACTCGACGCGGAACGCGGAGCTCTACCGCTCGATCGCCGACGCCGACGCGCTCGTGCGCGGAACCTGGGGCGCCGAGCCGGTCGTCGCCCCCGCTCCCGGCGACATCGTCGTGGAGAAGCAGCGCATGTCGTCCTTCAACTCGACGACGCTCGACACGAAGCTCCGCGGGCTCGGCGCGACCACCGTCGTCTGCTGCGGCGCCTGGACGAACTGGGCCGTCGAGCACACCTGCCGCGATGCCGCCGATCACGGCTACGAGGTCGTCGTCGTCACCGACGCGACCGCGACGATCTCCGAGGAGTTCCAGCGTGCCGCGCTCGACTACGCGCTGACGACGGTCGCGACACGGGCGACCGCCGACGAGGTGATTGCCGCCGTCGGCCTAGAATGACTCCCATGGCGACGACTGCCGACCTGCCGCTCATAGAGCTCGAGTCGGACTCCGGCGCGACCTTCGCCGTCGAGAACCCGGCCACCGGCGAGACGATCGCCGAGGTGCCGCGCATGGGAACGGCCGAGACACGCCGCGCGCTCGAGCGGGCGGAGGCAGCGCTGCCTGCGTGGAGGGGGCTGCTCGCCAAGGAGCGCGCACGGATTCTTCGGCGTTGGGCCGACCTGATGATCGAGCACGAGGACGAGCTCGCGCGGCTCCTCACCACCGAGCAGGGCAAGCCGCTGGCCGAGTCGCGGGTCGAGGTCGAGTACGCGGCGTCCTTCTTCGAGTGGTTCGGCGAGGAGGCGAAGCGCGTCTACGGCGACACGATCCCGACCTACGCGCTCGATCGCAGGATCGTCGTCACGAAGAGCCCCGTCGGCGTGACGGCCGGCATCACGCCGTGGAACTTCCCCGCGGCGATGCCGACCCGGAAGTCTGCGCCGGCGCTCGCCGCCGGCTGCACGATGGTGCTGAAGCCCGCCGAGCAAACGCCGCTCACCGCAATGGCGATCGCGCGGCTCGGCGCCGAGGCCGGCGTGCCCGACGGCGTCTTCCAGCTCGTCACCGGCAACGCCGAGGACGCGCCGACGATCGGCGCCGAGCTGACCGGCAACCCGCTCGTCCGCAAGCTCGGCTTCACCGGCTCGACCGAAGTCGGGAAGCTCCTGATGGCGCAGTGCGCGAAGCAGGTGAAGAAGGTCTCGCTCGAGCTCGGCGGCAACGCCCCGTTCATCGTCTTCGACGACGCCGATCTCGACGCTGCCGTCGCAGGCGCGCTGATCTGCAAGTTCCGGAACAGCGGCCAGACGTGCATCTCCGCGAACCGGATCTTCGTGCAGGACGGGATCTACGACGCCTTTGTCTCGCAGCTCGTCGACGCGGCCTCGAAGCTGAAGGTCGGCAACGGGCTCGACGCGGATACGAACGTCGGTCCGCTCATCGAGCAGGCGGCGGTCGACAAGGTGCAGCGCCACGTCGGCGACGCGGTCGAGCGCGGCGGCGAGGTGATCCTCGGTGGCGACGGTCTCGGCGGCCTCTTCTGGCAGCCGACGGTGATCACCGGCGTCACGGCCGACGCCGCGATGTCGTGCGAGGAGACGTTCGGCCCTGTCGCCGGCATCGCGCGCTTCACGACCGAAGAGCAGGTGGTGCGCGAGGCGAACAACACGCCATACGGCCTCGCCGCGTACTACTACACCCGCGACATGGGGCGCATCTGGCGGCTGGCCGAGGCGCTCGAGTA
>JANMQZ010000115.1:0-4987 GCA_031370755.1 Actinomycetes bacterium
GGCACGCACGACCGCCGCGGCCGCCGCCGCACGGCCGGCGCCCCGCACGACGCCGCGGGGCTGGGCGTCGCTGCACATGCCGGCGGCGGCACAGGCACCGGTGCGCGCGACATCACCGCCCGCCGTGCCGTCGCCGCCGCAGCCTGCGGAGCGCTCGCCCGTCGCGGCGCCCCGTCACCTGCCCGCAACGCTGCTTGCGGTCGTGCTCGCGGCGCTCGCGTCCGTCGCCGCGGTTGGAATCGCAGCCGTTCGTATGATCAGTGGCCCGTCTCCGACTCTCCCGGGAGCGAGCACTGACGAACGAAGCGAAGAAGATCCTCGTCGCGCCGGCCTGGCCCTACGCGAGTGGGCCGCGCCACATCGGCCACGTGGCCGGCTTCGCCGTGCCGGCGGACGTGTTCGCGCGCTACCACCGCTTGAAGGGCGACGACGTCCTGACGGTGAGCGGGACGGACGAGCACGGCACGCCGGTGATGGTCTCCGCCGACCGGAGCGGCGTCTCGCCGCGTGAGCTCGCCGACCGCAACAACGAGCTCACGCGCATCGACCTGCGCGATCTCGGCATCTCGTACGACTGCTTCACGCGCACGACGACGCGCAACCACTACCGCGTCGTGCAGGACGTCTTCAAGACGCTCTACGACAAGGGCCATCTCGTCGAGCAGACGACGCTCGGCGCGTTCTCCCCCGAGACCGGCCGCACGCTGCCCGATCGCTACATCGAGGGGACCTGCCCGATCTGCGGTTTTCCGGAGGCGCGCGGCGACCAGTGCGACAACTGCGGCAACCAGCTCGACCCGGTCGACCTGATCGGCCCGAGGTCGATCATCGACGGCTCGACGCCGGAGTTCCGCGAGACGACGCACCTCTTCCTCGACCTGCCGGCGTTCGCCGAGCAGCTCGAGCAGTGGCTCACCGCGCAGGAGGGCTGGCGGCCGAACGTCAAGAACTTCTCGCTCGGGCTCGTGCACGAGTTGAAGCCGCGCGCCATGACGCGCGACATCGACTGGGGCGTCCCGGTTCCGGTCGACGGCTACCAGGAAGAGTCGAAGAGGATCTACGTCTGGTTCGACGCCGTCATCGGCTACCTGTCCGCGAGCGTCGAGTGGGCGGCGAACCGCGGCACGCCCGACGCCTGGCGCGAGTGGTGGCAGAACCCCGACGCCGGCCACTACTACTTCATGGGCAAAGACAACATCGTCTTCCACTCGGTCATCTGGCCGGCGATGCTGCTCGGCTACGGCTCCGGCGGCGAGGTCGGCGCGGGGAAGGGCGACCTGCACCTGCCGACGAACGTCGTCGCGAGCGAGTACGTGACGATGGAGGGGAAGAAGGCGTCGACGAGCCGGAACGTCGCGATCTGGGTGTCGGACTACCTCAGCCGCTACGACCCGGACCCGCTGCGCTACTACCTCACCGCGGGCGGCCCCGAGACGCAGGACACCGACTTCACGTGGGACGAGTTCGTGCGGCGCAACAACGACGAGCTGCTCGCGAACTGGGGCAACCTCGTCAACCGCACGCTCGTGAGCGCGCACCGGAACTTCGGCACGGTGCCGGAGCCGGGCGAGCTGACCGAGTCCGACGCGCGCGTCCTCGACGCGGTCGCCGCCGCATTCGACGAGGTCGGCTCGCAGATCGAGCAGGCACGCTTCCGCGCCGCGATCGCCGAGGCGATGCGTGCGAGCACGCTCGCGAACCAGTACGTCGCCGAGCAGGCTCCCTGGGCGCTCGTCAAGACCGACCGCGAGCGCGCCGCCACCGTGCTCTACGTCGCGCTGCGCTGCGTCGACTCGCTCAAGACGCTGCTCGCGCCGTTCCTGCCCTTCAGCTCGCAGGTCGTGCACGAGCTGCTGGGCTACCAGGGCTTCCTCGCCGGCCCGCTCGAGTTCCGGACCGTGACCGAGGCCGACGGCTCGACGCACGAGGTGCTGACCGGCGAGTACGAGAGCTGGGTCGGCTCGTGGGCGCCGAGCGAGCTGCCGGCCGGGCAGGAGCTGCTCGAGCCGCGGCCGCTCTTCCGCAAGCTTCCGCCGGAGACCGCGGCGGAGGAGCTCGCGCGGCTGGGCCTGTAGATGATTGGTCGGTAGATGATCGACACGCACGCGCACCTCGACGCGCTCGACGACGAACCGGCGGCGGTCGTGGCGCGGGCACGCGAAGCCGGCGTCACGCGCATCCTCACCGTCGGCACCGATGTCGCGGGCAGCCGGCACGCGCTCGAGCTCGCAGACGCGCACGACGGCGTCTACGCAGTGCTCGGCATTCATCCGCACGGTGCAAACGACGCGACCGACGGCGACGTCGCCGAGATTCGCGAGCTGCTCGCGCACCCGAAGGCGGTCGGCGCGGGGGAGATGGGCCTCGACTGGTTCCGCGACTACGCGCCGCGCGACAGGCAGCTGCATCTGTTCGACGCGATGCTCGAGGTCGCCACGGACACGGGCAAGCCGGCCGTGATCCACACGCGCGCGGCCGACGACGACACGCTCGCCGCGCTCGCAGGCTTCGACGGCGCGGTCGTTCTGCACTGCTTCTCCTCGCCGCACTTGCTGCCCGCGGCGCTCGAGCGCGGCTGGTACGTCTCGTTCGCCGGTAATGCGACGTTCCCGAAGGCTGTCGACCTCCGTCTCGCCGCGCGCGAGGTGCCTGCCGACCGCATCCTCGCAGAGACCGACGCGCCGTATCTCGCGCCGCAGGCCGTGCGCGGCAAGCGCAACGAGCCGGCGTACGTGATGCACACGCTCGCCACTCTCGCCGCCGCGCGGAACGAGGACCCATCCGAGCTCGAGCGGCAGATCGAGCGCAACGCGGCTGCCTGCTTCGGACTGCCTGGATGAAGA
The DNA here is from genome assembly GCA_031370755.1 of Actinomycetes bacterium. GTDB lineage: Bacteria > Actinomycetota > Thermoleophilia > Gaiellales > Gaiellaceae > Palsa-739. The sequence goes on from JANMQZ010000115.1 coordinate 2,844, forward strand.
TCGCACCGAAGAAACAGCTCGGCCAGCACTTCCTCGTCGACGAGAACATCCTCGGTGTGATCGGGCGGCTCTCGGAGCTCGGGGCCGACGATGTCGTGCTCGAAATCGGTCCCGGCCTCGGCGTGCTGACGCGCTATCTCGCGGAACGCGTCGCGCACGTGCACGCCGTCGAGCTCGACCGTTCGCTCGAGCCGTATCTGCGCGACATCGGCTCCAACGTCTCGCTCCAGTTCGGCGACGCGCTTCAGGTCGATCTCGGTGGTGACGCGACGAAGCTTGTCGCGAACCTGCCGTACAACATCGCGACGCCGCTCCTCGTCGAGAGCCTCGACGGGCTGCCGGGAATCGAGCTCTGGTGCGTGATGGTGCAGCGCGAGGTCGCCGACCGACTCTTTGCCGTGCCGAGCACGAAGGCGTACGGCGCCGTCTCGGTGCTCGTGCAGCTCGTCTGCGAGCGCACGGGTTTCCACCCGGTGTCGCGCACGGTGTTCCGGCCGCCGCCGAACGTCGACTCTGCGCTCGTCGCGTTCAAGCGCGTCGCGCTTCCGGACGACTACGCGCGCGTGAAGCGCATCGTCGCCGGTGCGTTCGGGCACCGCCGCAAGACGTTGCCGAACTCGCTCGAGCTCGCAGGAGTCGTGCCGCGGGCGCGCGCCGCCGCGGCCCTCGAGGCGATCGGCCGCTCCGCGACGACGCGTGCCGAGGCGCTCGCACCAGCGGAGTTCGTCGCGCTCGCCGAGGGGCTCGCATGAGAGCGCCCGCTCCTGCGAAGATCAACCTCGCGCTCGTCGTCGGGCCGGTTCGCAGCGACGGCAAGCACGAGCTGATGACCGTCTACCAGCGCATCGGTCTCGCCGACCGCATCGAGATCGAGACGTCCGAGCACATGCGCGTCGACGGCTTCACAGGCGACACCCTCGTCCGCGATGCGCTCGGGCGGCTCGCCGCGCACGCCGCGGTCGAGCAGCGCTGGCGCGCGACGATCGAGAAGCGCATCCCGGTCGCCGCCGGGCTCGCAGGCGGCAGCTCCGACGCGGCGACGGCGCTCAGGCTCGCGAACGCGACGCTCGACGAGCCGCTGCCGCACGAGGAGCTGCACGACCTCGCCGCCGGGCTCGGCGCGGACGTGCCGTACTTTCTCGCCGACGGGCCGCGGCTCGGCAGCGGCGACGGCACGATCCTCGCGCCGCTCGACCTGCCGCAGGACTTCTGGATCGTGCTCGCGCTTCCGCACGACGTCGCCAAGCCGTCGACCGCGAGCGTCTATGCCGCCTTCGACGCCCGCGACGGCGTGCAGGGCTGGGACGAGCGGCGCGAGGCCCTGCTCGATGCACTCGAGGCAGTTCGCCGCCCCCGCGATCTCGCGGCGCTGCCGCCGAACGACCTCGCGAGCTCGCCGCTCGCCGACGAGCTGCGGGCGCTCGGGGCCTTCCGCGCCGACGTCAGCGGCGCCGGCCCGACGGTCTACGGCCTCTTCCACCACCGGCGGCCGGCGCGCGCCGCGCGGCGTGCGCTGAAGCGCGTCGCGCGCACCTGGCTCACGGCACCAGCGTGGTACGGTTGACAGGGTGCTGAGCGACTCCCCGCGCGCCGTGCAACACGGCTCGACCAGGGCCGGCCGCTGGCTCGAGACCAGGCGCGTCCGCCTCGTCTGCTGGATCGCCGCGGCGGAGGCGATCGTCGTCCTCTTCTCGCACAACCTCACGAAGTGGACAGTCATCGTGCTCGCGATCGTCTCCGTGCTCGCCTGGCTCGGCGGCCGCGAGAGCAGCTCGCACCTCGTCCGTCAGGTGCTCTGGATCTTCGCCGCCTCGCAGCTCCTCGCCGTGATCGCCGTGATCCTTGCCTGGATCGTCAAATGGGCCTTGATCATGGCCGTCGTCATCTTCGCCGTCCTCGGCCTCGTCTATCTCTTCCTCGATCGCCGGTAGCATTTGTCATGCCCTGGGGCGTGGCCAAGCGGTAAGGCAACGGGTTTTGGTCCCGTGATCCCAGGTTCGAATCCTGGCGCCCCAGCCTTCCTCACCTGATATGGCGGACGAGCTCGCAGCAGTCGTGATGGCCGGAGGCCTCGGCACGCGCATGCGCAGTGCGACCCCGAAGCACCTGCACCCGCTGCTCGGTCGCCGCATGGTCGACTGGGT
>JANMQZ010000139.1:0-5647 GCA_031370755.1 Actinomycetes bacterium
TCCGCGAGCTGCTTGCGCAGCGGCGCGGTGTCGCGGACGCGCTCCTCCTGGAAGCGCGTGCGCATCAAGAGGACTGACACGGTCGAGAAGACGTACGAGAGTGCGTCGACGAGGAACGGCAGCCCGCGGCCCACGCCGAAGAGCGCGCCGCCGACAGGCGGGGCGGAAAGAAGCACAGTTGCGCCGCGCGCCTGCGAGAGGCTGGCTGCGGCCGGCAGCTGTACGAGCGGCACGACCGCCCGGAACGCGCCGCTCTGGCCGGCGCGGAAGAAGACTCCGCCGGTCGCATCGACGAATGCGACGACGAGGATCGTCCAGAACGAGACGTGGTGCGTCAGCACGAGCGCGGCGAGCGTCCCGACCGACCCCGCGCTCACGACGTCGGCCATGATCATCAAGCGCCTGCGGTCGAAGCGGTCGGCGGCGACACCGGCCGGGAGGTTGAACAGGAGCAACGGCGTGAACCGCGCGGCGCCCACGAGGCCCGCCTTCGCCGCCGAGCCGGTCACGGCGAGGACGAGCAGCGGATACGCGAGGTTCGAGATGCTCGACCCGAACGTCGAAAGCAGCTGCCCCGACTGGAGCAGCATGAAGTCGCGGTTCCGCCGGAGTGGGACGAGGCTCATTGGGGCGCGGCCAGCTCCTTCAGGCTCGGCGCCTTGCGGATCGACGGGCTCAGCGTCCCCCAGAGCGCGAGCGTGGCGCTGACGATCGTGAAGAAGAGCACCGTCACGCGAGGTGAGGCCGTTCCGAGGAGGAAGCCTGCGGCGAGTGGCCCGAGCGGTTGCGCGAGGAGCGCGATGTTGCGAGCGACGCTGCTCACCCGCCCGATCAGGCGGTCGGGCGTCACGGCTGTGCGGTAGCCGATGATCGCGGCGTTCCCCGCCGGGATGAAGAACGCCACAGGAACCGTCGCAGCGAGGAGCACATAGACGTTCGGCACGAAGACGAACGCGACGATCACGACGTTGAGCCAGAGATTCAGGACGACGATGCCCCGCATCGACAGCTTCCGGTTGACGAGCGGCGCGACGAACGAGCCAGCGAGCGCGGACGCGCCGAAGAGCGCGATGCACACGCCGATCCCACCGCTCGAGATGCCGTGCCGCTTCGCGGTGACGATGAACGTCAGGAAGATGCCCGCGAACATGAAGTTCGCGCCGGCGAAGATGATCGCGCACGTCCGCAGGAAAGGCTGTCCCCAGAGCCAACTGAAGCCCTCGGCGATCTGCGTACGCATCGACGTCGTGTCGGCGACGCGCGTCTCCTGAAACGGCGTGCGGATCGCGAGGAGCGACACGATCGAGAACGCATAGGACGCGAGGTCGGCGATGAACGGCAGCGTGCGGCCGAGCCCGAAGAGCGCGCCGCCCGCGGACGGCCCGACGAGCGTGACGGTGGCGAAGCGCGCCTGCTCGGCGGCCGCCGCGTCCGGCAGTTGCGCGGACGGTACGACGGAACGCAGCGCGCCGACCTCGGCGATGTTGAAGAAGGTGAAGGCCGTTCCCTCGATGAACGCGACGATCGCGATCTGCGCGAAGGTGACGTGGTCGATCGCGAGTGCGACGACGAGGCTGCCGATCGCGGCGATGCGAACCGCGTCGGCGGTGAGCATGAGCATGCGCCGGTTCCAGCGGTCGACCGCGACCCCGGCGAAGAGGGCGAAGAGGGCGTAGGGGAGGACGCTCGCGAACCCGACGACGCCCGCGCGCGACGGCGAATGCGTGAGCGCGAGCACGAGCAGCGGATAGGCGATCTGCGTCGCCTGCGTCCCGGCGGTCGAGAAGAGCTGCCCCGATTGGAGCAGGACGAAGTCGCGGTTCCGCCAGAGCGGCGTCACGCGGCGAGAGCCGGCTCGACCTCCGCCGTCGTCTCCTCGGGTCGGCGCGTCAACAGGTAGGCGCCGGAGGCGAGGAAGACGACGGTCATCGTCACGATTTCTACCCTGAAATCGACGACCGTGATGAGCGCAGCCCCGACGGCGATCCCAATCGTCTGCGGGACGCTGAAGAGCATGTTGGCCGCGGCCGCGACGCGGCCTTGCACCTCGTTGGGGCTGCGACGCTGGTACGCGGTCGAGAGCGAGACGACCGCCCAGACGATGCCGACGCCGGCGACCGCGGTCGACGCGAGCACGATCGGCACGCTCGGCACCATCCAGAAGAGGTCGCCGATGCCGAAGAGCGCGACGCCGATCCCCGCCAGGCGCACGTCGCCGATGCGGCGCATGAGCCACGCCGAGGTGACGCCGCCGGCGATCGCGCCGATCCCCTGCGCGGTGCCGAGCACGCCGACGAAGGACGGCGAGCGGTGGAGGGCGTCGCTCGTCACGGCGAAGATCAACGTCTCGGAGAACCCGGCGACGAGGAGCGCGGTCGCCAGGCCGATCGTCAGCTCGCGCAGCACACGGGTGCGCGCGATGTGCGTCAGGCCGGCGGAGATCTCCTTGACGAAATGGTGCTCCTTCACGGCGCGCGCGGGCTCGGCGAAGCTGAGTGCGGCGAGCGCTGCAGCCGAGACGAGGAACGTCCCCGCGTCGACCATCGCGACGACGGAACCGCCCCAGGCCGCGAAGATTCCTGCACCGGCGAGCGGCGCGACGATGCGGAGCCCTTCGCGAATCGACTGGTACGCCCCGTTCGCCTCGGCGAGCAGCTCGTCGTCGACCATCGCCTTGAGCATCGCCCCGCGAGAGGCTGCGAAGACGTCGCCGCCGAGGCCGTAGAGCAGCGTGACACCGTAGAGGATCCACATGTCGCCGCGGTCGTGCACGAAGAGCAGGAGGCACATCACACCCGCGAGGGACAGCTGCGTCGCGATCATCAGCGGCCGCTTCGGCAGCCGGTCGACGACGAGGCCGCCGAGCGGCGCAACGAGCCCGGTCACGCCGAGCACGAGGAAGACGAGGCCCGCCTGGCTCGACGAGCCGGTGAGCGTCTTCGCCCAGATGCCGAGGACGATGATCATCATCCAGTCCCCGAACATCGAGACCGTCTGCCCGCCGAAGAGCAGGCGCAGGTCCCTGCGGGCGAACAGCGCGCGCATCGCTACGACGCGCGAAAGACGCGGAAGTCGCCGCTGACCGTCTTGCCGCGGACGACGAGCGTCGGCCCATAGCCCTCGGCGGAGCCGGGATCGCTGCCGAGCGGGACCTCGGAGGAGAGGTCGCCGGAGACGGAGCCCGCGTCGACGTCGAGGTTCGTGCCGGCCTCGACACCGATCTCGATATCTCCCGACACGCTCTGCACGGTGACGGTGCCTTCACGCGTCGAGTCGATGCGCACGTCGCCCGACACGGACTTGCCTTCCACCGATCGGCCGACGGAACGCGCCAGCACATCGCCGGAGACACTCGTGAAGCGCAGGTCGCCGCCGACTGTTTCGAGCAGCACGTCGCCGCTCACGCTCTTGACGGTTGCGTCGCGCTCGACCTCGCCGCGCACCATCAGGTCGCCGGAGGCGGACTTCGTCTCGAGCGACTGCACGCGTCCGCGGAGCTTCATGTCGGCCGCGGCGGTGGTGAGGATGGCGTCGCTCCCGTGCGGGACGCGTGCGTGCACCTTCAACCGGCCGCCGCTGCCCCAGCTCAGGTCGCCGATCGAGATCGTGATCCCGAAGGGCTTCTTGCCCTTGAGCTCGACGACGAGCCGGCGCCCTTCCTGGCGGACCTCGGTCAGCTCGAGGATCTTCTCGCTGCCCTCGACCGTGATCGTCGACTCGTCGCCGTCGACCGTCTCGACCTCGATCTCGCCGATCGGGATCTTGATCTCGAGCTCGGCCGGCTCAGGGGTGTGGAAGCGATGCTCCGGCATCTCAGATCGCGCGGATCGTCGTGGGGCGGAGGCTCGACTTCACGATGCGGGCGAGCCACTCGGAGGGGGAGAGGCCGACGCTCGCTGCCGCCAGCTCGACCGAGCCGCGGAGCGGTTCGGAGAGGCTGACCGTGAGCGGCGCCTCGGGGACTCCGGACGGATCGTCGTAGACCCAGTGCGTGCTGCGGGGGTTGGGTGAGGGCTCGTGGAAGAACATCCCGGCTCCTTTCACGTCCGGCCGTAGCCGGTGAGGCGGCGGCGGCTCGTCGAGCCTCCGCCGGTGGATGAACGCTGCTCGCCCGCGCGCGAGAGCGCGTGGACGATCAGCGTGTTGACGGAGACCCCTGCCTGTGTGGCGTGGGCCTCGAGCCGTGCCTTCAGGCTTTCCGGCAGGCGGAGGGTGATCCTGGCCGTGAAGGCCTCGTCGGCGGGCTCGGCGGCCGGCGCCTCTTCGTCGCGGATGTAGACGAGCTCCGGGTCGCCGCCGGCGAACCTGACCTCGATGCGTCCGTCGTCGAGCTGGCCGTTGAGCTCCAGCGCGGCCTCGCCGAGCGCCTCGAGGAGGCGCCGGCCGATGGCCGACTCGAGCGCGACCGCGAGGAGCTCGGCCGCGCGGGCCGTCGACTCGTCGCCGACCGCCGCCACGCGGGCGAGGTCCTCACGGAGCGCTTGGACATAGCCGTCGATCTGCATGACCGCAGTATGACATCACGATGATGTCACTGTCAAGTCATTGCGACGCTATTTCGGTGCGTCACTGACGTCAGAGCAGGCCGCAATACCTCGCTGTGTTCGGCCAGGGATAAAAACCCCTGCTCTTGGCCGCTTTCTCCGCCACCCAGATCTGCTCGAGCGGCGTCCAGTGATCCGCCGTCCCCTTCGTCCGCAGGAGCTGCGGGGCATAGGTCCGCTGGAAGCCGAGGTCCATCTGGAGCCCGCCGTAATACGGCGAGCCCGAGTCGGTCCAGCTCCCCTCGTAGCGGTGGATGCAGAGGAACTGCGCCATGTGCGGCGGCCGCTCGGCCAGCCGGCGTGCCGCGGCTGCGCGGCGCTTCCAGAGGGCGACTGCCCGCTGGACGTCCGGGATGCTCATCGCCGTGAGGACGCGGCCCTCCGTGGGCGTCGTGTGTTCGCCCATCAGCTGCTGCCAGCGCCACGTTGCGTGCTGGTAGCCGTAGACCTGGCCGCCGAGCCAATGGATGGCCGCCTGCCGTTTCGCCTCGCTCGATTGTCCTCCCGCAGGTGCCTCGTTCCCCACACCAGCCTGTAGGGCGCCGGATGCGCTCGCACCGCATGCGAGCAGGCCGGCAAGGGCCAGGATGAATCGCCGCAAAAAACGCCACCCCCAGTGGTTTCGCTTGCTCAGTCGTAGGCCGATCGGGCGTGTCCGCAGGACTGCACCGACCGGCGCGGCTAATGCGTTGCGTTATGACCACTTTAGACGCGGGAGTCACATCAAGGGTTTGTAAAGGTGGTTCTGCCGTCGCGCGCTGTCGCGATCTTCGCTACAAAGGTGCGCGGTTTCAGGGGTTTTTCTGCATGCGGATCTCTTGCCGAGTCATCGTCGCGCTCTCTGCCGCGCTCGCCTTCGCGGGGCTTGCGGCTGCCGCGCCGCCGCAGAGCCGGCTCGCGGCCGAGACGAACTTCACGAAGGCGAAGCGCTCTGAGAGCGCGATCCGCTTCATCGTCATCCACGTCAGCGAGGGGTCGTTCCCTGGAACCGTGTCGTGGCTGCGGGACCCGCGTGCGCACGCCTCGGCGAACTTCGTCGTCGGTCGCGAAGGTGAGGTGCAGCAGCTCGTGCCGATGCACGACATCGCGTGGCATGCCGGCAA
>JANMQZ010000149.1:0-10696 GCA_031370755.1 Actinomycetes bacterium
TCGGCCGCCGCAAGATCCTCGAGGTGCACACGAAGGGCAAGCCGCTCGCGCCCGAGATCGACCTTGACACGCTCGCGTCCGGCACGCCGGGCTTCACCGGCGCCGACCTCGCGAACCTCGTCAACGAGGCTGCGCTGCTCGCGGCGCGCCGCGGCAAGAAGATCATCGAGCAGGACGAACTCGAGGAAGGGATCATGCGCGTGATCGCCGGCCCGGAGAAGAAGGCGCGCCTGCTCTCCGAGCACGAGCGCAAGATCACCGCGTACCACGAGATGGGCCACGCGATCGTCGGCCACTTCCTCGAGCACACCGACCCGGTGCACAAGATCACGATCGTGTCGCGCGGCCAGGCGCTCGGCCTGACGATCTCGCTGCCGACCGAGGACCGCTACCTGACGACGCGCAGCGCGCTCATGCACCAGATGGCGATGACGCTCGGCGGCCGTGCCGCCGAGGAGATCGTCTTCCACGAGGTGACGACCGGCGCGGCGAACGACCTCGAGAAGGTCACCGCGACGTCGAAGTCGATGATCATGAAGTTCGGCATGAGCGAGAAGCTTGGCCCGCGCGTGCTCGGCCGCGGCCACGACCAGCCGTTCCTCGGCCGCGACTACGGCGCCGAGGCCGACTACTCCGAGGAGATCGCGCGCGAGATCGACGACGAGATCCGCCGCGTGATCGAGGAGGCGCACGAGCTCGCGCTTGCCACGCTCCGCGAGCACATGGAGCAGCTGCACCGCATCTCGCAGATCCTGATCGAGCGCGAGACGATCGACCGCGACCAGTTCGAGCGGCTGCTCGCCGGCGAGGACGAGTCGACGATCTTCCCGCCGCCCGAGCCCACCCCGTCGGCTGCCGACCCGCAGCCGAAGGAGGAGCCGAAGCGCGAGCGCCAGCCGCGCACGCGCCCGTTCCCGCTCCCCGGCGCGACGATGCAGCCGCCGCCGCCGGATCCCGCGAAGAGCTGACGCGCTAAAATGCGCCGCATGACGCGGCTTCTGCTCCTCGCCGTGACGGTGCTCGTCTTCGTCCCCGCCGCGCAGGCGAAAGGGCCTTTCCAGGTGTGCGGTGCCTCCGGGTGCGCCGAGCTGGCGCCCGAGACGGCAGCCTGGCCGGTGCGGATGAGCATCGCTCCCGGCACGCAGACTCTGCGGCCCGCGACGCCCGCCTCGTACTTCGTCATCCGCTGGGGTCACGGTGCGCTCGGATTCTGGGTCCCGTCCGCCGGCGCGTTTCTGCTCAACGGCTCCTGGGTTGCGCCGCTCGACGGCGAGCTCGCACTCCTCCGCGACAAGTCGGCGGGCCTCACGCCGTACGCAGCGCCCAAGCACGCCGTCGCCTACGTGTCGTGGGAGCAAGTGCGAAACGGCGACGGATACCTGAAGCTCGTCAGCATCGGCACTCCGGTTGCGGCGGCTCCTGCGAAGACGCGCTGGACTGATGTGCGCGTCATGGGCGGGACGAGCCCGTGGAACGACGGCACCGTCTCGCTCTCGATCTCGCCCACCGGCTATCTGCTGCGCGCAGGCGACGTGTTCCGCATCTCGCCGCAGCTCGCGAAGCGCGTCCTCGCGCGGCTACCGATCTAGCCGCTCGACGCCGGACGCGCGCGCCCGTGCGAGGTCGGGGTGAGCGGCTCCCACTTCGGCCAGAGGAGGCGCGTCATTGTGCCGCGGTAGTACGCCGACGCGTAGTCGAGAGCGGCGGCGGCGAGGATCGCCGGCCACGCGCGCTTCATCCCGGCCTACAGTAGACCCGTGCTTCCGCTCGAAGAGCGATTTCGGCGTCCGTCCGTGATGGGCGTCGTGAACGTGACGCCCGACTCCTTCTCCGACGGCGGCGTCAACTTCGACCCCGAGGTCGCGGCGGCCGCAGCGAGGCGGCTCGTCGCCGAGGGCGCCGCGCTCGTCGACATCGGCGGCGAGTCGACGCGGCCCGGCTCCGAAGGAGTGTCGCTCGACGAGGAGCTCCGCCGCGTCGTGCCGGTGCTGGAGCGCCTCGGCGGCGACGTGCCCGTGTCGATCGACACGGCGAAAGCGGATGTTGCGCGGCGCGCGTTCGAGCTCGGCGCGGTGATGGTGAACGACGTCACCGCACTTCGCGGCGACCCGCGGCTCGCAGGTGTCGCCGCCGAGCACGGTGCGTACGTGTGCCTCATGCACATGCGCGGCGAGCCGCGGACGATGCAGGCGGATCCGCGCTACGACGACGTCGCGACGGACGTCGCGGCGTTTCTCGAGGAGCGCCTCGCCTTCGCCGTCGCGGAGGGCATCGCGGAGGATCGCATCTGCCTCGACCCCGGGATCGGCTTCGGCAAGACGGTCGAGCACAACATCGAGCTGATGCGCCGGCTGGACGTGCTGCTCGCTCTCGGCCGCCCGGTCGTGATCGGCTTCTCGCGCAAGAGCTCGCTCGGCAAGCTCGCAGGCGACCCTGCGGCGACGACCGGCTCGCTCAGCGCGAGCATCGTCGCGGCCGTCGCGGCGTACGAGCGCGGCGCGACGATCCTGCGCGTGCACGACGTGCGCGAGCACGTCGAGGCACTCGCCGTTGCGGCGGCGTTCGCATGACGGTCACCGTCGAGTTGCGCTCGCTCCGCATCTTCGGCCGGCACGGTGTGCACGTGCATGAGAAGCAGGACGGCCAGGAGTTCGTCTTCGACGTCGACCTCGCCGTCGGCGAGCGGGGCTTGTCCGACCGGCTCGAGGACGCCGTCGACTACCGCGACGTCGCGCGCGCGGTGCAGGAGGTCTCCGACGCGCGGTCGTATGACCTGCTAGAGGCGCTCGCAACCAATGTCGCCGACGAGCTCTTGCGGCGCTTCGGCGCGGAGCACGTGGTCGTGCGCGTCGCGAAGCCGGCGGTCAGGCCGGGCGGCCTCGACGGCACTGCGGGCGTCAGCGTTTCGCGACCGTGACGCTCAGGACGTAGTCGGCGCTCGGCGCGCGACCCGTCAGGAGCATCTCGACGTACGCGGCGAAGCCCTTCGTGCCGCCCTTCACGCTCGTACCGCGCAGGTCGCGGCGACGCGCGGCGATGCCCTCGTTGACGGACACGGTCTGCGGTCCCCAGATGCGCGCGGCCGCACGGCCGCCCGCCGACACGGCGACGCGCACGACCTTGTTCGCCGGCACCCAGATGCGGTAGAGGTCGCGCGGATCCTCGGTCACGTCGATCGACCCGGCGAGGCGGATCGTGGGCTTCGCCGGCGTCGTCAGCGGTGCCTGCCCCGCCTGGAAGAGCCTGCCCGGCTTCACCTGGTCGACGTTGTCGTTCGGCTCCGACGGATCCGGTGCCGGCGTCGGCGCGACGAGCGCCGCCGGAATGTCGAGGATGCCCCAGCCGCTCGCCGGATCGAAGCCGGGCGTGTTGATGTCGCGCGCGCTCTCCCGCAGCAGCTCGGCGATCTGCGCGGCGGAGAGCGTCGGCCGCACCGTCCAGATCCACGCAGCCGCGGCCGCGACGATCGGCGACGAGAAGCTCGTGCCGGCGAGCCCCGACGAGTAGCCGCTCGGGTCGCGCGAGAACGGCACGGCGCCGACCATGTCCACGCCCGGTGCCGAGATGTCGACATCCTGGCCGATCGTCGAGAACGACGCCACCTGATCGTTCTCGTCGGTCGCGGTGACGGTGAAGACGTGCGGCCAGGCCGCCGGGAAGGTCGGCGGGCTGCCGGAGTCGCCGCTGTTCCCCGCGGCGGCCACGACGAGACAGCCTTTGTGCACAGCAGTGAGGATCGCGTCCTGGAGCTCGAAGTCCGGCGTCGTGCTGCCGAAGCTGAGGTTGATCACCCCGGGGCAGCGGTTCGCCGCCGTGAGGATCCCGTCGACCGCCGAGTTGTTCGTGATGCGCACATCGGCGCTCGCGTCCCAGACCTGGAGCGCGGCGGCCGGATACACGCCGACGATGCCGACGCCGTTCGCCGGCGCCGCGGCAAGTGAGGCGACGATCGTGCCGTGGTACTCCTCGCGGCCGAACACGCTCTGCGCGTTGAAGAACGTCGTGTCGGGGCGGCCGGCGAACTCCGGGTGCGTCGGATCGACGCCGCTGTCGACGATCGTGATCGGGACGCCGGGGCCGGGCGGCGTCGCGCGGTCGGCGCCGACGTCCGTGAGCCACCACTCCTGGCCCTGCAACGGCTCGGTCGCCGTCACTGCCGGAGCGGCGGCGGCAGCGGCTGCAAAGCACAGCGCAAGCAGACCGACGGCAAGTGGACGGCGTCCCACGAAGGGGGCCAGGGTAGCGATCGGGTCTAATAGCTTCGTGTGCATGACGCGGGCGTACGTCGGGCTCGGCTCGAACCTCGGCGACCGCGAGGCGACGCTGCGCGCGGCCGTCGCCGAGCTCGCGGGGACACCCGGCGTCGAGCTGGTGGCGGTGTCCACGCTCGTGGATACGGAGCCGGTGGGCTATCTGGATCAGCCTCGGTTCCTGAACGGCGTCGCCGTGCTCGAGACCGACCTGCCGGCACGCACCCTCCTCGACCTGCTCCTCGCCCTCGAGGGCCGGTTCGGGCGCCACCGGGCGGCCGCCCCGGCCCAGGGCCCCCGGACGCTCGACCTCGACCTCCTGCTCTACGGCGACGCCGAGATCGACGAGGAGGGCCTCCGGGTCCCGCACCCCCGCCTGCACGAGCGGGCCTTCGTCCTCGGCCCCCTCCAGGAGGTCGCGCCCGGGCTGGAGGTGCCCGGAATGGGCTCTGTGGAGGCCATCCTGGCCCGGCTACACTGACCCCTATGAGCGTAGGCTCGACGGAGCTCAACAAGGAGCGGAGGTGCCGGCTTTGCCGGCGCCGGGAGCGGGCATGAGCCACCTCGACGACCTGGACGAGTACGAGGCAGAGCTCGAGCTCGTCCTCAAGAAGGAGTACCAGGCGGTCTTCGGGCTGTTCCGTTATTGCGTGCTGACGCCCGATGCGACGTACCTGTGCAACAAGCTCGAGCGCACGGTCACGCCGCAGCCCGCGTACCCGTTCTTCAACTTGCGGCTCGAGGACGTCTGGGTCTGGGACAAGAATCGCCCGACGCGCATGATCCCGCGCACCGAGATCTTCGTCATCTCCGGCGACGTGACGATCGAGGAGCTGCGCGGCGAAGGCGATGGAGAGCCGCTGACCGCCGAGACGCTCGCAGAGCGCATTGGCGAGTCGGCTCCGCCTCGCGACGAAGACTTTTAGTCTTCGTCGCGGTTGGGCGCGCGTGACGGCGCCGCGGCTGGCTCCGGCGAGAGCGCGGTCTCGCCTCCGCCGGTGGGCTGGCTTCCCTCCAAGGACGCTTTTGACGATTTGCCTTCCCCGCGCGGTGGGCGGCGGCTGGCGCCGTCGCCCAGCGCTGCGTTCGGTCGTCGCTAACGCTCCGCGTTAGCTCCGCCCTGGGGTCCGGTCTCTTGACGTAGGTTTCTTCGATGCTCCTTGCGGTCGATGTCGGAAACACCCAGACGGTGTTCGGCCTCTATGCGGGCGAGACGCTGGGCGAGCGCTTTCGCATTGCCACCGAGGCGCAGCGAACGGGCGACGAGCTCGGCGCGCTCCTTGCCGACTTCCTCGACTTCGACTCGCTCGACGGCATCTGCCTCTCGTCGACCGTCCCGCGGCTGATCCGCGAGTACGAGCACGTCGCGGAGCGCTGGGCGAAGGCGCCGCTCCTCGTGATCGGGCCGGGCGTCAAGACCGGGATCCAGATCCAGTACGACGATCCGCGCGAGGTCGGGCCCGACCGCGTCATGAACGCCGTCGCCGCGAAGGAGAAGTACGGCGCGCCCGCGATCGTCGTCGACTTCGGCACGTCGACGAACTTCGACGTCGTCTCCGCCGGCGGCGACTACGTCGGCGGCGTGCTCGCTCCCGGCGTCGAGGTCTCGATGGATGCGCTGTTCGACCGCGCCGCGCGGCTCGTGAAGGTCGACTACGTCGAGCCGCCGACGGTGATCGGCAAGACGACGGCGACCGCGCTCCAGTCCGGTCTCGTCTACGGCTTCGCGGGACAGGTCGACGGCATCGTCGGCGCGATCCGCGGCGAGCTCGGTGTCGACGCACCCGCGATCGCAACCGGCGGCCTCGCCGACCTGATCGCGCCACACGCGAAGACGATCTCGCAGGTCGACCCGTTCCTGACGCTCGACGGGCTCCGCATCGTCTGGGAGCGGAACCGGTAGAAAAGAGTGCAACCAGGTTGCACAGCAACCTGGTTGCGGCCTACAGCAACCAGGTTGCATTGCAACCTGGTTGCACCTTTTGTTAGCCGCCGCCGTACAGCGAGATCGGCATGCCCTCGAGCAGGTGCTCGCTCTCCGGCACGTTCAGCTCCAGCTCGTCGAGCAGAGCCGCCGCGCCCGGCGCCGCCGCGAGCAACCGCGTCACGACCTCTTCGGTCGACGAGAGCTGCACGAGCTCGTTCTTGAACGGCTTCGGGAACCGCCCGTGCCCGAGGTACCACGCGTAGAACTTCTTCAGGAAGCCGGACGCGCGCCGCTCGCCGAGCTCGCGCACAGTCTCGCGGATGAAGTGGATCAGCTCGGCCGCGACCTCCTCGCGCGACGGCTGCTCGCGGTCGCCGAAGACGATCTCGCGGATCGCCCACGGGTTGCCCTGCGCGCCGCGGCCGACCATCACCGCCGCCGCACCCGTTGCGGCGAGAACGGCTTCGGCCTTCGCGCGCGACGTCACGTCGCCCGACGCGATCACCGGCACGTCGACGAGCTCGACGAGCTCCGCCGTCAGGGTGTGGTCCGCGTACCCCGTGTACATCTGCTTCGCGGAACGTGGGTGCAGCGTCAACGTCGCCGCACCGGCCTCGACGAGCCGCGGCCCGAGCGCGAGCGCGCTCCGCGAGCCGTCCTCGACGCCGCGGCGCATCTTCACGCTCACCGGCACGTCGACCGCGTTCGCAACCGCCTCCGTGATGCGGCACGCGAGCGGCTCGTCCTGGAGAAGGCACGCGCCTGCCCCCGTCTTCGTCACCTTCCGGACGGGGCAGCCGAAGTTCATGTCGACGATGTCCGCGCCGGCCGCGACGACCATCCGGGCGGCCTCGGCCATCGTCCGCGGGTCGGCGCCGAAGATCTGAATCGCGAGCGGATGCTCGTCGGAAGCGACGCGCAGGTAGCCGAGCGTCTTCTCGTTCCGGTGCTCGATCCCGGCGCAGGAGACCATCTCCGAGCAGACGAGGCCGGCCCCGTAGCGGCGGCCCTGGCGGCGGAATGCCTGCACCGACACGCCCGCCATGGGTGCAAGGACGACCCGCGTGGGGATCTCGACCTCCCGGATCCACCACGACTCCCGAAGATTTACCTGCATGCGGGCATGGTACCCGGGCACTGTTGACGTTCCTGCCAGGCCGGAGGTACCATCCGCCCCCGCCGGACGGCAGCCTGCCGCCGGCCGTTTTCGTGCAAGGGTCTCCAGGAGGACCGCAGCCTTGAAGGAAGTCATTCTCACGCCGGACGGGTACAAGAAGCTCCAGGCGGAGATCGAGTACCTCTCGAACGACAAGCGTCGCGAGATCGCAGACCGGATTCGCGACGCCCGGGATTTCGGCGACATCGCGGAGAACGCCGAGTACGACTCGGCGAAGAACGAGCAGGCCCATCTCGAGGCGCGCATCGCCATGCTCGAGGAGCGGCTGAAGAGCGCGCGCGTCGTGACGAAGAAGGAGATCAAGTCGGGCGAGGTCTCGGTCGGCACGAAGGTGCGCCTCCGCGACGTCAAGGCCGGCAAGACGATCGAGTACTACATCGTCGGCTCCGCCGAGGCGGATCCCGCCGAGAACAAGCTCTCGAACGAGTCGCCCGTCGGCAAGGCGATCATGGGCCGCAAGAAGGGCGAGACCGTCGAGGTGTCGGCGCCGCGCGGCACCCTGAAGTTCAAGATCATGGACATCAAGGCGGCGTAAGCTTCCGCTGGGTGTTCGAACGATTCAGTGACCCCGCCCGCCAGGTCGTCGTGCTCGCGCAGGACGAGGCGCGTGCGCTGAGGCACAACTACATCGGCACGGAGCATCTGCTGCTCGGCTTGCTGCGCGAAGAGCGCGGGCTCGCCGCGCGCGTGCTTGCGTCCCTCGACATCGGGCTCGACCCGGTGCGAGAGAAGGTCCGCGCGATCGTGGGGGAGGGCGACGACGTTGCGCCCGGACAGATCCCATTTACACCGCGCGCGAAGAAGGTGCTGGAGCTCGGGTTGCGCGAGAGCCAGGCAAGGAGTCACGGCTTCATCGCCACCGAGTACCTCCTGCTCGGCCTCACGCGCGAGGACGACGGCATCGCGATGCGGATTCTCGGTGAGCTCGGCGCGGGCGCCGAGCGGATTCAGCGGGAGACGAACCGCATGCTCGGCGGCATGCCCAGCGTTACGACCTTCGGCGGTGGACCGCCGACGTTCTTCACACGGTTGCGCCCGCACGCACCGAGCCGGACGCAACTCGTAACGACGTGGGTGCTCGGCGCCGCAACGCTCGGCGCCGGGATCCTCGTCGGCTGGGCGATCTGGGGTTGATCGATCTCCACTCGCACGTCCTGCCGGGCATCGACGACGGCCCGGCGACAATGGAAGGAAGCCTCGAGATCCTCCGTGCGGCGCACGAGGACGGCATCACGCAGCTCGCGGCGACGCCGCACGTGCGCGACGACTGGCGCACGACGCCGGACGCGATGGAGCGTCTCGTCGGGGAGGTGAACCGCGAGGCACGCGCCGCAGAGATCGACGTCGAGGTGCTACCCGGCGGCGAGCTCGACCTCGGGTACCTCGATACGCTGGACGACGGCGAGCTTCGCCGCTTCGGTCTCGGTGGCAACCCCGGTGTCCTCCTGCTCGAGTTCCCGTACGTCGGCTGGCCGATCGGCCTGCGCGACCTGCTTTTCCGCCTCGAGCTGCGCGGCTTCCGTGCCGTGATCGCGCATCCGGAGCGGAACACGGAAGTGCAGGCGGCACCGGAGCGGCTGCGAGAGCTCGTCGACGCGGGTGGCCTCGTCCAGGTGACGGCAGCTTCCCTCGACGGCCGGCTCGGGAGCCGCACAGCCGCGTGCGCGCAGCTTCTCGTGAGCGAGCAGCTCGCGCACCTGATCGCGAGCGATGCGCATGCGCCGAGCATTCGCGCCGTCGGGATGACCGCCGCACAGGAGGCCGTTGGCGACGACGCGCTCGCGCGCTGGCTCACCGATGGTGTTCCGCGGGCGCTCCTCGACGGCACGCCGCTGCCGCCGCGCCCCAAAGCGGCCAAGCGCTGGCTCCGGCGCCACTAGATCAACCATCTACACTCGCGCACCATGGCCGAGCCGAAGCGCTTTCCCGATCGCGACGAGATCGCCGCCGTCCGCGCGGAGGCGGAGCCGCTCGAAAATGGCGCGACGGCCGAGACGAAGCGGCGGCTCGCCGGTCGCGTGATGGCGCGCCGCGACATGGGGAAGCTCGTCTTCCTCGACCTCGTCGACCGCTCGGGGCGCATCCAGCTGCTCTGCCCCGTCGAACGCACTGGGGAGATCGACGTGCACCTCGGCGATGTCGTCGGCGTCACGGGCTCACCCGCGAAGTCGCGCCGCGGCGAGGCATCGCTCCAGGTCGACTCGCTCGAGCTCCTCTCGCGCATCCGCACGCCGCTGCCCGACACGTTCCACGGCTTGACCGATGTCGAGCAGCGCTACCGCAAGCGCCACCTCGACCTGCTGATGAACGAGGACGCGCGCCAGGACGCACTTGTGCGCTCACGCGCGATCGCGGCGATCCGGCGCATCCTCGACGAGTGGGGCTTCGTCGAGGTCGAGACGCCCGTGCTGCAGCCGCGCTACGGCGGCGCGTTTGCGGAGCCGTTCGTCACGCACTGGAACGCACTCGACGAGGATCGCTATCTCCGCATCGCGACGGAGCTCTACCTCAAGCGCCTGATCGTGGGCGGTCTCGAGAAGGTGTACGAGATCGGCAAGGACTTCCGGAACGAGAGCGTCTCGTTCAAGCACCACCCGGAGTTCACGATGCTCGAGTGGTACGAGGCGTACGCGGACTACAACGACACGATGGAGCGCATCGAGCAGCTCGTCTCGCGCGCCGCGCAGGAGGTGCTCGGCACGACGAAAGTGACGTTCAAAGGGGACGAGATCGACTTCGCCCCGCCGTGGCGGCGTGTGAAGTTCGTCGACGCGCTCGCCGAGCAGGGCCTCTGGACGCGCGACGAGGACGAGCTGCGGAAGCTTCTGCAAGAGCGCGATGTCGACGTCTCGCACGACCCGACGTGGGCGAAGCTGATCGATCACGCGCACTCGCGTTTCGTCGAGCCGGCGCTCATCCAGCCGACGATCCTCTACGACTACCCGATCGAGCTGTCGCCGTTCGCGCGCCTCACCGACGACGACCCGACGATCGTCGAGCGCTTCGAGTACTTCGCGGGCGGCATGGAGCTCGGCAACGCCTTCTCCGAGATCAACGACGCGGAGGAGCAGGCGCAGCGGTTCGCGCTCCAGCAGTCGGAACGCGCGGCCGGGGACGTGGAGGCGGAGGAGGGCGACCCCGACTACGTCGACGCGCTCTCCTACGGCATGCCGCCGACCGGCGGCATCGGCCTCGGCATCGACCGGCTCGCGATGCTCTTCACCGGCCGCGAGTCGATCCGCGACGCGATTCTCTTTCCCGCGCTGCGCCGGCTCGACTGAACCAGCAACGTGCTTTCAAGCAGGTTGCAGTCGTTGGCTTCGCTCGGCGCGTTTCGACGAC
>JANMQZ010000052.1:0-3173 GCA_031370755.1 Actinomycetes bacterium
CTGGAGCGCCGACATGGCCGGGGAACTGGAGCGCCTCGGCGTCGGCGCGATCGCGTTGCACCGCGGGCTCTACGTCCGCAATCCCGCCGTGCCGAGCACGGGCTGGTTTGCGTCACGCGGACTGTTCGCGCACGGCTGGCAGATTCGACGCACCGCCGGGCCGGTGTGGCTCTTCGAGCGCGGCGGCCTCGGCATCGCGACGAAGCGCGTCGAGCCGGCGCGCTCCCGCCCGATCTTCTGCCAGGGCTGGTTCGCGGACAGCGGCGCGGGCGGCTACATGAGCGAGACGCATGCGCCGTTCTGGATCTACGGCAGCGGAAAGCTGCGGCTCGAGTTCGCTCCGTCCCCGCTCATCCCCCATGTGACGATCGACGGCCGCGCCGGGTCCGAGCTGCGCTCGAAGGGATGGCACCTCGTCGCAGTCGATGTCGACAGGTTGGTGAAGGTCGAGGGAGAAAATCGGAAGGTCGGACTGAACCTACTGCGGGTGACTACATCCCCATAGCGTGGTACCCGGAGTCCACGTACAGCGTCGTCCCGGTGACGTTCCTTGCATCATCTGAGAGGAGATAGGCCGCAGCCGCGCCGACGTCGTCGGCATCGATGTGCCGATGTAGCGGCGAGCGCTCCTCCACGATCGCCTCCATCGTCGGGAAGCCGGCGATCGAGCGCGCGGCCAGCGTGCGCACCGGACCGGCGGAGATCGCGTTGACACGGATGTTCTTCTGGCCGAGATCCCACGCGAGATAACGCACCGACGCGTCGAGCGTCGCCTTCGCCACGCCCATCACGTTGTAGTGAGGGACAGCGCGCTCGCCTCCGAGATACGTCATCGTGACGATCGAGCCGCCGCCGCGCGCTTCCATCAACGGCTCCGCGGCACGCGCACAGGAGACGAGTGAGTAGGCGCTCACGTCGAGCGCCATCCAGAAGCGGTCGCGCGGCGTGTCGGTGAAGCGGCCTTCGAGATCCTCGGCCGCAGCGAAGGCGACCGAGTGCACGAGTAAGTCGAGCCCGCCGTCGAACGCTTCGCCGACTTCTCGGAAGACACGCGCGACGTCTTCGTCGGAGCGGACGTCGCATTCCGTCACCAGTGGACTGGAGACGGAGTCGGCCAGTTCGCGGACGCTCTTTTCGATCCGCTCGCCCTGATACGTGAACGCGAGCTCGGCGCCTGCATCGGCGAGTCGCTTGGCGATCGCCCACGCGATCGACCTCTTGTTCGCGACGCCGAGAACCAAACCCCGCTTGCCTTCGTAGCTTCCGGTCACCCCGCGAGCATAAATCCCTTCCGCTACATTGCGGACCCTTGCGCCGTTCTGTGGGTCTTCTTGCGATCGCGGCGGCGCTCTCGGCGGCCATCCCCGCCGGCGCGGCTCTCGTCCCGATCGGCCGCACTTTCGGCGATTTGACCATTCCCCGAGTCCGGGCGGGCACGCTCACCATTCCGCGCAACCAGGCCTCCGGCCGTGTGCGCGTGATCGTCGGCCTGCCGCTCCCCGCCCTCGCCGCCGCCCAGGGCCGGGGGCTGTCGGCGCACGGCGGCAGCCGCAGGCTGGACGTGGCGAGCACTGCTTCGCGCCGCTACCTCGCCCAACTTTCCGCCGCGCAGCGCGTCGCAGCGACACGGCTCGTGCGCGCAATCCCGCAGGCGCGAATCGGCCGGCGCTACCAGGTCGTGCTCGACGGATTCACCGTCTCACTGCCGGTGACGAAGCTCCCCGCGCTGGCGCGCCTCGGCTTCGTGCAGAAGATCTACCCCAGCGTCCGTTACCACCTCGCGACCGACACCAGCCCTTCGGTGATCGGCGCAACCGAACTGCAAACGCTGACGGGTGCGAAAGGTGACGGAATCAAGATCGGCATCGTCGACGACGGCGTCGACAGCACTAACCCGTTCTTGAATCCGGCCGGTTACTCCTATCCGGCGGGCTTCCCGAAGGGCGGCCGGAAATGGACGACGCCGAAGGTGATCGTCGCGCGAGCTTTTCCCGGACCGAACTCGGGCCGGCCGGGCCGGCTGCCGATCGACCGCACGGCGTCGTTCCACGCGACCCACGTCGCAGGCATCGCCGCCGGGGATTCCGGAACGTGCTCGCCGGGCGGCAGCGACCATCCACCCACGTGCGGGCTCTCGGGCGTCGCACCGCGCGCATGGATCGGCAACTACCGGGTCTTCAACGTACCGACGCCGATCGGCCACATCGCCAACACGCCCGAGATCGCCGCGGCGTTCGAGTTCGCCGTGCGGGACGGCATGGACGTCATCAACTTCTCCGGCGGCGGCGCAGAGACGGAGCCCGCAAACGACGCGATGATCGACGTCATTCGCAACGTGACGGCTGCCGGCGTCGTGCCGGTCATCTCGGCCGGAAACGATCGCGACCAGTTCGGCATGGGCTCGGTCGGTTCGCCCGGATCGGCTCCGGAGGCAATCACGGTTGCGGCGGTCTCGAACACCCACGTCTTCGCCCCGACAATGTCCGTGCGCACGGCCGGGGCGCCCGACGACCTCAAGAGCATCGCGATCGCCGGCGCCGGCGGTACTCGCTTCCCCAGCTCGTACGCGTTCGCCGCCCACCGGGTGGTCGACGTCGGAGCGCTGACGGGAACGAACGGGGCGAAGGTCGACCGGCGTCTCTGCGGCCCTGACGACGACACGAACAATCCCGAGAAGTCCTCGCTGCGGCCGGGCTCGCTGAACGGCGACATCGCGCTCCTGTCCCGCGGACACTGCACGTTCCTCTCGAAGGCGCTTCGAGCAGCCGTCGCAGGTGCGACCGCGCTCGTAATCGTGGACAACCGTGCCGGCGGGCCGGATGCGATTCCAATCGAGCTGCCGCTGCCTGCAGGGATGATCTCCGACCTCGACGGCGCCAACCTCCGCGCATTTCTCGCCGCCACCGGCGGTGCAGCCGACGTGATGGTCGGCAACGCGACCCAGCGCGTGGAGAACGGCCGGAGCGGCGTGGTCACGAGCTTCTCTTCGGGGGGACCCACCGCGTTCGAGCACCTACTCAAGCCGGACGTGTCCGCGCCGGGAGGCCAGATCCTCTCGTCCACGCTCCCGGAGTTCAGCGGGGGCTCGCCCTTCGCCGTCTTCGACGGCACCAGCATGGCCGCCCCACACGTTTCGGGGGCTGCAGCTCTGCTCATCCAGCTGCACCGCGGCT
>JANMQZ010000222.1:0-3295 GCA_031370755.1 Actinomycetes bacterium
CCGGCCGCTGCGAGGAAGCCGCGCGCGTAGGCCTTCGTGTTGCCACCGCCACCGTACGGCAGCGTCACCACGTCGGGCAGCGCGCCGAGTTCCTCCACGATCTCCGCCGCCGCCGTCATCTGCCCCTCGATGCGGTCGGGGTTCGTCGAGTTGACGATGAGCGAGCCCGGTTCCGCCGCAAGCTCTTCCGCGGTGCGGTAGGCGTCGGAGAACGAGCCCTCGACCTCGACGATGCGGCCGCCGACGGCGCGCACCTGCACGAGCTTCGAGCTCGCGGCGCCGCCCGCGGCGACGACGATCACCGCCTCGATGCCCGCCCGCGCGGCATAGGCGGCGCACGACGCGGCGGTGTTGCCGGTGGACGCGCAGACGATGCGTGTGACGCCCCGCTCAACGGCGCGCGTCACGGCGACGCTCATGCCGCGGTCCTTGAACGAGCCGGTCGGGTTCGCGCCCTCCCACTTGAGCCAGAGCTCGACGTCGAAGCGCTCCGACAGGCGAGGCGCAGCGAGCAGCGGCGTGCGTCCTTCGCCGAGCGTGATCACGAGCGGGAGACTACTGCGCGGCGAGGAGATCGCCCGTGCGTGTCAGCAGGAGCTCGGCGATCTGGATGGCGTTGAGCGCGGCGCCCTTGACGAGGTTGTCGCAGGCGAGGAAGAGCACGAGCCCGTTCTCGGCCGCACGATCGGGGCGGACGCGGCCGACGAGCACCTGGTCTGTCCGCGCTGCCGCGGCCGGCGTCGGCACGTCGACGACGCGCACCGACGGCGCGCCGCGTAGCAGCTCGGTCGCCTGTTCCGCGGAGAGCGAGTCGTCGAGCTCGACCCAGACCGCCTCGGCGTGACCGACGAGGATCGGGACGCGCACGGTCGTCGCGCTCAGCGGGAGGTCGGGCAGCTCGAGGATCTTCTGCGTCTCGGCGCGGATCTTCGACTCCTCGTCGGTCTCGTCGCCGTCCCAGCTCCAGTCCATTGCGAGGTCGTGCTCGTCCTGGGGCTCCGCTCGGAGCTGCTCCATCCGCTGCGCGCCCGCGCCCGACACCGACTGATACGTCGAGACGCGCACCCGGCGCAAGCCCGCCGCGTCGTGCAGCGGCTTCAGCACGCAAGTGAGCGGGATCGTGCAGCAGTTCGGGTTCGCGACGATCCCGTCGTGCTCGAGCGCCCGGGCGCCGTTCACCTCTGGCACGACGAGCGGAATGCCCGGCTCGAGGCGGTAGGCAGCCGACTTGTCGACGACCGCAGCGCCGCCTCGCACCGCGTGCGGTACGAGCTCGCGCGACGCGGAGGTGCCGACGGAGAAGAGCGCAAGGTCGATGTCGCCGGCAGCAAGTGCGTCGGGCGTCGCCTCCTCGATCACGCGGCCGTCGTCGAGCGTCTGCCCGGCCGACCGCTTCGATGCGAAGGCGCGCACGTCGGTGTACCCACGCTCGCGCAGAAGTCTGAGCGTCACCTGCCCGACCGCGCCGGTCGCGCCGACGACAGCGACGCGCGGCTCAGCCATCGACGCGTTCCTCCGCGAACAGGCGGAACTTCTCGTGAATGGCACGGACAGCGGCGTCGACGTTGGACGCGCGGACCACGCACGAGATGCGAATGGTCGAGGTCGTGATCATCTCGATGTTGATGCCGGCGTCGGCGAGCGCCTCGAACATGTCGGCCGCGACCCCCGGATGGCTCTTCATTCCCGCACCGACGAGGGACACCTTGGCGATGTCCGAGTCGTAGAGGATGCCGCCCACCTCGATCTGCTTCGCGAGCTGGTCGAGAATCGGCTGGGCGATCGCGAGATCGGTCTTCGGCAGCGTGAACGTCATGTCGGTGTGCCCGTCCGCCGAGACGTTCTGGACGATCATGTCGACGTTGACGCCCGAGTCCGCGAGCGCGCGAAAGACGCGGGCCGCGACACCGGGCTTGTCGGGCACGGAGAGAATCGTCGCCTTGGCCTCCGAGGTGTCGTGCGTGACGCCGGAGATGATCGCCTTCTCGAGCACGAGCCGTGCCTCCTCGCCGATCCACGTTCCTTCCGCATCGCCGTGCGCGTGGCGCACGTGCAGCGGCACACCGTACCTTCGAGCGATCTCGACGGAACGCGCCATCATCACGCGTGCGCCGGTCGCGGCCATCTCGAGCATCTCTTCGTAGCTGACGAACCGTAGCTTCAGAGCGTCCGGGACGACGCGCGGGTCTGCCGTGAAGATGCCTTCGACGTCCGTGTAGATCTCGCACGAGCCGCCGAGCGCGGCCGCAAGTGCGACCGCGGTCGCATCGGAGCCGCCGCGCCCGAGCGTCGTCACCTCGAGATCGGTCGAGACGCCTTGGAAGCCGGCGACGAGGACGATGCGGTCGCGGTCGAGCTCGTCGTGCAGCCGGCCGGCGCGCACCTCGACGATCTTCGCCTTGCCGTGCGAGGTGTCGGTCACGATCCCGGCCTGTGAGCCGGTGAGCGACACGGCCTCGTGACCGAGGTCTCGGATCGCCATCGCGCACAGCGCGTTCGAGATGCGCTCGCCGACCGAGA
Source organism: Actinomycetes bacterium (assembly GCA_031370755.1). Classification (GTDB taxonomy): domain Bacteria; phylum Actinomycetota; class Thermoleophilia; order Gaiellales; family Gaiellaceae; genus Palsa-739. The sequence goes on from JANMQZ010000222.1 coordinate 2,521, forward strand.
CGAGCATGTCGTACTCGCGCGGATGCGGCTGCGCGGAGATCTGATGCGCGAGCGCGATCAGGTCGTCGGTGGTGTCGCCCATGGCGGAGAGGACGCCGACGACGCGGTGGCCGGTCTCGCGTGCGGCGACGAGCCGCTGCGCCACACCCTTGATCTTGTCGGTGTCGCCGACGGACGTGCCGCCGAACTTCATGACGACGAGGTCGCGACCGCGGACGTCCGCGTCCGCCGCGACCTCCGGTACCGGCTCGAACTGCGCAGTCGTCGTCATGGAAGAAGCATAGGCGGGGCCTCGCGTGAGGCCCCGCCCGTTACCCGGTTATTCCTCGATGACGGTGGTGCGGCGGCCGCCCTCGCGGGCGCCGAAGCCGCCCCAGGCGGACCAGAAGATCAGCGAAAGCAGGATCCCGAGCGCGCCGACGGCGACGAGGATCCAGCCGATGGTGTTGAACGTCGTGGCCGCGACGACGATGGCGCCGGCGGCAAGGAGCAGCAAGCTGGTGGTGATGCCCATGCGGTGCCTCCTTGGCGAGGGTGTGCCGGTGCAACGGCCAAGGGCGTTCGCTGGTTTCGCACGGAGCCTTTTGCAACCAGGTTGCAATGCAACCTGGTTGCTGCCTTTTCGCGCTTAGACCATCTCGCGGCGGCCCGAGAGGGCACGGCCGAGCGTCACTTCGTCGGCGTACTCGAGATCGCCGCCGACGGGCAGCCCGCTCGCGAGGCGCGTCACCCGCACGCGGCCGCGGAGGCGGTCGGCGAGGTACGCCGCCGTCGC
>JANMQZ010000284.1:0-31636 GCA_031370755.1 Actinomycetes bacterium
TCGCAGACGCGATCTCGTCCGCCCAGAACTTCGTTTGGGTCTTCGCGACCGTCTACACGCTCGTGATCTTCGTCTACATCCTGACGAGCTGGGTGCGGCTGCCCTACTCGCCGTGGCTCGCCCGGCTACAGCGCTTTCTGCACGACGTCTCGGAGCCGTACCTGCGGCTCTTCCGCCGGATCCTGCCGTCAATGGGCCCCGTCGACCTCTCGCCGATCATCGCCATCATCGTTCTCGGCGTCTTCGCGAAGGTTTTGAACGGCATCCTCGACAGGTTCCACTAGAGAGGGGAGGAGCGATGGCTCTCACTCCAGTTGAGATCAGACATCTACACCCGAGTACCGGCTTCATGGGCTACAACCGAGGGGCGACCGACCGCCTGCTCGTCGAGATCGCCGAGAGTTTCGAGGACGTGTGGCGTGAACGCGCGGACCTCGCCGACAAGGTGGAACAGCTCGAAGCGGATCTCGTTCGCTTCCGCGAGCTCGAGGCACTGCTGCGCACGACGCTCGTCAGTGCGGAGCGCGCGGGCGCAGAGATGCAGGAGCAGGCACGCCGCGAGGCCGACCTGATCCTGAGCGAAGCGCACGCGGAAGCGCGGAAGGTGCAGCGCGACGCGATCAGCGAGAACGAACGGCTCGTTGCCGAGTCGCGTCGGCTGCGTACGGCGTTGCGGATGGCGCTCGAGACGCTGGAAGACGTTGCGCCCGACGAGGTGCCGCAGGTCGAGGACGACGGCCAGAACACCTGGCCGGGTGAACGCGAAGCGGCGTAGCTCGACGTAGACTTGGACGCATGACTGCGTCTACTCGCGTGCGCCTGCGTGTCAGCCCGGGCGCCGGCCGTGCGGTGATCGTCGGTCGCTACGGCGACGGTTGGAAGGTGCGCGTCACCGCTGCGCCCGAGCACGGGCGCGCGAACGACGCGGTGCTGCGCCTGCTGGCCGATGCGCTGTCCCTGCCGCGCGAGTCGCTCACGCTCGTTTCGGGCCATAGTGGGCGGGACAAGATCGTGGAGCTGACGGGGCTCGGGCCTGGCCTCATCGAGCGCCGGCTGACCTCCGCTGCCACGATCGATCGAGGAAGAAAGGACAGGCGTGCATGAGTATCGACGTCGAGCACTTTCGGGTTCAGCTGCAGACGGAGCGTGAGCGCGTGCAGAGCGCACTCGCGCATCTCCGCGAGGATCATCCGGGCTCGCTCGACGACGAGGTCGAGGAGCCTGCTCCCACGAACGACCAGCTCGGCGAGACCGCGACGGTGACGCTGAATCGCGAGATCGACTACACGCTGGGCGAGAACTCGGGACAGGTTCTCTCGGAGATCGAGGCGGCGCTCAAGCGCATCGAGGAAGGCACGTACGGCACGTGCACGTCGTGCGGCAGGGAGATCGCGCCCGCGCGCCTCGAGGCGCATCCGTGGGCATCACTCTGCATCGACGACGCTCGAAAGGCGGAGCGCGGGTGAGCGAGCCGGCCCGCCGCGCCGACGTTCGCGTCGGCTCATCGACCGACGGGCTTTCGCCGGTCTCGTTCGCGCGCCGGTCGCTCGCCGCAGGCCCTGCACAATGGACCGCGCTCGCGGCGATCGCGTTCTCGTCGATCGCGGCGGACCAGCTCACGAAGTACATCGTCACGAGCCGCCTCGCGCTCGACGACGGCGTGCACGTCGTCGGTCCGTTCTGGATCCACCACGTGCAGAACTCGGGCATCGCCTTCGGGCTCTTTGCGAGCGCGACCGTCGTGGTCATCCTCGCAACCGGAATCGCGGTGTCGTGGATGCTCGTCTTCTTCGCACGCTCGGGTGCGCGGCACCCGATCCTGCCCGTCGCGCTCGGGCTCGTGATCGGCGGGAGCATGTCGAACCTGCTCGACCGCGTGCGCCTGGGTTACGTCACGGACTTTCTCGACTTTCGCTACTGGCCTGCATTCAACCTCGCCGACAGCTTCATCGTGATCGGCGTTCTCGTGCTGCTCGGTGCGCTGATGCACGCTGAGCGCGAGCCGCGCCGGACGCGGCCCGTACGTGACGCGGCTGCACGTCCCTGACGCCGCGGCGGGCGAGCGCCTCGACGTCTTTCTCGCGGGGTTGCCGGAGATCGGCTCGCGGGCCGTCGCCGAACGGCTGGTCGGCGCGAGCGGAGTGCTCGTCGACGGCCGCGCCCGGCTGAAGAGCTACCGACTCGAGGGCGGTGAGGAGGTCGAGTTCGAGCCGCCGACCGCGCCGACGTCGGCCCTCGTGCCGCAGGCGATGGATCTCGAGATCCCCTACGAGGACGAGCATCTGCTCATCGTCGACAAGCCGGCGGGGCTCGTCGTGCATCCGGCGCCGGGACACTCGAGCGGCACGCTCGTTCACGGCCTGCTCGCGCACGACGTCGAGGGCGGCGACGAGCCGGAACGCCCCGGAATCGTGCACCGGCTCGACCGCGACACATCGGGCTTGCTCGTCGTCGCACGGTCGCCGGAGGCGCACCGGCGTCTCCAGGAGATGGTGAAGGCGCGTGAGGTGACGCGCGAGTACCTCGCGCTCGTCGTCGGCCGCCCGCGCTCGCAGCGCGGCCTGATCGAAGCGCCGATCGGACGCGACCGGCACGACGGGCAGCGCCACTCGCTCGACACCGACATGCCGCGCGATGCCGTCACGCACTTCGAGGTCGAAGAGCTGCTGCCACGACATGCGCTGCTGCGCGTCACCCTCGAGACCGGGCGCACGCATCAGATCCGCGTGCATCTCGCCGCGATCGACTTGCCGGTTGCGGGCGACCCGGTGTACGGGCGCCCCGCTGAGCTCGGCCTCGAGCGGCAGTTTCTGCACGCGGCCCGGCTTGCTTTCACGCACCCGATCACCGGAGCCGAGGTCGACGTCAGCTCGCCGGTGCCGGGCGATCTCGCGGCGGCGCTCGAACGCGCACGGGCGTGAAGACGTTTGCAGCGTTCCGACGGCGGTGGGAGCCGGCCGTCATCGGGACGCCGCACCCGCGCCTCGAGGAGTTTATCGAGACGCGCCTCGCACGCTACGCGGACGATCGCGACTTCCCGGCCCGTGAAGCGACGTCGCAGCTCTCGCCGCTCATCGCCTCTGGCGAGATCACGATCGACGACTGCGCCGCCGCTGCGCTCGTCGCACCGGCAACGCGCGGTCGCGCGAAGTGGCTCGACGAGCTTGCATGGCACGACTGGTTCGAGCACGTGAAGTCGTCAGGCTTCGACGCGCCGCGCCTCGAGCCGCGCTGGGATCCGCCGGGCGAGCGCTTCGACCGCTGGCGGGCAGGACAGACCGGCTTTCCGTTCGTCGACGCCGGCATGCGCGAGCTTGCCGCAACCGGGTGGATGCACAACCGTGCGCGTATGGTGACCGCAAGCTTCCTCGTCAAGCATCTGCACATCGACTGGCGGGTCGGCGAAGGCTGGTTCGCGGAGCGGCTCGTCGACTACGACGCGGCGCAGAACGAGGGCAACTGGCAATGGGTCGCAGGCACCGGCATCGACGCGCAGCCGTGGTTCCGCATCCTCAACCCGGAGCGGCAGCGTGAGCGCTTCGACCCCGACGGCGCGTACTGCGCGCGCTGGGAGGACGGCGGCTACCCGGAGCCGATCGTCGACCTGGCGCGCGAAGCCGCGGAGGCCAAGGAGCGCTACCGCGCGGCATAGAAACTAGGCTGGACCGGATGCGCTACGTCCTCCTCCTTGTAGCCGTGCTGGTGTTCTGCAGCGCCGCGCCGGGCGCGTTTCCCGGCTCGGACGGCCGCATCGTCTTCGCGCGAGCGAGTAGCTCCGACCCGGAGCCGTCGCTCGTCGCGGTCGACCCGGCGGCGGGCTCACAGCAAGTGCTCGGCCCTGGTGCGGAACCGGCCTACTCGGCGAACGGCGCGAAGCTCGCGTTCGTGCGCGGCGGCACGGTCTTCGTTGCCGCCGCGGACGGGAGCGGCGCCGCGGCCGTCGGGTCGGGCAACTATCCCGCCTGGTCGCCCGACGGTACGCGTCTCGTCGTCTCACGTGCCGGCGGCGGCACGATGCAGCTCGTCGTGCTCGGCCTCGCCGACGGCTCGGCGACGCAGCTGACGAATCTTCCGGTCAACGCGACGGTGCCCGCCTGGTCGCCCGACGGCGCGACGATTGTGTTCGCGACGCCGTCGGCGCTCGCCACCATCCCGGCTGCGGGCGGCGCGGTCACGCCGCTCTCCATGCCCGGCGTCACCGTCGCAGGCGGTCCTACGTGGTCGCCCGACGGAGCGCACCTCGCGTTCCTCGACGCGGGCGGACAGGTGTGGACCGCGGCACCCGACGGCAGCAGCGCGCGGCAGGTCACGTTCACCGTCGCGCCGCCGACGAGCGGCGCCGGCCGCGCGGCCTGGTCGCCGGACGGGGCAACGATCGCGTTTACGTCCGGCGCCGACGTTTGCGTGACCGATCTCGCAGGCTTCGTCCGCCGCGTTACCCGCAACCAGCAGACCGCCGCCACAGTGCTCGGTTCGCTCCCGGACTGGCAGCCCGCAGCGAGCGGCACCGGTGCGATCTTCACGCCGCCGCCCGGCGCGAACGACACGGTCGGCTGCGACTGGAATCCCGGCGCCCGCGTCGAGATCCTCGACGCGAACGTCTCGCCGAGCATCGTCACCGTCGCCGCGCCGAAGGAGGTCGTCTTCGTCAACCACCTCACGCGACCGGTGTCCGTCACGACGACGTTGCACGGCGCAGCCGGGAGGATCGATCCAGGACGCTTTCTCGGCTTCAGCACGCAGCCCGGCGAGTACGACTTCATGGTCGAGGGTTATCCCGACGGCGTGCCGCGCCGCGGCTCGTTCGTGGTCACCGCGGCCGGGCACGTGACGGCGGAGCCGCATGCGCCCCTGCGCTACGGGTCGCGCACGGTGCTCAAGGGCGCGGCCGGCCCCGCGGGCGGAACCGTGACGGTCAGCGCGCGGGCGTTCGGGGCGAGGAAGCTGTCGACGATCGCGACGGTCAAGCCGTCCGGCGGACGCTGGCAACTCACGGTCGCCCCGAGGATCTCGACGACGTACGAGGTCGCCTACGGCGGCGCGACGGCGGAACGGTTGCTCCGGGTGATGCCGAACCTCCGTGTGAGCCGGAAGGGCGGCACGGTCGCGGTCTCGCTGCAGCCCGCCGCGGCACTCGCCCGCAGTTTCGTCTATCTCTTCCGGCTCCGCGGCGCCGGCTGGGACCAGTTCCGCTCGGCCCGACTCGGGAAGAGCGGCGCCGCGGCATTCAGCAGTGTCCCGAGCGGCCGGTATTACGTCGCTTTCGCGGGCGGGGACGCCTACTGGAGCACGGCCACGGAGCCGTTCACGGTTCGCCGCTAGACTTTCAGGCGACCAGTCCCACGACCCGGCGGATCAGCCGAGGCGCGGGTGCCGGCTTCTGTAGCCGGTGCGCCCCCGAGCCCCTCCGGAGCAGCACCAATCCAACCGAAAAAGGAGCTATTTCGATGGCAGTCGCCTCCATGCGCGACCTCTTGGAGGCCGGAGTCCACTTCGGCCACCAGACGCGTCGCTGGAACCCGAAGATGCGCCGCTTCATCTTCAACGAGCGGTCGGGCATCTACATCATCGACTTGACGCAGACGAGCGAGCGCCTCGACGAGGCGGCGCAGTACGTCCGCAACCTTGCCGAGCGCAACGGCACCGTCCTCTTCGTCGGTACGAAGAAGCAGGCGCAGGACGCCGTCGAGGGCGAAGCGAAGCGCGTCGGCATGCCGTATGTGAACCACCGCTGGCTCGGTGGGCTGCTCACGAACTGGCGGACGATGTCCGACCGGATCGAGCGCCTGCACGAGATGCGGCGACTCCGCGACGAGGGGCAGATGGAGTTGCTGCCCGCGAAGGAGCGGATCTCGATGGCCGGAGTGCTCGAGAAGCTCGAGGCCAACCTCGGCGGTGTCGCCGACATGCGCCGCCAGCCGGATGCGGTCTTCATCATCGACCTGAAGAAGGAGCAGCTCGCCGTGCGCGAGGCGCGCCGTCTCGGCCTGCCGGTGATCGCGCTCGTCGACACGAACGCCGACCCGGACGAGGCGGACTACGTCATCCCCGGGAACGACGATGCGATCCGCTCGTGCGCGCTCATCACCCGCGTGATCGCCGAGGCGATCAACGAGGGCAAGCAGAAGGTCTCCGCACGCGACTTCGCGAAGCAGCAGGAGAACGGCGCTGCGGCTGCAGCCGCCGCGGCGGCGGCGGAGCAAGCTGCGGCCGAGGAGCCCGCGGCAGAAGAAGAAGCAGCAGCAGCAGAGCCGGTCGTCGAGGAACCGGTGGCGGAGCCTGAGGCCGCCGCGACGGCCGAGGAGCCGGCCAATGACTGAGATCTCGGCAGCACTCGTCAAAGAGCTCCGTGACCGGACGGGCGCGGGAATGATGGACTGCAAGCGCGCGCTCCAGGAGACGAACGGCGACATGGACGCCGCCGTCGTGCTCCTCCGCGAGAAGGGCATGGCGAGCGCGCAGAAGCGCGCGGACCGCGCGACGACGGAGGGCCTCGTCGGCTACCGCCTCGCGGACGACCACAAGAAGGGAACGATGGTCGCGGTCGGCTGCGAGACGGAGCCCGTCTCGAAGAACGACGAGTTCCAGTCGTTCGCGAAGAAGGTCCTCGAGACGGTCGACGCCGGCGGCATCGACGCAGTGGCGTCGCTCGACGGAGAGCGCACGGAGTTGTCGGCGAAGCTCGGCGAGAACATCGCCGTGGCGGGCGCGGCGCGCTTCGAGGCGGTCAACGGCGCGATCGTCACGGCGTACGCGCATCCGCCTGCGAACAAGCTCGGTGTCCTGCTCCAGCTTCGCGGTGGCGACGAGGATCTCGGCCGGAAGCTCGCGATGCACATCGCGGCGTCGAACCCGCAGTGGATCGGCCGCGGCGATGTGCCGGAGGACGCCCTCACGTCGGAGCGCGAGATCTACCAGAACTCGGACGAGGTGCTGTCGAAGCCCGAGCAGGCGCGCGAGAAGATCGTCGAGGGGATGCTGAACAAGCGCTTCTTCGGCGCGAACGTGCTCACCGATCAGGAGTGGATCCACGACTCCTCGAAGACGGTCGGGCAGGCGCTCGCGGAGTCGGGCGCCGAGGTGCTCGAGTTCGAGCGCTTCGCGCTTGCGTAGATGACAACGCGATCCGAGCCCGTGGTGCGTGCGACGGAGGCCGGCGGAGCCGGCTTCCGCCGCGTGCTGCTGAAGCTCTCGGGCGAGGCCCTCATGGGCTCGCGCGACTACGGGATCGATGTGCCGGTCGTGCGCTCGCTGGCCGAGGAGATCGCGGCCGTGCACGCCGGCGGCGTCGGCGTGGCGATCGTCGTCGGCGGCGGCAACTTCTACCGCGGCCTCGCGGCCGCCGCAGAGGGCATGGAACGAACGACGGCCGACTACGCCGGCATGCTCGCGACGCTGCTGAACGCACTTGCGCTCCAAGACGTCCTCGAGCGGCAGGGCGCGAGCACGCGCGTGCAGTCGGCGCTCGAGGTTCGCGAGGTCGCCGAGCCGTACATCCGGCGGCGTGCGATCCGCCACCTCGAGAAGAACCGCATCGTGATCTTCGCGGCAGGCACGGGCAACCCGTTCTTCACGACCGACACGGCGGCCGCCCTGCGCGCCCTCGAGATCGGCGCGGACGCAATCCTGATGGCGAAGAACGGTGTCGCGGGCGTGTACGACGGCGATCCCCGCACCGATCCCGACGCACAGTTCATCCCTCGGCTCTCGCATCTGGAAGCGATCGAGCGCGGCCTCAAGGTGATGGACACGACCGCACTCTCACTTTGCATGGACAACAAACTGACCATTCACGTGTTCGAGCTCGCCGACGGCAACATCGGTCGTGTCGTCGCGGGCGAGAATGTCGGCACGGTCATCGAGACAGCGTAGGAGGGCACGAGCATGGCAACCGTCGACGAGCTGATCAACGACGCACAAACGCGCATGGGCAAGTCGGTCGAGCATTCGCGGGACCAGTTCGGCACGGTGCGCACGGGTCGCGCGTCGGCATCGCTGCTCGATCGCATCGAGGTCGACTACTACGGCACGCCGACCCAGCTGAAGCAGCTGGCGACGATCGGCGTCCCCGACGCGCGCATGCTCACGGTGCAGCCGTTCGACCCGAGCTCGATCCGGGCGATCGAGAAGGCGATCCAGGAGTCGGATCTCGGGCTGACGCCGTCGAACGACGGCAAGCTGATCCGCCTGCCGATCCCCCAGCCGACGGAGGAGCGCCGCAAGGAGCTTGTCAAGATCGTGCGCGGGCTCGCCGAGGAGCATCGCATCGCGGTGCGCGAGATCCGGCGCGACGCGATGAAGCACTTGAAGGACCTCGTCGACAAGGGCGAGGTGGGTGCGGACGAGGAGCGTCGGGCCGAGGAGCGCGTGCAGAAGCTCACCGACGAGCACGGCAAGCAGATCGACGATCTCCTGAAGCACAAGGAAGCCGAGGTCATGGAGCTTTAGATGGCTGATCGGCAATTCAACGCCGCCGCGGCTGGGGGCCTGAACGCTGCGCATTGCGCCCGCCACGCCCGGCACCAAGGCCACCAGCCTTGGCACCGGTCGCATCGGCCACACTGCTTGGTTCAGACCCTCCCCGCGACGACGCCAATTACCGACCAACCATCTAAGTGACGGCTTCACCCGGCACCGACGCCGACCCGGCCGCCCAGCACGGGCTGCCGGAGATCGCGCACGCGGTCGCGATCATCATGGACGGCAACGGGCGCTGGGCCGCCGGGCACGGCGTCTCGGTGGCCGAAGGACACCGCGCCGGGTCTCGAGCGCTTCGCCCAGTGGTCGAGACAGCGATCGACCTTGGCGTCGAGTCGCTCGCGGTGTACGCGTTCTCGACCGAGAACTGGACGCGGTCGGCCGACGAGGTGTCGGCGCTCATGGACATCTTCGGCGAGACGATCGACCGCGAGCTCCACGACCTCGCGAAGGAAGGCGTGCGCACGCAGTTCGTCGGGCGACGCGACCGCGCACCCGACTGGCTCCAGGCGAAGATGCGCGATCTCGAGGACGCGACCGCCGGCGAGACGCGCCTCGCATTGTGGATCGCGTTCGACTACGGCGGCCGCGCCGAGATCGTCGAGGCTGCGCGCCGGCTCGCGGAGAGCGGGGAAGAGGTGGACGAGGCGTCGTTCGCCCGCGCGCTCTACTCGCCCGATATGCCTGACCCCGACCTCGTCATTCGGACGTCGGGTGAGCTGCGCGTGTCGAACTTCCTTCTGTGGCAGTCCGCGTATGCCGAGTTCATCTTCACCGAGACGCTCTGGCCCGACTTCGGCCCGGATGAATTTCGGGCTGCGATCGAGGATTACGCGAGTCGCCGCCGTAGATTCGGCGGCAGATGAGCGGATCCGTCTCCCGCGTCCTGGTCGCGCTTGTCGGCCTACCCATCGCGCTCGGCGCGGTCTGGGCCGGCACGTGGTGGCTCTTCGCGCTCGTCACCGTGGCCGGGATGATCGCCGTACACGAGTTCGTGACGATGGCACGGCCGCTGCGGCCGCTCGCGCCCGCCGTCTATGTCGGCATCGTGCTTGCGCTCCTCGGCGCAGAGAAGGGCGGGCTGCCCTGGATGCTCGGCGGCTTCCTCTCGTGCTTCATCGTCGCGTTCGCGTTGAACGCCGTCTCGAAGACGCGCTCGCCGGCCACGGCGTCCGTCGGCTCGACGGTGCTCGGCGCCGCGTGGATCGGGTTCGGGCTCGCGCATCTGATCTTGCTGCGCCGAATGCACGACGAGCCGCGCGTGCTCGCGTTCGCCGTGCTCCTGACGGTGTTCGCGGCCGACACGTTCGCGTACTTCGGGGGCCGCCTCATCGGGCGGCACAAGATGGCGCCGACGCTCTCTCCGGGCAAGACGTGGGAAGGCTTCCTCATCGGCTCGCTCGCCGGCATCTTCGTCACGTTCATCGCGCTCTACCAGGATCGCGACCACTACCTCGCGATCTGGCAGGCGATCATCCTCGGGCTCGTCGTCGTGCTCGCCGCGGCGGCAGGCGACCTGTTCGAGTCGATGCTGAAGCGCGACATGCAGGTGAAGGACACGGGGCGGCTCCTCGGGGGCCACGGCGGCATCCTCGATCGCGTCGATGCGCTGCTCTTCGCTTCGGTCGCGGCGTTCTATGTGGTGCTGGGCTTTCACTACGCGTGAGGCGGAGCCTTCGTGCAACCAGGTTGCACTGCAACCTGGTTGCTGCCTTTGTGGTTGAACCTAGACTGAGTCCATGAGACGGGTCGCGTTGCTGGGCGCCACCGGCTCGATCGGCCGCCAGGCGATCGAGATCGTCGAGGCGCATCCGGAGCTCGAGCTCTGCGCGGCCGCGTCCGGCTCGAAGCCGCTCGACGGCGTGAATGCACCGCTCAAGCAGGTCGGCGGTGACCTCACCGAGCTCCTCAACCGGGCGCAGCCGGACGTCGTCCTGAACGCCGTCGTCGGGTTCGCCGGGATCCACGCGACGCTCTGGGCGATGGAGCACGGCATCGACCTCGCGCTCGCGAACAAGGAGTCGCTCGTCGCTGCCGGCGAGATCGCAACGGCGGCGCAGGTGCGCGGCGGGGGGCGGACATTGCCCGTCGACAGCGAGCACTCGGCACTCTTCCAGTGCCTCGAGGAGCGGCGACCGGACCAGGTGCACACCCTCGTCCTCACCGGGTCCGGCGGCCCCTTCCGCGGCCGCACGCGCGACGAGCTCCTCAACGTGACACCCGACGAGGCCCTCGCGCATCCGACGTGGAGTATGGGACCGAAGATCACGGTCGACTCCGCCACGCTCGCGAACAAAGGGCTCGAGCTGATCGAAGCGCATTTCCTCTTCGGCATCCCCTACGACCGGATCGAGGTCGTGCTTCAGCCGACGTCGATCGTCCACTCGCTCGTGCGCTTCCGCGACGGCGCCGCGCTCGCACACCTCGGCTACCCCGACATGCGCGTGCCGATCTCGTACGCGCTCACGTATCCGGACCGCGCCGCGACGCCGCTACAACCGCTCGACTTGACATCACTGACGCTCGAGTTCGAGGCACCCGACCTCGAGACGTTCCCGATGCTCGCGCTCGCGCGCGAAGCGGGGGAGAAGGGCGGCACCTATCCGTGTGCGTACAACGCGGCGAACGAGGTGGCCGTCGCGGCGTTCCTCGCGGGCCGGCTGCCGTTCCTCGGCATCGCCGAGGTCGTCGCCGACGCGCTCGCCCGTGTCGACGGCTCGCCCGCGCGCGACCTCGAGGAGCTCGTCGATGCCGACAGAGCCGCGCGCGCATTCGCCGACGAGAGGCTGGCCGTCGCGTGACCTGGCTCGTCGTCTCCGTCGGCCTCCTGCTGCTCGTGTTCCTGCACGAGCTGGGTCACTTCACCGTCGCGCTCGCGGTCGGCATTCGCCCGCGCTCGTTCTATGTCGGTTTCCCGCCTGCGCTCGTGAAGGTCAAGCGCAAGGGAATCGAGTACGGGATTGGCGTCATCCCGCTCGGCGGCCTCGTCCGGATCCCCGGCATGCACCGGCCCGCGCCGCACGACCTCGTGGCCTTCACAGCCGGGGCGGTGCGCGAAGAGCCGGCAATCTCGCCGTACGTGCAGCGTGTACGCCGACCGCTCGAGACGGGCGAGTACGCCGGCGCGCGGGCCGCGTTGCCGGAGCTGCGCAGCGAGCTCGAGCGGGCGGAGCTCAGCCCCGGTGCACGCCGCTCGGCGAACCGCGCACTGCGTGAGATCGACGAGGGCACGGGCGACGACGCGTATTGGCGTGCGCCGACGTGGAAGCGCATCGCGGTGATCGCCGCCGGCCCCGTGGCGAACATCCTCGTCGCGTTTCTCATCTTCACGATCGTGTACGCGACCGGCGCACCGACCGGAACGGCAACGACGCGTGTCGGCGAGGTCGAAGGAAACACGCCGGCGGCGACGGCCGGCCTCAAGGCGGGCGACCGCGTCGTCGCCGTGAACGGCACGAAGACGGCGACGTTCGAGCGCGTCTCGAAGCTGATCCGCTCGAGCAACGGCAAGCCGATCACCGTCACGGTGCGGCGCGGCGACTCGACGGTCACGCTCGGGCCGCAGGCGACGAAGCGCTCGCCCGACGGCCGCTGGATCTGGGGCTTCGTCCCGGCAACCGAAAAGGTGTCGTACCCGCTCGGCCACAGCGCCCGCCTGGCCGCGAACGACTGCTGGCAGGTCGCGACCGGAACGGTGCACGCGTTCGGCGCCGTCTTCCACAAGAAGGAACGCGGGCAGCTGACGAGCGCGGTCGGCATCGTGCGGGTCTCCCAGCAGGCGCTGAAGGTCGGCTTCAGCTACTACCTCCAGATCGTCGGGCTCGTGAGCATGTCGCTCGCGCTCCTGAACCTCCTGCCCTTCCTGCCGCTCGACGGCGGGCACATTCTCTTCTCCCTGATCGAACGGATCCGGCGTCGCGCTGTCGCCCGCGAGGTGTACGAGCGCGTCTCCGTTGTCGGCTTCGGATTGATCCTGCTGCTGACGTTCATCGCGCTCTCGAACGACCTCGGCGGCGGCACGCCGCGCTGAGTCGAGTTAGTTGTCGCAGCGGCGGAATCCGCTCGCGCGGATTCCGCCGCGCGCAAGACCCCTGAAGGCGGCCGCATGCGCGGCCGCTGCTTGCGCGGAGAACGACTGGATCCTTGCGCCTGGCACGCTCTTCGATTCGCATCGACCTCAACATCCGCTGAGGCTGGGATCTCGCGAAGCCGCCTGGCTAGACTGAAATCAGTGGCCAGCGAGCGGCAGATCCGGGTCGGGGACGTGACGATCGGCGGCGGAGCGCCCGTCGTCGTCCAGTCGATGACCCTGACGAAGACGCACGACGTCGAGGCGACGACCGCGCAGATCGCGGCGCTCGCGTCCGCCGGGTGCGAGATCGTCCGCGTCGCGGTGCCGAAGCTCGAGGACGCCGAGGCGCTGCCGCGGATCGTCCGCTTCTCGCCGCTGCCGGTGATCGCCGACATCCACTTCAACGCGAGCCTCGCGCTGAAGGCGATCGAGGCGGGCGTCGCCGCCGTGCGCATCAACCCGGGCAACATCGGCGGCGCCGACAAAGTGGCGCTCGTCGTGAAGGCGGCAAAGAAGGCCGGGATCCCGATGCGCATCGGCGCGAACTCCGGCTCGCTCCCGAAACATCTCTCCGACCTTGCGCAGCACGACCAGGCCGAGGCACTCGTCGAGGCAGCGCTCGAAGAGGTTCGTGTGCTCGAGAGCCTCGAGTACTACGACTTCAAGATCTCCGTCAAGTCGAGCCACGTGCCGACGATGATCCGCGCCTACCGGATGCTCTCGGAGAAGGTCACGTATCCGCTTCACCTCGGCGTGACGGAGGCGGGGACGCCGTTCTCGGGCTCGATCAAGTCCGCGGTCGGCATGGGCGCGCTCCTCGTCGACGGCATCGGCGACACCATGCGCGTCTCGCTCACTGCCGACCCGGTCGAAGAGGTCAAGACGGCGTTCGAGATTCTCAAGGCGCTCGGGTTGCGCGAGCGCGGGCCGATCATGATCGCGTGTCCGAGTTGCGGCCGCGACAACGTCGGCGTGCAGACACTCGCGGAGACGGTCGAGGCGCGGCTCGCCTCGTACCCGCAGCACTTCGAGGTCGCCGTGCTCGGGTGCGCCGTCAACGGGCCGGGGGAGGCCGGAGACGCGGACTTCGGGATCGCCGGCGGCCGTGACGTCGGCTTCGTCTATGCGCACGGCCGTGTGTTGAAGAAGGTGAGCTCCGACATCCTGATCGACGAGCTCTTCTTCGAGATCGACAAGTGGATCGCGGAAGGCATGAACCGCCCGAAGCGGTTGAAGATGGCGAAGCCGGCAGCCCTGGCGATGGCCGAGGCGTCGCTGATTCCGCTCGAGTAGCCTGTCCGGACAACAGATGATTGCCCGGGCTTCACAGCTGTTCCTGCCGACGCTGCGTGACGATCCTGCGGATGCGGAAGCCGCGTCGCACAAGCTCCTCGTGCGCGGCGGCTACATCCGCCAGGTCGCCGCGGGGGTCTTCACGTTCCTGCCGCTCGGCTGGCGCGTACACCAGAAGGTGGTGCAGATCGTCCGCGAGGAGATGGACGCGATCGGCGGCCAGGAGATGCTGATGCCCGTGCTCACGCCGTTCGAGCTCTGGCAGCAGACGGGCCGCGACTACATCGCGGAGCTCTTCCGCCTCGAAGACCGAAAAGGCGCGAAGTACGTATTGCCCATGACGCATGAGGAGACGGTGACCTTTCACGCGAAGGAGCTCCAGAGCTACCGGCAGCTGCCGCAGCTCCTGTACCACTTCTCGATCAAGGAGCGCGACGAGCTGCGCCCGCGCAGCGGGCTCTTGCGCTTGCGCGAGTTCATCATGAAGGACGCGTATTCGTTCGACGCGGACGAGGCGGGGCTCGACGTCCAGTTCCGCCGCAACCTCGAGGCATACAAGACCATCTTCGCGCGCTGTGGGGTCGCGGCGTACGACGTCGACGCGGAGCCGGGAATGATGGGCGGCACCGAGTCCGTCGACTTCCTCGCGCCGTCGGGGTCGGGGGAGAACACGCTCGTCACCTGCGAGAACGGCGACTTCGCGGCGGATCTCGAGGTCGCGCAGGGCGTGCCGCGCGCGGCGACGTTTCCCGAGAAGCTCGCAGCACCCGCCGAGGTCGAGACGCCCGGTGTCACGACCTGCGAGGCGCTTGCAGAGTTCCTTTCGATCGACGTCGCCGCGACGTCGAAGGCGATGCCGGTGACGACGCTCGATGGCACGGTCGTGCTCGCGCTCGTGCGCGGAGACGACCGGCTCGAGCCGGCAAAGCTCGCAGCCGCGCTCGGCACGGACACGCGCCCCGCGACCGACGACGAGATCCGCTCAGCCTTCGGGGCGAGCGGCGGCTCCCTCGGCCCGGTCGGGTTCAAGGGAACCGTGATCGCCGACGAGACGCTGCGCGAAGGCGAGTTCGTCGCAGGCGCGAATCGCGACGGCTTCCACCTCCGCGGCGTCGAGGCCGGCCGCGACTACGAGCCGCGCTTCGCCGATATCCGCGAGTCACGTGAAGGGGATCGCTGCCCGAACTGCGGCCGCGCGCTCACGTTCCAGACCGCGATCGAGGTCGGCCACATCTTCAAGCTCGGCACCCGCTACTCGGAGCCGCTCGGCGCGACGTTCGTGGACGCCAACGGCAACGAGAGGGCGTTCATCATGGGCTCGTACGGAATCGGCCCGGCCCGCGTGATGGCGGCCGTCGTCGAGCAGCACCACGACGAGAACGGGATGGTCTGGCCGCGCGAGCTCTCGCCGTACGATGCGCACGTCGTCGCTCTCGCCGGCGCGGAGGAGATCGCAGAGCAGGCTGCCGAGGCGCTCGCCGCCGCCGGGCTCGACGTGCTCCTCGACGACCGCGACCTCCGTGCGGGCGAGAAGTTCGCAGACGCCGACCTGATCGGCTGCCCGCTGCGGATCACCGCCGGCAAGAAGAGCCTCGAGGACGGCAAGGTCGACGTCCGCGACCGCACGAGCGGGCAGGAACAGCGGTTAGACGTTGCCGATCTGGGCAAGGAGAGGTAGTGCCCCGGAGACGTCGGTTCAGCGAAGAGGCGTTCGGTGCCACCATCGAAGCGCTGATGGCCGAGGTCGGCGTGACCTACCGCGAGCTCGCTGCGCGCACAGGGCTCTCCGCCGGGTATCTCAACCATCTCGTGCACGGCAACCGGCCGGTGCCGTCGAACGACGTCGTGAAGACGCTCGCGACTGCGCTCGGCGTCGATGCCGAGCACTTTCGCGAGTACCGCATCCGCGTGATCACGGATCGGCTCGAGGGGATGCCCGATCTCGTCGACCGGTTGTACAAGCGCTTCAGCGAATAGCGCGCGTCCTCACGTCACCTTGAAGTGCCCGAACATCGTCGACTCGTGCGCGGGGCAGTAGAACTTGTAGGAGCCCGCCTTCAGCTTGAGCGTCACGGTCTTGCTCCCCGTGAACGGCACCGGGCTGATGTCCTTCGCAAAGCCGTGCGGCCCGTCGAGTGACCAGCCGTGGATCGGGGACTTGTCACTGATCACGACCTTGTACGTGCCGGCCTTGAGCGTCTTGACGGTTTTTCCCTTCAGCTTGAGCGTGATCGTGAAGCCTGGGCCGTCCGTCCCGGTCAGAATCGGCGTCGCCGCCGGCCGGGCAAGCGCGCCTGTCGTGGTCGCGGCCGCCGCAACCGCCACTGCTGCAAGAACGAGGAGACCTTTCACTGTCGCTCCTTCTCTCGGATGACACGGAGGATACGCAGGAAGCGGCCGGCCGGATTCGACGCGCTAACCTGTGCGCACCACGGGGTGTGGCGCAGCCTGGTTAGCGCGCTTGTCTGGGGGACAAGAGGTCCCGAGTTCAAATCTCGGCACCCCGACTGACGTAAATGCCGGCAAGGGGAGGCCATGACCACACTCGAGAACCGACCGAACACCGCACTCATCGTGATCGACGTGCAGAACGGCGTCGTGGCGGGGACGCACGAGCGTGACACGGTCGTCGCGAACGTCGGCAATCTCGTCGAGAAGGCGCGGCAAGAGCAGGTTCCCGTCGTCTGGGTCCAGCACTCGAGCGACGGGCTTGCGCGGGGGAGCGACGAATGGCGGATCGTCCCCGAGCTGAGCCCGGACGACGCCGAGCCGCTCGTCGAGAAGCAGTACCCCGACTCCTTCGAGGAGACCACACTCGAGACGGTGCTATCGGGCCTCGGGGTCGGGCGACTCGTCGTCGTCGGCGCCCAGACCGATGAGTGCATCCGCTCGACGCTCCATGGCGCGGTCGTCAGAGGGTACGACGCGACCCTTGTCAGCGACGCTCACACGACCGAGGATCAGTCGGAGTGGGGGGCGCCGCCGCCGGACAAGGTGATCGCGCACACGAACCTCTACTGGGCCAACCATGCCGCGCCGGGGCGGACGGCCGGGACGGCCGAGACCAAGGACGTCGACTTCAGCTGAGCGACCCGTTCAGGCGGGGGTCAGAGGGGCGTCACGACCATATGGGCATGCGGAGACGCGAATTCGCTCCCCTCGTGTACGCGTTCTCCGCCTTCAGCGGCGGCGCCGGTCGAATGATCCCTCCCGCCGGGGCGACCGGTGCCGCCGCGCTCCCTCGGCCGGCAGCCGCGCACAGGGCCGCGTAGACACACCGCTGTGCGCGTTCAGGCGCGGATCAGAGCCTCGTGATGACGATCGTCGGCATGCGAAGGCTCGCCATGCTCACCGCACTGGCTCTGCCTCTCGCAGGGTGCGGCGGTGGCCGTTCCGACGCTCCTCCCCTGGAGTCCGCGACCACCGCCGCCTCGACCTCCGCGACGGTCGCAACGACGACAGCCGGCGCTCCTCCGTTGCCTCTGACACCTGAGGCCACGTCGGCGGCGACGGGCGACATTCCCGACAACCAGGTGTTCCTCGGCTTCCGGAACCGCGCGGCCGGTTATGCGATGAAGGTTCCGGAGGGCTGGGCGAGGCAAGGAAACGGCGCCCAGGTCACGTTCCACGACAAGAACAACATCGTGCGCATCGTGGTCGCGACAGGCGGCGCGGTCACAACGTCGGCCGCACGTGCAGATGTCTCCCGGACAGCCGGGGCGACCATCGTCGGCAGCCCGCAGACGATGACGCTCGCCGGACGGCCGGCGGTGAAGATCGCGTACAGAACGCGGAGCGCGCCGAACGCCGTCACCGGTAAGCGCGTCGTGCTCGTCGTCGATCGGTACTACCTGTGGCATGGCGGCAAGCGCGCCGTTCTCGATCTCGGCACGCCGCAGGGTGTCGACAACGTCGACGCGTACCGGTTGATGAGCGAGAGCTTCAGGTGGCGCTGACGAGCCTCTATCACGAGCCTGAGCGGGACGACGCGATTGCGTTCGGGGCGCTCGAGTTCCACGACGTCTTCAAGATCTTTCGCTCGGGCCCCACGGAGACCGTGGCGCTTCGAGGGCTCGACCTCCGCGTCGAGCCGGGCGAGCTCGTCGCGCTGCTCGGCCCCTCCGGCTCCGGCAAGAGCACCGCACTCCACCTTGCCGCGGGCCTCGACGAGCCGTCGGCGGGCGACATCGTGTGCTTCGGGCGCTCCCTGGCGCGACTCGACGATGCCGAGCGCGCTGACTACCGGGCTCGTGACATCGCGATCGTCTTCCAGAGCGGCAACCTGTGGACGGATCTCTCCGTGCAGGAGAACGTGGCGTTGACGCTCCGGCTCGCCGGCGCGCCGAGCAATCGCTCGGCCGTCTCGGCGGCGCTCGAGCAGTTCGGCCTCGAGCATCGCGGGCACCAGCGCGCAGGGTCGCTCTCCGGCGGCGAGCAGCAGCGGCTCGCAATCACAGCCGCGTCGGCGCGCAATGCCAGGCTCGTGCTCGCCGACGAGCCGACGGCCGAGCTCGACGAGGAGAACGAGCACATCGTGCTGGAAGCCTTCCACAGGCTCCGGGACGACGCAGGCGCGACAGTCGTGATCGTCACGCACTCGCCTCGAGTCGCAGAAGCCGTCGACCGTGTGCTCGAGCTGCGCGACGGCATGGTCGCCGCATGACGATTGCCACCGCGCGCGACATCACCGTGGCGTACGGCAGGGGGGAAGCTGCCGTCCGTGCACTGGACGGCGTCGACTTCGATCTGAGCGAGCGTGACAGCGTGGCGGTTCTCGGCCGCTCCGGCTCCGGCAAGACGACACTTCTCCACGTGCTCGGCGGGCTCGTCGCGCCGGCGAGCGGCGTGGTCGAGTGGCACGGCAGACCGCTCTCAACCCTCGACCGGGCCGCACGCGGCGCGGTGCGGGCGCGAGGGATCGCATACGTCTTCCAGGGCGCGAACCTCCTCCCGACGTTCACGGCGATCGAGAACGTCGCGTTCGCTGTGCACGTGTCGGGCACCGAGGTGCGAAGAAAGCCGGAAGAGCTCCTGGAACTCGTCGGTCTCGCCGAGCAAGCAGACCAGCTTCCCGCCGAGCTCTCCGGCGGTGAGAGCCAGCGGGTCGCCCTGGCGCGCGCGCTCGCCCAGGAGCCGGAGCTGCTCCTGTGTGACGAGCCGACCGGGCACCTCGACTCCGACACGGCCGAGCGCGTTCTCGACTTGATCGAGGGGTTGCAGGCAGAGCTCGGCTTCGCGCTCGCCGTCGCGACGCACGACGCCGACGTTGCGGCGCGGCTCGGGCGCTCCGTCGAACTCCATGACGGACGCGTGGTGCGCGAAGGATGACGAGCGCGGTCGCACTCGCCCGCCTCTCGGCACTCGGCCTGGTGCGTGCACCGGCGCGCACGGCCGTCCGCATCGTCACCCTTGCCGCCGCAGTTGCACTACTCGGCGCAATGCTCCTCTTCGTCGGCCATTCGCTGCGCACGATGACGGGCGGCGCTGTGCGCGGGGTGCCGCTCGACTGGCAGGGGCCGGTCGGCTCGTACACGGCAGCGCGAGCTGTCGCGCGGCGGGTCGCCGCGCAGCCGGGGGTGGCGACTGCACAACCCGTTGCGACCGCACCCTTCGTGGGGCTCGAGCACACCGCGGCGGGCGTCGGCACGATCCGTGCGGGAGCCGGTTCGATCCTTGCGATCTCACCGGGCTACGCCGCGCGCGTGCACACGTTCCGGTTCCTCCGCGGCAGCATGCGGGCGGGCGGCATCGTGCTCGATCAGCAGCTCGCAGCGACACTGCAAGCAGAGCCCGGCGACACGGTCTCGCTCGCCCCCGGGCATGGCGCGCGACGGGTGCAGCTGACGGTGTCGGGCATCGCACTCGTCTCGAGTGCCGACGTGCTGTTCCAGCCGCTGAACCCGCTCGTTGGCCCGGCTCCCGCGCAGCCGCCCGCGAACATCGCGATCGTCCCGCTTGACACCTTCGCCTCGCTCATCGCACCGGCACTCCCGCGGATCTCCGCGGCGAACCAGCAAGCCGCGACTGTGCCCGGGTCGCAGACGGGGACGCAATGGCAGGTTCAGGCGCAGGTCGATCCCACGGTGCTGACGGGCGACCCGAGTGCGGCACTGAGGCAGGCGACGCGACTTCGGAACAAGGTCGAGCGGTCACTACCCGGGCAGGTCGTCTTCGTCGACAATCTCGGGGACAGCCTGACATCGGCTGCCGGTGACGCGCTCTACGCGCAGACGCTCTTCATCATGCTCGCACTGCCGGGCGCGATCGTCGCGCTCGGCATGGCGTATCTCGCGGCACTCGGCACGGTCGAGCGCGACCGCCGCGACCTCGCGCTCCTACGGGCGCGCGGGGCACGCCGGCGAGACCTGATCGCCCTCGCGGGGGCCGAGAGCCTTCTCCTCGGCATAGCGGCCGGCGCGCTCGGCACCGCGCTCGCGCTCCTCGCCGTGCATCTTGCAGGCTCGGGCGGCGGCATCGGCGCGCAGCGGGCGCTCGTGACCTTCGGGATCTGCACCGCGCTCGCGGCGCTCGGCGCTGCCGCGGCGCGCGTCGGCGCAGGCCTTGCGGTCTTCCGCGCGGGGATCGGCGACAGCCGCCGCAGCGTGCGCCGTGCGCATCGGCCGCTGTGGCAGCGGCTCTACCTCGACGTTCTCGCGCTCGGCGTCGCCGGGCTCGTCTACTGGCTGACGGCGCGGACGGGCTTCTCGGCCGTCGTCAATCCCGATTCGAATCCCACGTTGTCGCTGTCGGTGTACATGTTCCTCGCTCCGGCACTGCTCTGGATCGGCGCGACGCTGCTGCTCGTCCGGCTCCGCGGTGGGGCGGTTGCGTGGCTGCTCCGGCGCATCGCCGGCACACGCGCACGGACGTGGCCCGGCTTCCTGCTCGCGAGCGCGGGACGCCGGGGCGGTGCGCTCAACCGCGGTCTCGTCGTCGTCGGCCTGCTGCTCGCATTCGGAGTCGAGCTCGGCGTCTTCACCGCCACCTACGACCAGCAGGCGCGCGTCGACGCACAGCTCACCCTCGGCGCAGACGTCACTCTCACTGCGCCGCCCGGCGTGATCGCGAAGCGCAACGTGCTTTCTCGGATCGGGCGCGTCGGCGGCGTCGCGGGCGTGACCGGCGTCAGCCACTCGTACGCTTACGTCGGCCCCGATCTCCAGGACACGTTCGGGATCGATCCGGTGAGCTTCACGCGGGGGTCGAGCCTTCGCGACTCGTACTTTCTCGGCGGCAGCGCGGCCGACATGCTCTCGCGGCTCCGGACGACACGCGACGGCATCCTCGTCTCGAAGGAGACGATCGGCGACTACTCGCTCAACCTCGGCGACCTGCTGCGCCTTCGCGTCCTCGACCGGCAGACGGGTCGCTTTCGCGTCGCGCCGTTTCACGTCGTCGGTGTTGTCCAGGAGTTCCCGGCCGCCCCGCGCGATTCGTTCATGGTGACGAACCTCGACTATCTCCGGTCCGTGACGCACGAGCCCGGATCGAATCTCGCGTTCGTCAAGGCAACGGGCGATCCGGGCGCCCTCGCGCAGCGGCTGCGAGCGGCGACGAGCTCGCTCGGGACATCGGTGAAGGACATCCGGGGCCAGACGGCGCAGACGACGAGCTCGATCACGACCGTCGACCTGCGCGGCATCTCGAGGATCGAGGAGATCTTCGCGCTCGCCCTCGCGGCCGGTGCGATAGCCCTCTTCGTCTCGGTATCGCTCGCGGAGCGACGGCACGAGCTCGCGACGATGGCAGCCCTCGGCGCATCGCTCCGTGAGGTGGCGGCCTTCCTTTGGAGCGAGGCCGCCCTCGTCCTTGCCGCCTCGCTCGCCCTGGCGACCCTCGTCGGCTGGCTCCTCGCCGAGATGCTCGTCGCGATGCTCCAGCACGTCTTCGACCCGCCGCCGGATCATCTCGCCGTTCCGTGGCTCTTTCTGCTCGGGTTGGCAGGCTCCGCGATCGCCGCGGGCGTCGTCGCGACTGGGCTTGCGACGCTCTCGATTCGCCGTCTTCCGCTCGGCGCCGTGCTCCGCGAGGAATGATGCGGAAGATGGCCGGCCCTCGGGTGCTGATCGTGGAGGACGATCCGGAGCTCCGGAGCGTCCTCGCACGCAGTCTCCGCGAGGAAGGCTTCGAGATCGACACGGTCGGCTCAGGCGCCGAAGTGCTCGAGCGAGTCGATTCGAGGGTCCCGGACGTCTTCGTGATCGACATCGGGCTTCCGGACGCAGACGGCCGCGACGTCTGCCAGGCGCTCCGGGCCCGCGGGATCGAGGCGCCCGTGCTCTTCCTGACCGCGCGTGACGCGCTCGTCGATCGCGTCGCCGGTTTCGACGCAGGCGGGGATGACTATGTGGCCAAGCCGTTCGCGCTCGTCGAGCTCGTCGCCCGGCTACAGGCGCTCCTGCGACGCGCCGGAGCGAGCGGAGCACTCGAAGTCTCCGGTCTCCGTCTCGACCCGGTGTCGCACTCGGTGTCGGGCTCCAGCGCCGAGGTCGCCTTGACACCGACGGAGTTCCGGCTTCTGGCGCTCCTCCTGGCGCATCCCGGCGAGGCGGTGCGACGGCACGCGCTCGTCCGTGCGGGCTGGCCGCACGGCGCACGGGTGCGTGAGAACACACTCGACGCGTACGTCGCGCGCATCCGGCGCAAGCTCCGCGATCTCGAGGGGGCGCCCGAGGTGCACACCGTGCACGGCGTGGGCTACCGGATCGGATGATCCAGCGGCGGCTGCTCGTGATCGTCCTGACCACGGTCGCAGCGGCGATCGCGGCCCTGCTCGTCGGCTTCAACATCATCCTCGGGCACACCCTCAACTCGAACGCGAAGTCGGTCCTCCGTTCGCGCGCCGCGGCACAGCTGGAGCTCGTGGACGTGTCGAACGGCACGCTGCGTCTCGCCGACAGTCCCAACTCCGCCGCTCCGGATACGGGTGTGTGGGTGATCGCGGCAGGCCGCGTGCTCGAACGACCGCGGGCCCGCCGTGCCGTCGACGACGCGGCGCTCGAGCTCGCACGCAGCACCCACGCGACGTACCGCGACGTGGCGCTGTACGACGTGCGTCTCTATGTCCGCCCGGTCTTCGCCGGCAGCACGCGCGTCGGTGCAGTGGTCGTCCCGCTCTCGCTGTCGCCGTACGAGGAGACGCGCCGAACAGCCTTCGTCTCGTCGCTCGTGCTCGGCGGGCTCGTGCTGCTCCTCGTCGCGGTCGCGGCGCGGTGGCTGCTCGCGTCCGCTCTCCGGCCGGTTGCGCGGATGACGCGCCAGGCTGCGACGTGGAGCGAGCGCGACCTCGATCGCCGCTTCGAGCTCGGCGAGCCGCGTGACGAGCTCACACAGCTGGCGGCGACGCTCGACGGGCTGCTCGACCGGCTCGCCGCGAGCCTCCGCCATGAACAGCGGTTCTCGGCGGAGCTCTCACACGAGCTGCGGACGCCGCTCTCGCGCGTGCTCGCGGAGACGGAGCTCGCACTGCGTCGCGAACGCTCGCCGGCGGAGTACCGCGACACGCTGGCGCAGGTGCACCGCAACGCCGAGCAGCTCAACCGGACGATCGACGCGCTGCTCGCCGCGGCCCGCTACGAAGCCGGCACGACGCACGGCACGTCCGACGCGCTCGACGTCGCAACGGAGGCTGCATCCGTCTGCGCAGGGCTCGCGATGGAACGCTCGCTCGACTTCGAGATCGCAAGGCCTGACCGCCCGATTCGCATCGGCGTCGAGGGGGAGTACGCGGAGCGGATCCTCCAGCCGGTGTTCGAGAACGCGTGCCGTTACGGCGCGACCACGGTCAACGTCGAGATCGAGCGCGTCGGTTCGTCCGTGCGGTACTCCGTCAACGACGACGGCCCCGGCGTCGACGACGCCGAGCTGGAGCGCATCTTCCAGCCGGGTGTCCGCGGCCGCGCCGCGAACGGCACCGGCTCGGGGCTCGGCCTCTCTCTCGCCCGTCGACTCGCCCAGAGCGTCGCCGGGGAGATCGAGGCCGTTCCCGACGCCGCAGGCGGGCGGTTCGTCGTCCGGCTGCCCGCCGGCTGACGGGCCACCAACGCTCAGCGATACTTCGCCCGGATGGCAGAGGGGTTGAACCTGCGCCTGCTCGACGTGCTCGGAGCGGCGGCGGACGCGCTCGTCGACGAGCTCACCGCGGACGCGTGCGCGGTTTCGCGGGTGATCGGCGACGTCCTCATCCTGGTCGCAGAGCGCGCCCGCGAAGGCTCGACGCTCCCTCAGGGCCAGGGCTACCTCATCACCGATTACCCGCAGACCGCACAGGTGCTCGAGACGCGGGTGCCGCGAACGCTCACACTCGACGACGCCGACGTCGATTCAGGCGAAGCGGAGATCCTCCTCGCGTTCGGTTTCGGCTCGTTGCTGATGGTGCCGCTCGAGATCAACGGCGATGCCTGGGGGCTGGTCGAGGTGTACCGCCGCGATCGCAGGCCCTTCACGAGTGCTGACGTCGCTCGCGCCGTCGAGCTCGGGCGCATCACCTGACGACATCGGCCGAGCAGCCGTGCACGAGCGCGGAGAGAGGGTCGTCGACGCCGCGAAGCTGCGAGTGCGTGACGTCGATCTCGATCGCCGGCCAGCTCTCGAGCCCGAGTGACGCGGCGCCCTCATCGGAGCCGATTGCCAGCAGTGCGTCGACCGTGAGCACGTCGCGCCGTCCCGCCTGACGGCGGGCGATGCCATCAAGCTCGCGCAGTTCCTCGAATGGGTCTATTCGAACGTTCGAGTCGGAGCCGATGCAGATGCCGATCCCACGATGGAGAACCCGCTCGACAGGGAGGAAGCCGTCGCCGAGGTTCGCCTCGGTCGTCGGGCACACGCAGATGCGGGCACCTGTCTGCCCGAGCAGATCGAGCTCGCGGCCGTCAGCGTGGGTGCCGTGGACAATCGTGGTGCGCGCGCCGAGGCAGCCGCACTCGGCGAGCAGCTCGATCGGGCGCAGCCCGTGCTCCGCGAGGCACTCCTCGATCTCGCGCGGCTGCTCGTCCGCGTGCACGAGCAATGGCAGGCCGTGCTCCTCCGCATACGCGCCGAGCTCTTCGAGCCAGTCGCGCGGGCAGGCTCGCACGGAGTGGGGGGCGACGCCCACGCGGATGCCGGCCGCGCGGAGCTCCTCGAGCCCGCGCAGGTAGTCGGCGACGGACGCCTGCCGGAACCGGTCGATGCCGCCGCGCGCGTAGGCGACGTAGAGAAGCACGAGCTCGACGCCCGCGTCCGCGGCCGCCGCGGTCGCCGCGTGTGCCTCCGGCAAGCCGAGGTAGTGGAACTCGCCGACGGCCGTGTAGCCGGCGGCCCGCATCTCCTGGTAGATCCAGGCGTAGCTCTCCCGGACCCGTCCTGGTGTCTGACACCGGGCCAGGTCCAGCATGGACTCGCGCCAGGCCCAGAAGTCGTCGCCCTCGTTCCGGCCGCGCAGGAGCCGCTGGAAGGCGTGGCTGTGAGCGTTCACGAATCCCGGGAGCTGGTAATC
Organism: Actinomycetes bacterium; assembly: GCA_031370755.1. Classification (GTDB taxonomy): domain Bacteria; phylum Actinomycetota; class Thermoleophilia; order Gaiellales; family Gaiellaceae; genus Palsa-739. The sequence continues at coordinate 25,320 of JANMQZ010000284.1, forward strand.
GTCCGCCACGCGCGAGAGGATACGCGCGTGCTGCGGCGCCTCCTTGTCGTGGGGCTGGCCTGGGCGTTCTTCTGCGCGCCCTCACTCGCGCGCGCCGGCACGGTCGCGATCTTCTACTACCCCTGGTACGGGACGCCGGCGGCCGACGGCGCCTGGCAGCACTGGGACCAGAACGGGCACCGGCCGCCCTCCGACCTCTACTCGAGCTTCTTCCCGGCGCTCGGCCCGTACTCGAGTAGCGACCCCGCCGTCGTCGAGCGGCAGATGACGCAGATCGCGTCGGCAGGCATCGACGAGGTCGTCGTCTCGTGGTGGGGCCGCGGCTCCGCCGAGGATGCGCGGCTGCCGCTCGTCGTGGCGACGGCCCGGCGACACGGGCTGCTCGTCGCGATCCACCTCGAGCCCTACTCGGGCCGCTCTGCTGCCTCCGTCGCGCTCGACCTCGGCTACCTCGCCTCGTTCGGCGTGCGCGACGCCTACGTCTACCACCCGCGCGACTTCCCGGCGGCGGACTGGGCGGCCGTGAGGCCCCAGGTGCCGTCGACGATGCGGGTCTTCGCCGGCACCGAGAAGGTCGGCTTCGCCGCCGCCGGCGGGTTCGACGGTGTCTACACCTATGACTTCCTCACGAACACCGGCGCGAAGTTCGCGCGCCTGTGCGCGCAGGCGCACGCGATGCACCTCGCCTGCGCCCCGAGCGTCGGCCCCGGCTACGACGGCCACCGCGCAGGCGAGCCGCCGCAGGGCCGGACGCGGCAGAAAGGCTCGACGTACGACCTCCTCTGGACGGCGGCGCTCGCAGCACATCCGGACGTCGTGTCGATCACGAGCTTCAACGAATGGGGCGAGGGCACGCAGATCGAGCCTGCCCAGGCCCGGCGCGGCTATGCCGGATACGACGGCGCCTGGGGTCTCGTGGGCACGCCGGCCCAGACCGCGTACCTCCTGCGGACGACGTACTGGACCAGCCGTTTTCACAGCCTCAGGTAGTGCCACCGTAGACTTGTCGGGGATGGCTACTCGCGCTGTCCCCGCGCCGCTCACCCAGCTCCCGAACGCCCTGACGCTCGCGCGGCTCGCGCTCATTCCCGTCTTCGTCGTCCTGATGGTGAGGGCCGGCGACGCGCACAGCTGGCCGGCCGGGATCCTCTTCGCGATCGCGGGCGCGACCGACCAGGTCGACGGCTTCCTCGCGCGCCGCTGGCACGTCGAGTCGCGCTTCGGGAAGATCGCCGATCCGCTCGCCGACCGGCTGATGATCGACGCCGCCGTCATCCTGCTCGTCGCCTACGGCCGGCTGCCGTGGGCGGGCCTCGTCGTGATCATCGCGCGCGACCTCTTGCTGCTCGCCGGCTGGCGCGTGCTTGCGCCGCGCGGCATCGACCTCGACGTCAACGTGATCGGCAAGGGCGCGACCTGGCTGCTCTACGCCGCGATCGGCTTCCGCATCGTCACGCACGACCACACGAGCTGGCCCGTCGTCCTCTTCTGGATCGGGCTCGCCGCCGCGGTCGTCGCTGCGCTCTTCTATGTGCGCGACGCGTGGAAGGCGCTGCACCGATGAAGGCCGTCGTCATGGCGGGCGGCGAGGGCACGCGCCTTCGGCCGCTGACGTCGAACCAGCCGAAGCCGATGGTGCCGATCGTCGGCAAGCCGTGCATGGAGCACATCATCGAGTTGCTCAAGGAGCACGGCTTCCAGGACGTGATCGTCACCGTCGCGTTCCTGCCGCAGGCGATCCGCTCGTACTTCGGCGGTGGGGAGACGCTCGGGGTCGACCTGTCGTACTCGGTCGAGGAGTCGCCGCTCGGCACCGCCGGCTCGGTGCGGCTCGCGGCCGGCCGGCTCGACGACACGTTCCTCGTCATCTCCGGCGATGCGCTCTGCGACGTCGACCTCACGAAGCTGATCGAGTTCCATCGCGAGAAGAAGGCGTCGGTGACGATCGGCCTCAAGTCCGTCGAGAACCCGCTCGAGTTCGGGATCGTCGTCACCGACGACGACGGCCGCATCGAGCGCTTCCTCGAAAAGCCGTCGTGGGGCCAGGTCTTCAGCGACACGATCAACACCGGCATCTACGTGCTCGAGCCGGAGGTGCTGCGCCACATCCCGAAGGACCGCCCGTTCGACTTCTCGAAGGAGCTCTTCCCGCTGTTGCTCGAGATGGGCAGGCCGATGTACGGCTTCGTCATGGACGGCTACTGGCAGGACATCGGCAACCTCGACCAGTTCCGGCAGGCGAATTTCGACGCGCTCGACGAGAAGGTGCGCTTGCACGTGCCCGGCATTCGCATTCGCGGCAACGTGTGGGTGGGGGAGGGCGTCGACCTGCACGACCTCGACGCGCTCGAAGGCCCTGCGTTCCTCGGCAACTACTGCCGCATCGCGGCCGACGCGACCGTCGGGCCGTACAGCGTGCTCGGGTCGAGCGTGACCCTACGCGAGCGAGCGCGGACGTCGCGCTCGATCATCGACGGATCGACGTCGATCGGACGGTCGACGACCGTCGAGGGTGCGGTCGTCGGACGCTCGTGCGATCTTCGCGCGCACGTGCGCGTGCAGGAGGGAGTCGCGATCGGCGACGAGGTGACGATCGGCTCCGAGAGCGTGATCATGCCCGGCGTCCGGATCTACCCGTACAAGGAGGTCGAGACCGGGTCGCAGCTCTTCGAAAGCCTCATCTGGGAGTCGCGCGGGACGCAGCGGATCTTTCGGGTGAACGGCGTCTCCGGCCTCGTCAACGTCGACCTCACGCCCGACGTCGCCGTCAAGCTCGCGGCCGCTCTCGGCACCGCCCTCAAACGCGGCGACCGCGTCGTCGCATCGCGCGAGGGGACACCAGCGTGCCGGATGATCAAGCGCGCGATGATCAGCGGCGTCGCATCCACCGGCGTCGACGTCGCTGACCTGCGCGTCATCCCGGCGGCCGTCGCGCGGCATCTCGTCAAGGCCGAAGGCTTCGCCGCAGGCTTCCACATCGGCGTCAGCCCGAACGATCCCGAGGCAGTGCGCATCCAGTTCTTCGAGGCGCCCGGAATCGAGATGACGGCCGCGATGCAGAAGGAGGTCGAGAAGCACTTCACGCGCGGCGAGATCCGGCGGGTCGCCGCAAGCGAAGTCGGTGGTGCGTCGTATCCGGCGCGCGTGAGCGAGACGTACGCGAGCGACCTGCTGAGCACGGTCGACGTCGCAAAGATCCGGGCGCGCGGCTTTCGCATCGTCGTCGACTACGGCTTCTCGGCGGCGTCCTACGTCCTGCCGCTCGTGCTCGGCCCGCTCGGTGTCGAGGTCGTCGCCGCGCACGCGTTCCCGAGCGACGGCAACGCCGAGGGCCATGGGCTCGCCGCGTCGATCGGCCAGGCGAAGCGGCTCGTGTCCGCGGTGAGCGCCGATCTCGGAGCCGTCTTCGACCGCGCCGGCGAGCGGCTCTACCTGATCGACGAGCAGGCGCGCGAGGTCTCCGTCGAGCAGGCGCTCCTGCTCTATCTCAGCCTGATCGGCGGCGGCTCGAACGGCCACCACGGCAAGCTCGCATTCCCGGTGACGGTGACGAGCCAGGTCGACCGGCTCGTCGAGAACACGGGCTTCGAGATCGTGCGCACGGCCGCGTCGCTCCAGGCGCTCACGGAGGCGGCCGCGCAGGACGGCGTCATCTTCGCCGGGGCCGTCGGCGGCGGCTACGTCTTCCCGCAGTTCCTGCCGGGCTACGACGCAGTCGCGAGCCTCGCGAACCTGCTCGAGCTGCTCGCACCCGTCGAGCGGCCGCTCTCGGAGCTCGTCGGCGAGCTGCCGCGCCCGACCCTCGTCCACCGCCAGATCCCGTGCCCGTGGGGGATGAAGGGGCTCGTGATGCGGATCCTGAACGAGCGCTGGTCCGGCCGGAACCTCGACCTCACCGACGGGATCAAGGTGTTCGAGGAGCGCGGCTGGGCGCAGGCCCTCCCGGACCCGGACGAGCCGGTGATCCACCTCTACGCGGAGGGCGAGAGCTCGGAGGTCTCCGAGGAGCTCGCAGGCGAGCTGCGCGCGATCATCGAGGACATCGAGCAGGGCGAAGCGGCTCACGCGCGAACATAGAGGCTCGATCCTCTCGAGGTCTCAAGTCCAGGTCTAGACTCCGGGCCGGCAAAGGCTAAAGTTCCACTTGACCCTCCGAGCGAAAGGCAGCCGCGTGGAACCGCTCCCTGATCTTGCTTCGTTGTCCGACGAGAACCTGAAAGGCCTGATCGACGAGTACACGAAGGAGGAGCAGGAGGTCTCGTACCAGCGGCGCCTGCTGCACGGGAAGATCGACATCCTGCGCGCCGAGCTCGTCGCGCGACTCCAGAAGACCGGGGGCCAGAGCGTCCTCGACCAGGTCGACGTCGCGTCGCTGACGGAGATCCTCGCCGGGAAGGCGACGCCTCCTTCCTGATGAGCCACATCTACTGCCCGGAGTGCGGCTTCCAGAACCCGGAGGCCGCCAACTACTGCTCGAAGTGCGGCGCGCTCATCCATGCCCAGGAGAGCGGCGAGACGACGCAGACCTTCACGGCCGAGGAGCGCGAAGAGCTACTCGAGCAGCTCGGCGAGGTCGGCGTGGGGGTCAAGGCAACGACCCTCGTCGTGCGTTCCGGGGGCGGCCGCGCCGGCGAGAGCTTCGAGCCGCAGGGCGACCGGGCGACGATCGGGCGCTCGCCCGATTGCGGCATCTTCCTCGACGACGTCACGGTCTCCCGCAAGCACGCCGAGCTGATCAAGAGCGACGGCCGCTGGACGATCCAGGACGGCGGCAGCCTGAACGGCACCTTCGTCAACCGCAAGCGGGTCGACTCCGCCGAGCTCGAGGACGGCGACGAGGTCCAGATCGGCAAGTACCGCTTCACGTTCCTCCAACCCTGATGGCAGCCACAGCCCCCGCACGCCAGCGCCTGCTCACGATCGGCACCGTGTGCCGCCGGTTGAAGCCGGAGTTCCCCGACATCTCGATCTCGAAGATCCGCTACCTCGAGGACCAGGGGCTCTTGACGCCGAAGCGGACGCAGGGCGGCTACCGGCTGTTCGGCGAGGACGACGTCGAGCGCCTCGAGACGATCCTGCGCCTGCAGCGCGACGAGTTCCTGCCGCTGCGCGTCATCCGCGAGGAGCTCGCCTCAGGGGCGGGGAAAGAGCGTCGCCGGCGACGGAGCGCGCTCGGCGAGGCGGAGGAAGGCCTCGAGCTCGACGAGCTCTGCGACCGCGCCGGGATCGACGCGCGCCGCGCGCGGGAGCTCGAGGAGTTCGGTCTGCTCGAGCCGCGCGTCGACCGAGGCCAGCGCATCTACTCGGAGACGGATCTCGACGTCGCGATCGCGTGCGACACGCTCGCACGGTACGGCATCGCACCGCGCCATCTGCGTGCGTTCCGCACGGCGGCCGACCGGGAGTCGGCGCTTCTCGAGGCGATCGTCGCGCCTGCGCTCCGCGCGCGGAACCCGGAGCGGCGCCGGGCCGGGGTCGAGGATCTCCAGGCGCTGTCCGAGGCGGCACAGGAACTGTCCCAGCTTCTCTTCGCGCGCAACGTCCGTAGACTCGTCGGCCAGTGACCGCCGTCGACCTGAAGAGCTACGTCCGCGAGGTCGAGGACTTCCCGGAGCCGGGGATCGGCTTCAAGGACATCTCGCCGCTCCTGCTCGACCACGGGGCGCTCTCGCAGGCCATCGACGGCCTCGCGGCCTGGACGGCGGAGCGGGAGCCCGACCTCGTCCTCGGCGCGGAGGCGCGCGGGTTCATCCTCGGCGCGGCGATCGCGAAGGAGGCCGGCTGCGGCTTCGTGCCGGCGCGGCGCCCCGGCAAGCTGCCGCCCGAGACGGTGAAGGCGCGCTACCTGCTCGAGTATGGGGAGAACACGCTCGAGGTCGCCGCCGACGCGATCTCCCACGGCGCCCGGGTCGTGATCCACGACGACGTGCTCGCGACGGGCGGGACCGTCGAGGCGATCGCCGGCCTCGTCGAGGGCCTCGGCGGGAAGGTCGTCGGCGTCAACTTCGTGATCGAGCTGTCGTTCCTCGAGGGGCGAAAGCGCCTCGCGGGCTACGACATGCACGCGCTCATCACGTACTAAGAGCAACCAGGCTTCAGCCTGGTTGCAGTCGTCGGCTCCGATCGCACGTCACAACGACTGCAACCTGCTTGAAAGCAGGTTGCTGGGGCTTCTCGCAACCAGGCTTCGGTGCCGTCAACGCGTCAGCGCAATGCTTGGTTGAGGGTAGCGGCTGGTGTTTTGAAGTCGAGGGTTTCTCGGGGTCGGGTGTTGAGGCTGTTGGCGATCGTGTCGAGTTGTGGCTGTGTGAAGGCGG
>JANMQZ010000286.1:0-5321 GCA_031370755.1 Actinomycetes bacterium
GGCCTTGACCGCGCTCTGGAGGCGGTCGCCGACCTTCGAGAAGTGCTCGGTGAGCGTCGCGAGCCGCTTGTAGAGCTCGCGACCGAGTTCTGAGACCTCCTTGGCGGACTCCGCGATCGTCTCCTGCCGCCAACCGTAGGCGACCGTGCGCAGGAGGCCGATGAGCGTCGTGGGCGTGGCGATGAGGACACGGTTGCCGTAGCTGTCCTCGAGCAGCGCCGGATCCTGCTCGAGCGCCGCGCTCAGGAACGTCTCACCCGGCAGGAAGAGAACGACGAAGTCGGGCGCGCGCTCGAACTGCGCCCAGTAGTTCTTCGCGCCGAGCTTCACGACGTGGTCGCGCACCTGGCGCGCATGGTCGTGCAGCTTCAGCAGCCGGGACGCGTCGTCCTTGCACTCGAGCGACTCGATGTACGCCTGCCCCGCGACCTTCGCGTCGACGACGACGCTGCCGCCGCCCGGCATCTTCACGACGAGATCGGGGCGCAGCCGGCCGTCGTCTGTGGCGACGTGCTGCTGCGTCTGGAAGTCGCAGTACTCGAGCATCCCCGCCATCTCGACGACGCGGCGCAGCTGGATCTCGCCCCAGCGCCCGCGCACGTTCGGCCGGTCGCGCAGCGCGCTGACGAGGTTGCCCGTCTCGCTGCGCAGCTCCTTTTGCGTCTCGGCGAGTTGCTGCACCTGCGACGAGAGCGTCGAGTAGGCGTGCGTGCGCGCGACCTCGAGCTCCTGGAGCTTGCCGTCGACCTTCGTGAGCGATTCCTTGATCGGCGCAACGAGGTGCTCGACGGCCTGCTTGCGCTGCTCGAGGTCGTTCGTCGTCTTCTGCTGGAGCTGCTCGAGCTGCGACTTCGCGAGCTTGAGGAACGACTCGCTGCTCGACGCGAGCGCGTCGGAGGCGAGGGCCTTCATCGTCGTCTCGAGCGAGCCGCGTGCGTCGTCCAAAACGCCGAGTTTCGAGGCGTACTGCCCGCGCAGGGCAAGCCACGCGCCTGCGGCGCCGACAACGAGACCGATCAGGATTCCGGCGATGACCATGGACCGACGAACGCTAAAGAGGCCGTCGGACGGCACGTGCCGGACCACGAAAATGCCAGATCCAACGAACCCGTGAGTCCATCAGATCTGGCTCGACGAGCCTATCCGGGTGCGCCGGATCCGGTCAAGCCGGAAAAAGCCGCTCTTTGCGGGCTAGGAGGGCGCGACGGGAAGGCGCACCCCGACGACGAGCGCCTTCCCGTCATGCCCTCCTAAGGGAGGGCTTGCGTGATCGCGTCGACGACGGACTGCTCGTCGCTCGCGCTCTTCAGGTTGACGACGGTGCCCTTCTGGCCGCTCGGCCCGACGTAGATCGTGGGCGTGCCAGGCACCTTGTCGGCCGCGCCCTGCTTGTCGAATGCCGCACCCTGCGTCTTCACGGTCGACGAGTTGCGCGCGCTCAAGAGCTCGTGCACCTGCATGCCCGGGACGCTCGCCGCGATCTGGCCGATCATGTCGTCGGTGAGCCAGCCGGTGTTCTCGGTGCCCTGGTTCGCGTAGAGCACCTGCGAGAAGTCGAACGCCTTGTTCTGCTCGGCAGCGGCGAGCATCGCGTCGCGGCCGCGCTCGGAGTCGGGGCCGATGAACTTGAGCACGCGCGCCTCGACCTTCACCTTGCCGGTCTTCACGTACTTCGCGATGATGTCCGGCATCACCGTCGTCTCGAACTCGCGGCAGACCGGGCACTGGAGATCGATGTACTCGACGAGCGTGACCGGCGCGTTCGGAGCGCCGAGCGTCATGTCGTGCTGCTGCACGCCCGCGAGCTGCGCCGCGATGTCGGTGGAGCCGGGCAGCCCGGTCGCCGCGTTGCCGACCGACGGGACCGTCGAGCTGACCTTGCTGCCGCCGCCGGAGAGCGCGATCGCAAGGCCGATGCCGATGCCGGCGAGCACGACGACCGCCACGGCGATTGCGAGCACACGCGGGCTCGCCTGCCGCCGCCTGACGCCGCCCTTCGAGACGACGGGCGGTGGCATCGACGCCGCTGTGCGCCGTGCCTGCTTCGATTTCTTGCCGCTAGGCATCGGCGGGAAGAGTAGCGGCCTCGTCGGAGCCGGCCCACGCCAGCGCTAAGAATCCGATGAGAAGCACGAACGCGGTCAGGGCCAGCGTCGGGATCGTGATGTACCCGAACTCGTTGACCCACTTCGTCGCGCAGCCGCCCGGCGCCGAGATCAGGCAGCCCTTGGCCTGCTCGACGACGCCGTTCTCGACGAGCAAGTGGTAGACGGAGACGCCGGCGCCGACGATCGGCAGCGGCATCAGGTAGCGGGCGACGCGGTGGTCACCTCTGAGCGCCGCGAGGAGCGTGATGATCGAGAGCGGGTACATGCTGATCCGCTGGAACCAGCAGAGCTCACAGGGGACGAAGTGCGCGATCTCGGAGAAGAAGAGGCTGCCGCCGGTGGCGATCGCGGCGACGACGAAGGCGGCCCAGAGCTCGTAGCCCCAGAGCGCGTTGCGGAGCGCGCGCAGCGGGCCGCGCACCCCGGCGGCCGCGGCGAGCCCGACGAGGATGAGGGCCCCGCCGAGCACCTGGCCTACGATCCCGAGCACGGCGAGTGCGACGATCGTGTCGTGCGTCATGGGGCGCAGCCTGCCACACCGTTACATTGCGAGTGCCGGGGTGGCGAAACTGGTCAGACGCGCCCGACTTAAAATCGGGTGGCCTCCGGGCTATGCGGGTTCGAGTCCCGCCCCCGGCATCGCGGGAGGATCGTGGAGTCGCTGCTGCAGTTCGCCGAAGAGCTCGAGGGCCGCGACGCGGATCTCGGCGGCGCGCTCGACGCCGTCGAGCAGCTCCAACGCGAGGTCGAGGAGGTCCGCGTGCACGCGGCCGCACTCGCGGGGTTCCTCGCGTCGTTCCCGGAGGCGCTCGACGCGCTCGAGCACGACGAGCACGATGCGCTCGAGGCGCGCGACGCCGCGGAGAGCGCGCTCCGCGAGGCGGAACGCGGGGAAGACGAGCAGGTGCTGGTGCCGGCGGGCGATCCGCTCCGGGACGCGGAGCGCTGGGCCGCCGATGCGGCGCTCGCGCGGCGCCGGCTCGAGGAGGACGGCGCTGCCCGCCGCGACGACGCCGCCCGGCTCGAGGCGCGTGCTCGGGCGCTGAGCCCGCGCGTGCACGACGTTCCCGCGCCGGCAGGCAGCCTCGACGGCGCGCTCGAATGGGCCTCGCGGGCCCGGGGCGCGCTCCTCCTCGAGCACTCCGGCCTCGCGCGGGAGCGTGACGCGGTCGTCCGTGAGGCGAGCGAGCTCCTCGGCAGCGTCCTCGGCGAGCCGCTCACCTCGACCGCGGTTGCGGGCGTCCGGGCCAAGCTCGAACGCGCTCTTCAGGGTGGCGAGGCCTAGACTGCGTCGGCCGTGGCCCCCGTGCAGGCACAGCCCCTGGACCACCCGCTCGAGTGGGATACGCCGCTCTTCCTCATGGCGCGCGCCCAGTTCGAGCAGGCGCTTCCCTACGCCGACGTCTCGGACATGGTGGCGGCGCGGCTCGCGTTCCCGGAGCGCGCGGTCATCGTCGCCGTGCCGCTGCGCCGCGACGACGGCACGATGGAGATCTTCGCGGGCTACCGCGTGCAGCACTCGACCGTGCTCGGACCGACGAAGGGCGGCATCCGCTACGACCCGGAGGTTTCGCTCGGCGAGTGCGCGGCGCTCGCGTCGTGGATGACGTGGAAGTGCGCGCTGCTGCGGCTGCCGTACGGCGGCGCGAAGGGTGGCATCCGCTGCGACGCGTCCGCGCTGACGCAGCGCGAGCTCGAGCGCCTCACACGGCGGTTCACGTCCGAGCTCGTGCGCGAGATCGGCCCGCAGACCGACATCCCCGCGCCGGACATGGCGACGAACGAGCAGACGATGGCGTGGATGATGGACACGTACTCGATGTTGAAGGGGCACGTCGTGCCAGAGGTCGTCACCGGCAAGCCGATCTCCGTTGGCGGCTCGATCTTCCGCCGCGAGGCGACCGGCGCGGGCGTCGTGATGACGGCCGAGCGCGCTTGCCACCGGCTCGGGGTCGAGCTCGACATGCAGCGCTGCGTCGTGCAGGGCTTCGGGAACGTCGGCGGCGTCGCCGCGTCGGAGCTGTACGACCAGGGCGCGACCGTGGTGGCGGTCTCCGATATCTCGGGCGGCCTGTACAACACGAGCGGCCTCGACATCCCGGAGCTGCACGCATACATCGTCGAGCACGGCTCGCTCGAGGGATATGAGGGCGGCCAGCGGATCTCGAACGAGGAGCTGCTCGAGCTGCCGTGCGACATGTTGATCGTTGCGGCGCGCGAGGATCAGCTGACCGGCGAGAACGCCGGTCGCGTGCACGCGAAGCTGATCGTCGAGGGTGCGAACGGCCCGACGACGCTCGAAGCCGACGCGATCTTTGCTGAGCGCGAGATTCCCGTCGTGCCGGACATCCTCGCGAACGCGGGTGGCGTCACGGTGTCGTACTTCGAGTGGGTGCAGGATCTCGGCCGGCTCTTCTGGGATCGCGACGAGATCCGCCTGAAACTCGCCGACAAGATGCACGACGCGTTCGACCGCGTCTGGGACGTGTCGGACGAGAAGAAGATCACGCTGCGGCAGTCGGCGATGGTCGCGGCGATCCGCGAGGTCGGCGGCGCCCTCGAGACGCGCGGCATCTACCCATGAGCGAGCAGACCGTGCGCGATGCGATGGTTCCGGAGCCGACAACGCTCTCGGTCGACGCGAACGCGCAGGAAGCAGGGCGGGCATTCGCGGAGAACGAGGACGTGCGCGCGCTCTTCGTCGTCGAGGACGACGGCAGGCTCGTCGGCGTGCTGACGCGGAAGACGCTCGTGCGGGAGGTCGTGGCCGCGGGGCGGCATCCCGTCGACGTGCGCCTGCGCGACATCGCGGAGCCGCCGCACTTCACGCTCGACGCCTCGTTGTCGCTCGACGACGGTTTCCATCAGTTGGAGGAGAACGACCTGGAGCGCGTGCCCGTCGTCGAGAGCGGCCGCCTCGTCGGCGTTCTCTCGCGCGCGGTCGTGCAGCGCCGGCTCGCCGAGGACGAGCCGCCCGAGCTCGACCCGGATCCAGGCTCGCTCGTCCTGTAGTCAGCAACCTGCTTGCAAGCAGGTTGCAGTCGTTCGCGCTGCGCTTGCCTCTGAACGACTGCAACCAGGCTTCGGTGCCGTCAACGCGTCAGCGCAATGCTTGGTTGAGGGTAGCGGCTGGTGTTTTGAAGTCGAGGGTTTCTCGGGGTCGGGTGTTGAGGCTGTTGGCGATCGTGTCGAGTTGTGGCTGTGTGAAGGCGG
>JANMQZ010000016.1:0-3752 GCA_031370755.1 Actinomycetes bacterium
TGGCAGCGCGGCTCGAACGAAAACACCAACGGCCTGCTCCGCCAATACCTCCCCAAAGGCACCGACCTCTCCGCCTTCACACAGCCACAACTCGACACGATCGCCAACAGCCTCAACACCCGACCCCGAGAAACCCTCGACATCAAAACACCAGCCGCTACCCTCAACAAAGCATTGCGCTGACGCGTTGACGGCACCGAAGCCTGGTTGCAGTCGTTTGAGCTGCTCGACCAGATCCGCCGACCGTGTCGGGAGCCCGTCGATCTCGCCGGCCGTGAGCCAGCGCAGCTCGTGACAGCCCTCGGCTGCTAGGTCGAGCTCGGGCGCGGGCTCGAACGCGTCGACGCGCACGAGATACACGTTTTCGCGCTGGCCGCAGTGGCCGGGCTCGTCGCGGAACCATTGCTCGCGCGTCCAGAGCAGCGGCCCCAGCTCGAGCTCGCGCAGCCCGAGCTCCTCACGGAGCTCCCGGCGTAGCGCCTCCTCGTCCGACTCGCCCGGAGCTTTGCCGCCTCCCGGGGTGATCCACCACGTCGCGTACTCGTTGCCGTACCGGAGCAGGACCGTGCGGCCGTCGCGATCGACGACGAGCGCGCGGACACCGAGGCGCCAGGGCAATCCCGTCGACCGGCCCGCAAGCTCCTGAAACGATCGCAGCCGGTCCCCCCACGGCACGGCCGCGTTCGCAGGCGACGTCGACGGCAGCACGAAGAGCTGCGTCGCACCGAGCGTCCGCTCCTGCACGCCGAGCTCGGGCCGCTCGTTGAACGCGCCGCGGTACGCCTCCTTGCCGACGAAGGCGAGCCAGCCGGGCTCGAGCTCACGCGCGATCCGCTCGAGCCGCTCGGCCGAGCCGGCGACGTCGCTGCGCCGCAGGTCACCCGAGCCGGGCGTCGTGCGGTGCGCCGCGTTCGTGACGCCGATCCCTTCCCGCAGGAGCTCGAACTGCTCCGCCGGCTCGTAGAGCCTGGACGTGAAGCGCGCCGCGTGCAGCAGACGCCAGAAGTCGTTGCGCGGGTTCGCGAAGTGCGCCTGCGCCGCCGCCGACACGCGCCCGGGGTTGATGCCGCAGAAGACGACCTGGAGGCCCGGCGCAAGAACGTCCGGGACTGCGCTCGGCGTCCCCGTCGCTATGCCGCTTCGGCGTCGGCGGCGAGTCTCTCGTCGAGCCGCTCTTCGAGGCCCTTGCGGAGATCCTCACCGGACACGGTGGTCTCGAAGCGCGGCCGGCGAGGCTCGCTGCGCGAGATCGACACGGTCGGGTCGGAGCCGCCATAGCAGCGGGCATAGCACTCGGCTTCCGTCAGAGCTCTCAGCCGAATCACGACCGAAGCGTAGGACGGTGCCCGGATGTCACCCGCCCTCGAGGGGCGCCATCGTCAGGCCGAAGCCGGCGAGCTGCTCCCAGTAGAGCTCCGCCTGCTCCTGCTCGCCGGACCAGACGATCGCCTGCCCGGTCGAGTGAATCCGGTTCGCGTGCCGCATCGCGGCGTCGTAGGTGAGGCCGGGCAGGACGGACGAGAGCGCCGTTGCGACGCCCTCGAAGGTGTTGTGGTCGTCGTTCAGGACGATCACGTGGCATGGCCGGCCGAGCCCCGTTCCGGTGCCGGCATCGAGATCCTCGCGAGGCGGCGTCAGCGTGCTCACGCACCGATGGTAGTCCGGTAGCGTCAGGCCCATGGCCACGGTCGCCCTCGACGTCGACGCGGTACGCGCGCGGTTCAGCGCGCTCCGGCACCCGACGGCGTTCTTCGACGCCCCGGGCGGGACGCAGGTGCCCGATTCCGTGATCGACGCGATCGCCGGCTACCTCCGAGACTCGAACGCGAACCTCGGCGGGGCGTTCGGCTCGAGCCGGCGCACCGACGCGCTGCTCGCGCAGTCGCGGCTCGCGGCGGCGGCATTCCTCCGCTGCGAGCCGGACGAGACGATCTTCGGTGCGAACATGACGACGCTCAACTTCGCGCTCACACGGGCGGCGGCGCGAACGTTCCGCGCGGGCGACGAGATCCTCGTGACGAAGCTCGACCACGACGGCAACATCTCGCCGTGGCTCGAGCTCGCGCACGACCTCGACCTGAAGGTCGGCCTCGTCGAGCTGCACGACGACACGACGCTCGACTACGACGACCTCGAGCGGAAGCTCACCGACCGCACGCGGGTCGTCGCGTTCCCGCTCGCGTCGAACGCGGTCGGGACGCTCACCGACGTGCGCCGCATCGTCGAGCTCGCACAGAGCGCGGACGCGCTCACCTGGGCGGTCGCCGTGCTCTACGGCCCGCACGGGCCGATCGACGTCGCCGACCTGGGCGTCGACGTGCTGCTCTGCTCGCCGTACAAGTTCTTCGGCCCGCACCTCGGGCTCGGCTTCGTCCGCGCCGACGTCGCGGCGCCGTGGCGCACCTACAAGGTGCGGCCGGCCGATCATCCGTTCGAGACGGGCACACTGGCGCACGAGCTCCTCGCCGGCTTCGTCGCCACGGTCGAGTACATCGAGTCGCTCGGCTGGGAGCCGATCCAGGCGCGGGAGCGCACACTCGGGCAGCAGTTCCTCGACGGGCTGCCGGACGGCGTCACGCTCCACGGGCTGCCGACGATGGACGGCCGCGTGCCGACGTTCGCGTTCACGGTCGACGGCCGCTCGCCGCGCGCGGTCGCGGAATACCTCGGCGAGCGCGACATCGCGGTCTGGGACGGCAACTACTACGCCGTCGAGGTGATGGAGGAGCTCGGCCTCGGCGAGGCGGGTGCGGTGCGCGCCGGCTTCGTGCACTACAACACCGAGGCGGAGGTCGACCGCCTCCTCGATGCACTGGCAGAGCTGTGATCGATCCCGTCGCACTCCTGCAGGAGTTGATCCGGTTCGACACGACGAACCCACCGGGGAACGAAGAGGCGTGCGTCGCGCACATCGAGGCGCTGCTGCGGAAGCACGGCATCGAGTCCGAGCGCTACGAGAAGACGCCCGGCAGGCCGAACCTGATCGCGCGCCATGCCGGGACGAACGAGGGGCCGCCGCTCGTGCTGTACGGACACGTCGACGTCGTCACGACCGTGGGACAGCAGTGGACGCAACCGCCGTTCGCCGCGAGCATCGTCGACGGCTACGTCTGGGGCCGCGGCGCGCTCGACATGAAGGGCGGCGTCGCGATGTGCGTCGCCGCGTTCATCGCGGCTCACGAAGCGGGGTCCGCGACGCCGCTGCTGCTGCTCATCCTGAGCGACGAGGAGAACGGCGGCGACGAGGGCGCGATGTTCATCGCCGACGAGCATCCAGGCGCGCTCGCAGGGGCCAAGCACGCGCTCGGAGAGTTCGGCGGCGTGACGCAGTGGATCGGCGGCCGCCGTTTCTACCCGATCCAGGTGGCGGAGAAGCAGCTGTGCTCGCTGCGCGCGCACGTGCGCGGCACCGGCGGTCACGGCGCGCTCGGCGTCAAGGGCGGCGCGATGCGGAAGCTCGGCGACATGCTGCGCACGCTCGATCGCCGCCAGCCGCCGGTGCACGTCATCCCGCTCGTCCGCGACTGGTTCGAGCAGATGGCCGCCGAGCTGCCGCGCCCGCAGGCGTTGCTCCTGCGCAGGCTGCTCGATCCGAAGACCGCCGATCTCGCAGCGCGCGCGCTCGGGCCGCGGGGCCGCCCCCGCGGCCGCCGGGTGCCCAAAAACCGCCACCCCCCCCACGGGCGCGGCCGCGGCCACGAGCAAGTGGTACCCGGTGATGGCGTGGGGGGGGTGGGCGGGCGGCGGGGGCC
>JANMQZ010000023.1:0-2205 GCA_031370755.1 Actinomycetes bacterium
GGCAGCACGTAGACGTTCTCGAGCACGAAGCCGGGTGCGCCGCCCAGCGGATTCGTGAGCGGACGAGCGCCGCGAGGAAGCAATGCCCAGCGCGCCGCGTACTCGGGGTCGCGCGTGAAACGCGCGCGCAGGTCCGCGGCGACCTCTGGAACCTCCTCCTGCGGAACGCCGAACGTGTGCGCGATCGCCTCGCGGGTGAGATCGTCCGGCGTGCCGCCGAGACCGCCCGTCGCGATGAAGAAGTCGACGCGCGGCGCCTCGCGGCGGATCAGCTCCGCGATCGGCTCGATCTCGTCCGGCACCGCAGCGATGAGACGCGTCTCGACGCCGAGCAGAGCGAGCCGCTTCGCGAGCCACGACGCATTCGTGTTCGGCACGTCGCCCGACACGAGCTCGTTGCCGATCGTGAGGATCGAGGCCGTCGCCATCTACAGCTCGATCGTACGGGTCGCCGCGAAACGCTCGAGGAACAAGCGGTCGTGGGTGACGAGGAGCACGGTTCCTGCATAGCCGCCAAGCGCGCGCTCGAGCTCCTCGATCGCCTCGACGTCGAGATGATTCGTCGGCTCGTCGAGGACGAGGCAGTTGACGCCACGCGCGGCGAACAACGCAAGCGTTGCGCGAGTACGCTCGCCGGGCGACAGAGAGCCTCCACCGCGAAGCACGTCGTCGGCTCCAAGGTCGAACTTAGCGAGGAGTGTTCGTGCGTCTTCCGGTGCGAGCCCGCTTGCTGCAACGAACGCGTCGAGGAGTTGTGCATCGCCGGCGAAGGCGGCGCGATGCTGCTCGAGCTCGCCGAACACGACGCCCGGGCCGACCCAGCGGGCGCCCGCGGTCGGATCGAGCCTTCCGATGACCGCGGCCAGCAGCGTCGTCTTGCCTCTCCCGTTCGCGCCGACGATCGCGAGCCTGTCGCCGACATGGATGTCGACGTCGACCGGACCGAGCCGGAACAACCCGCGCTCGACCACTGCGTGCTCGAGGCGAACGACCACGTCGCCTGAGCGCTCGGCCGGCTCGAGCCCGAGCTGCAGCTCCCAAGGCTCGTACGGCTTGTCGACCCGCTCGAGATTGCCGAGCTTCTTCTCGAATGCCTTCTTCGCGTCCTTCGACTTCTTCTTCTTGCGGCCCTGTCCGTAGCCCCGCTCTTCCCACTGCCGCATGCGCTGCGCCTGCGCTTCCACGCGATCCTTCTCAGCGACGTAGCCCTGCCAGCGCTCGTAGTGGTGAGCGCGGCGGAGGGCACGCTCCGCCTCGTACTCGCTCCAGCCGCCGGGGTACTCCGTCGTGCCATGCGTCCACTCGTCGAGCTCGACGATGCGGTTCACCGTGCGATCCAGGAACGCGCGATCGTGCGAGACCAGGACGACAGCGCCGTCGAACGCGCGGACAAACGACTCGAGCCGTGCGAGGCCGGCGAAGTCGAGATCGTTCGTCGGCTCGTCGAGGAGCAGCGCGGCGAAACGGCCGAGCAGAATCGCGGCAAGCGCGGCGCGTGCGCGCTCACCGCCCGAGAGCTCGCTCATCCTGCGGTCGAGCCCGACTTCAAGCTCAACGTCGACGAGGGCCTGCATTGCGCGCGTCTCGAGGTCGCTCCCGCCTCGTGCGAGGTACCGCTCCAGCGCGTCGTGATACGCCTGGGCGACCGACGGCTCTCCAGCCAACTGTGCCGCGAGCTCGTCCATCGTCTGCTCAGCAGCGGCAACACCCGTCCGGCGGGCGAGATACCCGAGCACCGTCTCGTCCGCCAGGGCGTCGCTCTCCTGCGGTAGAAAGCCGACCGCGATGCCCGGCGAATTCGCGATAGTGCCGCGGTCGGGGTCGTCGAGGCCGGCGAGCAGCCGAAGCAGCGTCGACTTGCCCGACCCGTTCGGCCCGACGAGGCCGATGCGCGCATCCGTCTGCACGACAAGGTCGACGTTCGCGAGAACGACGTGGGCACCGTGAGCTTTCGAGACGCCGGTAGCGGCGAGCACAACAACCTCCAGACGAGACGAGCCGCGCAAAGCGCGGCGGAGCGATCGGGATGGGTCTCGTCAGTCGGTCATAGGCGGCGCGAGCGCGCCGCTGGTCACTCTACACCGGCAGCCCGAGCGCCGCGCGCGCCCACGGCAGCGCCACCTCCAGCTGCGCGCGCTGGAACTCGCGCACCGTCGGCGCTCCCTCAGGCTTCGGCAGGCCGGCGAGCGCGGCGAAGAAGCCGGC
>JANMQZ010000031.1:0-2569 GCA_031370755.1 Actinomycetes bacterium
CTGCCGCCGGCTTTCTTCAGTGCGGCGATGTAGCCATTGCACCTGGCTGTGAGGTTGGGGTTTCCAGGCACGTGAATGACGCACAAGCCACGTTTGACGCCTGCTGCGGCCTCGAGCCTTCCGGCTTTCGCTCCCATCAAGGTGGCATCCTCGCCGACGTAGAACAGCGCTCCTGCCGTCAGCGCCTCAGGGCCGCCCGCGTTGTGAACGAAGACCGGAATGCCCTTCCGCGTCGCCTGCCTGATCAGCTGTTCGTTCGCACTGGGGAAGAAGTTGCCCATGACGATCGCCTTGGGATGCCGACTGATCGCCTGCTGCAAGAGCCGGGCGAGGTCTGCTGCGAGGTTTTGGAAGTTCGTGACCGTCGTGTATTGAACGCGCACACCGAGCTGACGGCCGCCGTCGGTCACTCCCTTCTTGAGGGCGGCAAAGAACGGGTCGGCGTCGGGCCCGCTGACGACGATGATGTCCGGCGTCGCAGACGTGCGGCTGGCGTTCTTGGTCGCGGCGTCACCGCTCGCAGCCGAGAAGGCTGCCACCGCAGCGAGCGCAATGCAGCCAATCGCGAGCCAGATCCGGTATCGGCCACGCGCGAAACGAAATGACGCGAAACTAAATGACATAGCGTGCTCCTCTCGCAGACGGAGTCGACCCGCCCTCAGATCGGGCAGCGGTCGACGCAGAGATGTCCCGGTCGTAGTTGAATGGTCTGTCACTAGAGCGCTCTAAGACAGAGAAGCAGCCGAAAGATGTCACGGCCTAGACGCCGCCACGAGGAAGTGTTGAAGCGCTTCAACAACCACTAGGAGGGTAATATGAAGCGCTTCAACATGGAAGTCAAGAGCCCCGTAACGCTGGATCACATCGCACGCCACGTAGGCGTCTCGCGGACGCTTGTCAGCCTGGCGCTACGCAATTCGCCGCGGGTCGCCGCGTCGAGTCGGCAGGCAATCCAGAAGGCTGCGGACGAGCTCGGCTACCGGCCGAACCTCCTCGCACGCCATCTTGCTTCGCCATCCACCCAGACGGTTGGCGTCATCCTTACCGAGCTGCACAACCCGATCTTCGCCGACGTCTACCACGAGATCTCCAACACGGCCGCCACATTGGGCTACCGGACCCTGCTTGCCGAAGGATCGGTCGACGCGCGTCGCGAGGAGGAGAGTGTCGAATCGCTCATAGATTTTCGCGTCGATGCTCTCGTTCTCTTGGGAACGAGTCTTCCGCCCGCTGCCACCCGGGCGCTTGCGGCACGAATCCCCGTGGTTGTCGTCGGACGGCGCCCCACCGGTGTAGACGCAGTCTTCATCGACGACCGCGGCGGAGCGCGCCTTGCCGTCGAGCACCTTCTGGGACTGGGACACGGAAGGATCGCTCACATTGACGGTGGCCACGGGCCGGGTGCCTCACTTCGCCGCGCAACGTACGTCGAACTCATGCGGTCACATCAGCTTGCGAGCCAGGTTCGGACCGCTCGCGGGGATTACACGGAGCCCGGAGGCGAAGTCGCAGCCGAAAAACTCTTGCGCGGTCGGTCTCGGCCGACGGCGATCTTCGCTGCCAACGATCTGACCGCGATAGGGGCGATGGCGGTCGCTCGCAGACTCGGTATCGCAGTACCGGACGAGCTCTCAATCGTCGGGTTTGACGACACGTGGGTCGCGTCATGCGGCGTCGTTTCTCTCACAACGATCGAGCAGCCGCGTCAAGCCATGGGCGCCGCTGCGATCGAACTGCTCGTGCGGCGGCTCAAAGAGCCGGACGCGCCGACTCGCCACCGTGTCATCGAGTCCCGGCTTGTCGAGCGCGAGACGTCAGCGCCGCCTCGTCAGCGACGGACGCCTTCGCTTCACCGCAAGTGATACGCCAAAGCGGACGCGAACCCGACTCCGCTCTCCGTGACCGTGGCTCTGGACATCACGCTCGTCGACCCGCCTTGACTTCCCCGGTTGAGCGCTGCAGACTCCGGCTCTGTTGAAGCGCTTCAACTCACAGTTCGGCGACCCGCTCTCCAACCGCTAATCACCGACCACCTATGCCAACCATCGTGACGCCGTCAGGCGTAGAGCTCGCCTACGAGACAATCGGCGATACCGCGGCACCGCCACTACTCTTGATCCAGGGGCTTGGCGCCCAGATGATTGGCTGGCGCATCGAGTTGTGCGAGGCGCTTGCCAGAGAAGGATTCCGGGTCATTCGGTTCGACAACCGGGACACCGGCCTCTCTCAGAAGTTTCCGGGCGCCACGTATCTCCTGGCGGACATGGCGGACGACGCAGCGGGACTCCTTGACGCGTTGGGTGTGGGCGGTGCGCACGTCGTTGGTCAGTCGATGGGCGGGATGATCGCCCAAGAACTCGCGATCCGACGACCTGACAAGTTACTGAGTCTGTGCTTGATCTACACCGCACCGAACGCGGACTACGTTCGGCACGAGCGGGACTTCGAGGAGCAGGCAACGCGACCGCACACGCTTACGCGCGAGGAGGCCATCGAGGCATACCTTGCTGACGAGTCGTTCTGCGCGTCCGAGCGATATCCATTCGATGTCGAATGGATTCAGACGCTC
>JANMQZ010000054.1:0-2089 GCA_031370755.1 Actinomycetes bacterium
CCGATGGACCCGGAGATCCGGCAAGTCGGCCCCGGCACCTGCCCGATCTGCGGCATGGCGCTCGAACCGGAACTGGTCACCGCCGATAGCGGCCCCAACCCCGAACTCGCCGACATGACGCGGCGGTTCTGGAGCGGCGTCGCCCTCACACTGCCGGTGTTCCTTCTCGAGATGGGCGGGCACATTTCCCACCGCCAGATGCTGTTCGGGCCGAAAACCTCGAATTGGCTTCAGCTGCTGTTGGCGACACCCGTGGTGCTGTGGGCCGGATGGCCGTTCTTCGAGCGCGGCAGGGCCTCCATCAAGTCCCGCAACCTCAACATGTTCACGCTGATCGCCATCGGCACCGGCGTCGCGTGGGGCTACAGCATCGTCGCAACACTCTTCCCTGGCCTGTTCCCAGCCGCCTTCCGCGATGCCCATGGCGTCGTGCCGGTCTACTTCGAAGCCGCAGCCGTCATCACAGTGCTGGTGCTGCTTGGCCAGGTCCTCGAATTGCGCGCCCGGGAGCAAACCAGCGGCGCGATCAAGGCGCTCTTGAACCTCGCGCCGAAGCGGGCGACGCGGGTAACCGCAGACGGCCGCGACGAAGAGATCGCACTCGACGTCGTTGCAGCGGGTGATCGGCTGCGTGTCAAACCAGGCGAAAGCGTGCCGGTCGACGGCGAGATCATCGAAGGCCGAAGCGCGCTCGACGAGTCGATGGTGACGGGCGAGTCGATGCCGGTCACGAAGAAGGTCGGCGACAAGCTCATCGGCGCGACGATCAACAAGCAGGGGACGCTGCGCGCGAACGCGACCGCGGTCGGCTCAGACACCGCATTGGCGCAGATCGTCAAGCTCGTCCAGGAGGCGCAGAACTCGAAGGCGCCCGCGCAGCGTCTCGCCGACCGCGCCGCTTTCTGGCTCGTGCTTGTCGCGCTGGTCGGTGGCCTAGGCACGTTTTTCGTCTGGTACGGCGTCTTCGATCGCTCGGCGCTCGGCGCGCTGCTGTTCGCGATCACAGTCGTCGTCATCACCTGCCCTGACGCGCTCGGCCTTGCCACGCCGACCGCGGTCATGGTCGGAACCGGCCTCGGCGCCAAGCGCGGGATCCTGTTCAAGAACGCGATCGCGATCGAGCAGTCCGCGAGTCTCGACACGATCGTGCTCGACAAGACGGGCACGCTCACGCGCGGCGAGCCGGAGGTCGTCGCCGTCGCGACTGCGGACGGCGCGGACGAGAATGAAGTCCTCCGCCTCGCGGCCGCCGTCGAGCGCGAGAGCGAGCACCCATTGGCTGAAGCGATAGTCGCCGCTGCCGACACGCGCGCGCTTCCCGTCGCGCGTGCCGAGCGGTTCGAGGCTGTGGCCGGCCACGGAGCGGTCGCGACGGTCGAGGGCCACCGGCTCGTGATCGGTAATCGCCGCCTGTTCGATCGCGAAGGCATCGCGCTCGACGGTCTCACTCCGCGCGCGGACGAGTTGGCGAGCGAAGGGCAGACCGTCGTCCACGTCGCCGTCGACGGCAGAGCATCTGCGCTGATCGCGATCGCCGACGCTCCGCGCGACACCGCCGTCGCCGCCGTCCGAGCGCTGAAGGAGATCGGTATCCGCCCAGTGATGCTCACCGGGGACAACCGCGCGACCGCCGAGCGGATCGGGCGCGAGGTCGGCATCGACGAGGTGATCGCCGAAGTGCTTCCCGGCGACAAGGCGGCAAAGATCGCAGAGTTGCAACGCGAGGGACGAAAGGTCGCGATGGTCGGTGACGGCGTCAACGACGCGCCCGCGCTCGCCCAGGCCGACGTCGGCATCGCGATCGGCGCGGGCACCGACGTCGCGATCGAGACGGCAGACATCGTCCTCATGCGCTCCGATCCGCTCGACGTTGCGACGGCGATCACAATCGGCCGCGGCACGCTGCGGAAGATGCGCCAGAACCTCGCTTGGGCGATCGGCTACAACTCGCTCGCCCTGCCGATCGCCGCCGGCGTCTTCGAGCCGTTCGTGACAGACGTTCAACTACGAACCTACATCCCTCCTGGAGGCTTGCTCCCCTGTGGCGGCTTCGCCGGGGTCGCGCCGCTCGGGGCGCCGCTTGGGGGCG
>JANMQZ010000090.1:0-5102 GCA_031370755.1 Actinomycetes bacterium
CGCACCCGAGCGCGAAGGCGGCTTCTTCAAAGTGCCGCCGGGAGGACACACGTGATCGACACGCTGCAGCTCACCGCCGAAGGCGCGAAGGACATGCTCGAGCGGAAGGAGATCTCCGGCGCAGAGCTCTTCTCCGCGTACATCGACGCCATCGGCGAGCGCGACGAGGAGCTCCACTGCTACCTCCACACGTGCGACGACAGTGAAACGGGTTGGGGCGGGGACGGCCTGCCGATCGCGGTGAAGGACGTGATCGGGACGAAGGGAATCCCGACGACGGCCGGCTCGAAGATCCTCGAGGGCTACCTTCCCGTCTACGACGCAACGGTCGTCGAGCGCTGCAAGGCGCACGGCCTGCGCGTGCTCGGCAAGACGAACACCGACGAGTTCGCGATGGGCTCGTCGACCGAGAACTCCGCGTACGGCCCGACGCGCAACCCGTGGAACCCGGCGCGCGTCCCCGGCGGCTCGGGCGGCGGCTCGGCAGCGGCGGTGGCGGCAGGGCTCGCGCCCTGGGCGCTCGGCTCCGACACGGGCGGCTCGATCAAGCAGCCTGCGGCGCTCTGCGGCAACGTCGGCCTCCGCCCGACGTACGGCACGGTGTCGCGCTACGGCGTCGTCGCCTTCGCGTCGAGCCTCGACCAGGTCGGGCCGGTTGCGCGGAACGTCCGCGACTGCGCGCTCCTCTACTCGATCCTCGCCGGCCGCGACCCCGCAGACACGACCACCGTCGAGCTGCCGCAGGCGGTGCAGCTGCCCGAGCGCACCGACCTGAAGGGCGTGCGGATCGGCGTGCCGACCGAGTTCACCGAGCACGAGGCGATCGCTCCCGGCGTCCGCGACGCTGTGCACCGCACAATCGACCTCGCGCGCGAGCTCGGCGCAGAGGTGGGGGAGTGCTCGCTGCCGCTCTCGCTCGAATACGGCGTCCCCTGCTACTACCTGATCGCGCCTGCGGAGGCGTCGTCGAATCTCGCACGCTACGACGGCGTGCGCTTCGGCTACCGGTCGCCGAACGGCAGCGACCGCCTCGAGATGTACGAGCGCACGCGCGACGAGGGCTTCGGCGACGAGCCGAAGCGGCGCATCATGGTCGGCACGTACGCGCTCTCGGCCGGCTACTACGACGCGTACTACGGCCAGGCGCAGAAGGTGCGCACGGTGCTGATCCGCGAGCACGCCGAGGCGTTCCAGCGCTTCGACCTGTTGCTGACGCCGACGTCGCCGACCGTCGCGTTCGAGCTCGGCTCGAAGACGGCCGACCCGATCGCGATGTACCTGAACGACCTGCTCACGATCCCGTCCTGCATGGCCGGCCTGCCCGGGCTGAACGTCCCGTGCGGATTGAGCGAGGGGCTGCCCGTCGGTCTGCAGCTGATCGGCCCGCAGTTCTCCGAGAACGCGCTCTTTGCCGCCGGCTACGCGTTCGAGGCGGCGCTCGGCTTCGACCCGGTGCCGGAGCGGCTGCGGTGACCATGCGCTTCGAGGATCCGGCGGCGGACTTCATCCCCGCGGTGCAGCGCGTGTTCGGCACGGAGCCGCGCGTGCTCGACGGCTCGCGCGCTGTGCTCGTGGGCGACGTGAAGCTCCAGCTCGAGGCGGGAGAGCGGGAGCTCTGGCTGATCGAGCGGAAAGGCGTGCTCGAGCACCGCCTTGGCATGGTCGAGGTCGACCTCGACATCGAGGCGGCCGTGCGCGAGGCGAAGGAGAAGCTCGCAAATGGCTGAGTGGGAGGCGGTGATCGGCCTCGAGGTGCATGCGCACCTGAAGACCAAGACGAAGATGTTCTGCCGGTGCGAGCTCGAGTACGGCGCCGGCGAGAACACGCGCACCTGCCCGGTCTGCCTCGCTCATCCCGGCGCGCTGCCGGTGCCGAACGCCCTTGCGATCGAGCACACGATCAAGCTCGGGCTCGCGCTCGGTTGCGAGATCTCGCCGCACGCGATCTTCGCGCGCAAGAACTACTTCTATCCCGACCTGCCGAAGGGTTACCAGATCAGCCAGTACGAGCAGCCGCTCTGCGGCCGCGGCGCGCTGATGGTGCCGACGCCGGACGGCGAAGACGTCGTCGGCATCACGCGGGCGCACCTGGAGGAGGACGCGGCGAAGACGGTGCACGCGGGCGGCGCGACGGGGCGAAGCGTCGGCGCCGACTACTCCCTTGTCGACTTCAACCGCGGTGGCACGCCGCTCCTCGAGATCGTGAGCGAGCCGGACATCCGCTCGGCCGACGAGGCCGACCGCTTCCTGCGCCTGCTGCGCCAGACGATCGTCGAGCTCGGCGTCTCCGACGCGGAGATGGAGAAGGGCACGCTGCGCGCCGACGTCAACGTGTCGGTGCGCGAGCGCGGGGAGACGGGCTTCCGCCCGCGCTGGGAGCTGAAGAACATGAACAGCTTCACGTTTATCCGCCGCGGCATCGAGGCGGCCGTGCGCGAGCAGGTGGCGGCGTACGAGCGCGGCGAGACGCTCGAGCAGTCGACGTACGACTACGACCCGGACACCGACCGGCTGACCGTGCACCGCTCGAAGGAGGAGGCGGATGACTACCGCTACTTCCCGGAGCCGGACCTCGTGCCGGTCGAGCCGCGGGCGGAGGTCGTCGAGCGGCTGCGCGGGGAGCTCGGCGAGCTGCCCGGCTCGCGGATCCGCCGCATCGAGGCCGAGGTCGGCTACGACCTCGCGTACGAGCTCGTCGCCACCGGCAACGAGTGGAAGGCGGTGGGGCTCGTCGAACACGGCGTCGACTGGCGTACGGCAGCCAACGTTGCGATGAATCAGCTCGCACCCATCGACGTCCTCGCGGAGAACTTTGCAAGTCTCGCGGAGGTGGTGAAGGCGCGAGACAAGCTTGACCGCGTGGCGTACACGGGGGCGTTTTCACTCAGCGCGACGCCAGGATTCGATCCGGCCGCGACCCTCGCGCAAACCGTCACCTCCGACGAGTCGGCGCTCGAGCCCGCGATCGACGCAGTCCTCGCAGCGAACCCCAAGCAGGTCGAGACCTACCGCGGCGGCAAGGAGGGCGTGCTCGGCTTCCTGGTCGGCCAGGTGATGAAGGAGACGGGCGGCAAGGCCGACCCGAAGGTCGTCAACCGGCTTCTGCGGGAGAAGCTGCAGGCGTAACGAGATCTTCGAGCCGCGGTGCCGACCGGATCGAGGAGCTGAACGTGCCGACGACCGCGGCCGCGAGCGTCCAGCCGGTGAAGACGGCAATCGTCGTGCGCGACGACGCGGAGCTGAGCAGCAATCCGGCCGCGAGCGGACCGAATGGCACCGCGAGCACGCGCAGCGTGTTCGACACGGACATCACGCGCCCGACGAGCCGGTCGGGCGTCAATGCGTACCAGTACGCCGTAACGGCGGAGTCGGTGTTCGGGAAGCAGAAGGCCTGCACGGCGAACGCAGCCGCGAGCACGTAGACGCTCGGCCAGATGAAGAACGGCACGTAGGCGACGGCCGCCCAGAACTCCGAGAGCAGGATGGTGTGCAGCGAGAAGAAGCGGCGGAGCAGCGGCGACGCGATGGACCCGAGCAGCGCCGTGGCGCCGACGAGAGCGACGAACGCGCCGATCGACGCGCTCGACAGTCCCTGCCGCTTCGCGAGCACGATGACCGCGAGTTGCACGCCGGTGGTCGAGAAGTTGCTCGCCGCGATCATCAGCATCGTCGTCCGGAGGAAGGGGACATGCGACAGGAACGACAGGCCCTCCGCGAGCTGCTTCCGCAGCGGCGCCGTGTCGCGGATGCGCTCCTCCTGGAAGCGCGTGCGCATCAAGAGGACTGACACGGTCGAGAATACGTACGAGAGCGCGTCGACGAGGAACGGCAGTCCGCGGCCCAGGCCGAAGAGCGCGCCGCCAACGGGCGGGGCGAAGAGAAGCACGGTTGCGCCGCGCGCCTGCGAGACGCTGGCGGCGGCCGGCAGCTGCGCGAGCGGCACGACGGCCCGGAACGCGCCGCTCTGGCCGGCGCGGAAGAAGACTCCGCCGGTCGCATCGACGAATGCGACGACGAGGATCGTCCAGAACGAGGCGTGGTGCGTCAGCACGAGCGCGGCGAGCGTCCCGACCGACGCGGCGCTCACGACGTCGGCCATGATCATCAGGCGCCTGCGGTCGAAGCGGTCGGCGGCGAGACCGGCCGGGAGGTTGAAGAGGAGCAACGGTGTGAACTGCGCGGCGCCGACGAAACCCGCCTTCGCCGCCGACCCGGTCACCGCGAGCACGAGCAGGGGATAGGCGATCGCCGACACGCTCGACCCGAAGGTCGAGAGCAGCTGGCCCGCCTGGAGCAGCATGAAGTCGCGGTTGCGGCGAAGCGGGGTTGTGCTCACATCGGGCCGGAGAGCTCGCTCAGGCTCGGCGCGCGGCGGATCGACGGGCTCAGCGTCCCCCAGAGCGCGAGCGCGGCGCTGACGATCGTGAAGAAGAGCACCGTCCCGCGAGGTGAGGCTGTTCCGAGCAGGAAGCCCGCAGCGAGTGGCCCGAGCGGCTGCGCGAGAAGCGCGATGTTGCGCGCGACGCTGCTCACCCGCCCGATGAGGCGGTCGGGCGTCACGGCCGTGCGGTAGCCGATGATCGCGGCGTTGCCCGCCGGAATGAAGAACGCGACGGGGACGGTCGCCGCGAGGAGCACGTAGACGTTCGGGACGAAAACGAACGCGACGATCACGACGTTGAGCCAGAGGTTCAGGACGACGATGCCCCGCATCGACAGCGTTCGGTTGACGAGCGGCGCCACGAACGAGCCCGCGAGCGCGGAGGCGCCGAAGAGCGCGATGCAGACGCCGATCCCACCGCTCGAGATGCCGTGCCGCTTTGCGACGACGATGAACGTCAGGAAGATGCCCGCGAACATGAAGTTCGCACCGGCGAAGATGATCGCGCACGTCCGCAGGAACGGCTGCCCCCAGAGCCAGCGGAACCCCTCGGCGATCTGCGCGCGCATCGATGTCGTGTCGGCGACGCGTGTCTCTTGGAACGGCGTGCGGATCGCGAGGAGCGACACGATCGAGAACGCATACGACGCGAGGTCGGCGATGAACGGCAGCGTGCGGCCGAGCCCGAAGAGCGCGCCGCCCGCGGACGGCCCGACGAGCG
>JANMQZ010000122.1:0-28537 GCA_031370755.1 Actinomycetes bacterium
GCGGCAAAGCCGCCACGCGCGACGGGCGACCCGCAACCAGGCTTCAGCCTGGTTGCAGTCGTCGGCCTCGATCGCGCGACACAACGACTGCAACCTGCTTGAAAGCAGGTTGCTGGGGCTTCTCGCAACCAGGCTTCAGCCTGGTTGCGGTCGGCGCTTCGGTCGCACAACACAACGACTGCTCACTGCGCGTCGTCGCCGGGCCACGTGTCGCTCAGGAGGTAGCCCTCCGGGAACGGGTCGGTCGGATCGAGCATGACCTGCGTGATGCCTGTGATCCAGGCGCCACCTCGGATCGCTGGGACGATCGCGGGCTTGCCGCCGACCGTCGTCTCGCTGACGATGCGGCCGTCGAAGGTCGTGCCGAGCACCGAGGCGTGCGTCATCGCGTCGCCGGCATGCATCAGGCCGCGCTCGTGCAGCACGGCCATGCGGGCCGACAGGCCGGTGCCGGTTGCCGAGCGGTCGAGGCGGCCGGGCGCGACGACGACGGCGTTCTTCGTCACCTTCCCGATCCCCTGCCATGGCTCCGCGATCTGCACGATGCTGACGCCGGCGATCGCCGGGTTCTCCGGATGCGCGCACGGCAGTTGCTCCCGCGCGGCGAGACGGATTCGCTCACCCACGAGCGAGAGCTCGCCCGCCTCCGACGGCTCGAGCGCGAAGCCAAGCGCGTGCGCGTCGGCGATCGCGTACCACATGCCGCCGAACGCGACGTCGACCGTGATGCTGCCGAGATCTTCCACCTCGAGCTGCGTGTCGACGTGCGCGGTGAAGCACGGCACGTTCGTGAGCTCGACGCTCTCGCACTTGCCGTCCTTGCAGCGCGCGGTCACCTCGACGACGCCGGCCGGCGCCTCGAGCCGGATCGTCGTCTCGGGCTCGCGCATCTCGATCATGCCGGTCTCGAGCAGCACCGTTGCGACGCAGATCGTGTTCGAGCCCGACATCGCCGGGTACTCGGTCGGCTCCATGATGATGTAGCCCGCCGCGCAGTCGTCGCGCGTCGGCGGCACGATCAGGTTCGCGTGCACGGCGACGCTGCCGCGCGGCTCGCGGAGCAACAACCGCCGCAGCGAGTCGTCGCGCGCGAGGGCCTGCATCTGCTCGAAGACCGTGTCGCCCGGCGGCGGCAGCACGCCGCCGACGACGACGTTGCCGACCTCGCCCCCCGCATGGCAGCCGACGACCGTGAAGGTGCGACTCGTGCGCATCGCTCACCTCACAGACGTGCCGGGCCCGGCATCTCAGCCTCCGGTCGCAGCGTCGATGAACGCGTCGAGCGGGTCCCAAAAGATGCTCGCGGCGGTTGTCGTCGCCTGCAGCGGCGCGTTGTGCACAGCCGCGAACCCCGCCGTCGAATGCACGACCTGGAGGCGCTTGCGGCCCGCCGGATGCGATGCAAGGGACTCGAAGAGACTTCGCGCACTCGCCCGACCGCCGGCCTTGTCTCTGTCGCCCGCCTGGATCAGGACCCGTGTGGCCGGCGGAAGCGGTGCGAGCGGGACGCCTGGGATCCGGCCCTCGACGGGGAAGATGCTGTCGACGGCGGCCGGCACCGGCACGCCCCACCGCTTCGCATTGGCTGCCGCATACAGGGCGAGCACGCCGCCGGACGCATAACCCGCCACGACGACGGGGAAGTGCTCCGGAAGGGGGTCACGGTAGAGCCCGAAGCGCGCCGTGCGAAGGTACGCGAAGGCCGCGGCGACTCCGGCCCGAAGGCCGCGCAGCGACGCAGTGGACAGCGGTGCAACCGCGGCGGTCGCCTGGTATCGCGGATAGATGACCGCGCACTCCTTGCCGAGCGCGAGATAGCTGAGCCACGCCCGGTAGGCGCCGGGAGTGAGGTCCCCGGCGCCGTGGAGAAAGACCACGGCGCACGACGGCGCCCCCTCGGGGAGGTAGACCCACGCCTCTCCCGCGCCGTGGCCGAGATCGACTTCGCTGATGATCTGAGACGACGGCAGGCCCGCAGCGCCAGGCACGAACGAAGCCACCCCGACCGCCGCAACCGCCAGGGTGACCCGGAAGCGCATGACCGGACTCTAGACCGCGGGGTGGCAGCCTGCAGCCCACCGAAGGCTCGACGTCACGCTACGCTGCGCGTCCCGCGTGGCCCCTACGAGAAGGAGCAGGGAGATGAAGCACACGACACAGCGGACGCGCCGTCTGGCCGCAGTGCCACTCGTTCTCGCCGTCCTCGGCTCGCTCGCAGTCGCTTCGGCGCGGGCGGGGACGCCGCCGCAGCAGCTCGTCAAGGCACTGCTGAAGTCTCCCCCGGCCGTGACGCTTCCGGCCGAGCTGAAGGGGTCGATCCCACGCGCGGCCAAGCTCAGTCGCGGGTCTCGGGAACACCATGCTGTCGGTGCAATCGAAGTCGGGAACAGTGAGGCGCTCGTTGGCTATCTCGTCTTTCCCACGCACGCCATGACACTCGCCGACCTCAAGGCGTATCCGCCCGACTCTGGGCCGAACACGGTCGTCAGCCGCCACCCGGCGGGCTTCCCGCGACCCGCGTACCTCATCCACGCGGCGCGCAACGGGTACGAGGTCGCGTACGTCATCTACGTCGTCGACAACGTGCTCGTGAACTCGTGGGCCTACGGCCCGAAGGGATCGAAGACGAAGCTGCTCGCGATCGTGCAGCGCGACGGGCTGTGGGCGAAGAAGAACGCTCTTCGCGCCATGCACCGCGCCGGGTGACCGACGATCAGCCGCCGGAAGCAAGGCGAAACGCGCTCAACTCGTACACGGCGTTGAGCCGGTCCGGGTAGTCGGTGCCGGCGCCGACGAAGAGCATGTCCCGCGCGACCGCCGGGCAGGCGTTGATCCCCGAGCGTGCCGTCGCCTGCCAGAGGACTCGACCGCTCGCGGCCGCGAGCGCATAGATCCGCCCGTCGTACGTCGGCGCAAACACGACGTCGTTCGCGACGGTCGCGCAACCGAAGGCCGGCGCCGGAAAGTGCTTCGTCCAGCGTGGCTTGCCCGTCGAAGCGTCGAGCGCGACGAGCGCACCCCTTCCCCGCGCGGCGACGTCGACCCGGAAGAGGTCTTCATAGCCGGTGGCGCTGCCACGCATGCACAGATCGACAACGGGCACGAAGAGACTTCCGCCCGCGTACGCCATCGGCGTCTCGACTCCCCCCAGGAGGCCGGGGCAGACGCTCACCTTGCGCCGGGGCAACAGCCCGCGATCGTTTCGGTGCAGACCGACCGCCCTCTGCCACAGTCGTCGTCCCGTTGCGCGGTCCCACGCATACACCCATCCGCCTTTCCCCGCGCCGTAGACGACGTCGCGTCCGTTGTCCCGGACGACGATCGGCGAGACCCCGAGGTCGTAGTCGCGAACGTCGTGCGGGATGACCTGGTCGTACCAGACGAGCTTCCCGCTCCGGCCGTCGAGGACGAGCAACGAGTCGGTGTAGAGCGCGCGACCGCGGTAGGCGCCGCCGTTCGGATGTCGTGCCGTGCCACCCCACGGATATGGATTCGAGTTGCCCACATACACGCGCCCGCGATCGTCGACCGACAGTGGCCACCATGCTCCCCCGCCCGCAGCCTCGGCGGGCACCGCCCACGTGCCGACAATCGTGTCGAACGTCCAGCGGGGGCGACCCGTGGCGGCGTCGAGCGCGTAGATCACTCCTCGGCCGCCGGGTGGCCGGCCGATCGTGCTCGTGTAGACGAGGCCGTTGGCTGCGATCGGCGCAACGTCGATCTCCGCCGACCGTCTGCGCACGAGCCTGTGGAGCCAGACGAGCTCACCCGTGACTGCGTCGAGCGCGAACACCGCGCGGCTCGTGTTCCCGTAGACCCGCCCGTACCCCGCGGCGAGTCCGTTCGGCCCACCGTTCATCTGCCCGAAGCGTTTCCGCCAGAGGAGCCGACCGGTCGCCTCGTCGAGTGCGTACACGTTGCTGTTCAGGTCCTGCAGGTAGACGCGACCGCCGAGAACCAACGGCGTCGAGGCGTAGATCCCGGAGAGGCCTGGTTGCGAGGTGAAGCGGAACCGCCACGCGAGCCGCAGGCGGCGGACATTCGTCGCGTGGATCGGCGACTCCGCCGCTGCGCGAGTGCCGGCCGCGTCGTAGTTCGGTGCGGGCCACTCGCCGGCATACCGCTCGAGCTCCGGCGGGTCGGAGGCCCGGCCACCGTGCGAGAGGACGATGCCGCCCACCGTTCCGACCACCGCCGCCGCGGCCGCGAGCGCGACCGCGACGATTGCGCGGCGTCGACGCGCGCGCGCCGTGATCAGCGGATCGCCTTCTGCAGGTGCGCTAAGGTCGCGACCGTGCGACGCCTCGCTGCAACAGCATCACTCGCGCTCGCTCTCTCGTCCGCGGCGGCGGGGCAGGCGAGCGCCGACGCAGCGCCGAGGCTCAGCGGGCCGGTCTCGGTCGTCCCGGGCGTCATCGTGAGCTTCCACGCCCACGGGTTTCGTCCGGGAAGCCAACTCGAAGTCGTCGTCGTACCCGCCGACAGACCGTCCTGCTGCGCAGCGCGGATCCCGTCCAGCTTCTCCGTGTCGGCTCTCGGGAACGCGTCGCTCACCTTCCGCATGCCCAGCTTCTACCGCCGCTGCCTCTCGGCGGCCGGGCGGTGCCGCAAGGTGCGCTGGCGGCCGCACGAGCGTCTCGCCGTGACCGCGTTCGGGTACCTGCAGGAAGCGACGTTCCACGCGTCGATCGCGCTTTAGTCCCCACGGTCCTCGCTCACACGCGCTCCGCGAGCGGGAAGGACCGCCGTCGACGAGGCGGGACGATGAAGTTCTGCCGGTGGGTCGTTCGCAGCATCGAGTTGAACCCCTCGCCCGACTGATGGGGCCCGCCCCACCACGTCGGCAGCGTGGTGGCGTTGGGGTAGTGACCGTCCATCGCCAGCCGGATCCTGGCGAACGAATCGCTCGTCGGAGAGAACGCGATGAAGTGCACGCCGGCGGCCGGCTTGTCGTCGTACCGGTCGAGCGCCGCTTCGGCCGTCCAGAAGAACGGATTGTCGAGCGTGTTGAAGTCGGCGCGCTGCATGATGGCTGCGCCCTTCTTCACACGCAGGCCGTAGTTGTCGACGAAGCTCCGCTGAACTCGATTCGTCGGCTGGAGGCTCGCACTGTGACCGGCGACCGCGTGCGTGCTTCCCTCGTGCACGAGACGCTTCAGGCTCAACACGTCGCGCGGCCCTTCCCGGACCGTGAGCGTTCCCGGCTTCACGTCGAGGCTCGGCCTGAACGTGCGATGCACGCGCTCCGAGAAGGTGAACTGCGAGTACCAGCGCTCGAGGTCTTCGTAGATATGCGAGAGGTGCATGATCGTCCCGTTTCTGAAGTAGCCGTTCGGCCACTGGTCGGTGAGGCCCGGGATCGTCTCGAAGTTGACGATCCGTCCGGCTCCGAGCGACGCGCGCTGCGTCGAGGTGAAGCCGAGGAAGAGCTCTGCCGTGTCGGGTATCGACGCGGCACCCGGGACGCCTGCGGCGATCGCCATCCGCTTCGGGAGGCTCTTGCCGCCGCCGAAGCCGCCGCCGACGAAGCCCTTGCGAATGCTGGTCAGCTCGAACATCCCGTCGAGCCGGCGCAGGAGTGACTGGGCGCCCGCCGACAGCTGCTCGAGATGGTCGCTCTGGAAGAGGAAGACCACGTCGTTCTGCTCGAGCACGAGCTCCGGTGGATCGCTCGGGAACGTGATCGCATCCTCGAGTGCGAAGACGGACCCGTCCGCCGACGCCCTGTCAGCCGAGGCGCGAAGGTCGATCGGCAGGTAGCGAGGGAAGGCGGTGGCGTCCGCGAGGGACGGCAGGTAGTTGAGAAAGTACGAGAGCCCCCAGGCGACGAGGACGTCGACCCCGCCTGGAGCAGGCCCGTACCGCCGCTCGAGCTGGAGCAGCGCGCTCTCGAGCTCGCTTCGGGCGCTCCGAAGCGCGGCGCGCGTCGGATCGATGCGAAGCCTGGCGGTCACCACCTGGTGATGGAGCGGCGGGACGACGACCTCGATGCCGTTGTCCCGGACGAGCCGCAGACTGCCGGCGACGTGCTGCTCAGCGGGAAGCCGGCCTGCAGCCGCCGCGCCGTAGGCCGGCCGCGCAGCAAGCGCCTCGGCGATTCCGTAGATGCCAGGCGCGCCCAACGCGAGCGCACCTGCCCGCTGGAGGAAGTCGCGCCGGGTCGACCTCATCGCCGGCCGGGCCGAGCGCCTAGCAGGGCGCGGTCGGGTGCGAGAAGGAGAAGCGACTCCCGAGCGCACCGACGACCTTGAGCTTGTAGGCGTTGCAATCGTTCAAGTCGAT
This sequence comes from Actinomycetes bacterium, assembly GCA_031370755.1. Taxonomy (GTDB): domain Bacteria; phylum Actinomycetota; class Thermoleophilia; order Gaiellales; family Gaiellaceae; genus Palsa-739. The sequence goes on from JANMQZ010000122.1 coordinate 6,283, forward strand.
CGCGCCGATCACGATCCGGAACGAGCCGAGCTTCGTTGCCCGAATCTTCCGCACATACGTGTTGAACCCGACGAGCGTCACGGTCAACCGCTCGAGCGACTTGAATCGCTTACCGACGAGGATCACGTCGGGTGTGAAGAGGACGGAAGCCGTTGGCTTCGGCGTCGCGCGAAGCGCGTGCGTCTGGGCTCCCGCGGCCGTGACCGTCGAGAGGACGAGAGCGCACGCGGCGAGCGCCGTGACGGCGAGCTTCTTCACGTCTCTCATCCGGGCGGCAGCGGTCGGTCGACCTGGAAGGAGCCGCCCATCTTGGGGGTGCATTTGAGCTTGCAGCTGTAGTGGTACGCGCCGTACACCGGAAAGGACACGATGAAGTGCACCAGCTGGCCCGACTTCACGGGCTTCGATGCCAGGCCGCCGATGCGAAAGTCGTGAGGGAGCTTGCCGACGTTGCGGACGAGGAAGTCGACATACGTCACGTCGTGCACGCCCCGTGTGCTGAGCGTGATCTGCTTGTCGGTCAAACGGACGTTGACCACCGCGTACGGGGCAGGGCCGGTGGTGGCGAGCGCCGTGCCCGCGAGACCTCCCGCGAGCACGGCGAGCGCCAAAAGGACGGCAACAGCGGACCTGTTCGCTCCGCGCACGTTCTTCCTACTTGATCGTCTTGATGTAGGCAGCGAGCGCGATCGCTTGCGAGTGCGAGATCGAGCCCGGCGGGACGTACGAAGCCATCAGCGAAGGATCGTAGCCAACGACTTTCAGAATGGTGGGATCCTCGATCACGTTCACGAGGTACGAGTCGGTCGCGGTGATCGTCGTGCCGTCCGTCTGATGCACCTTCGACCCGGCAAGGCCCTTCCAGGTCGGGCCGGTCGACTTGGTGCCGTCGAGCGTGTGGCAGCCGGTGCACCCCTTGTTCGCGGCGAGCGCCTTCCCCTGTGCGACGAGCGCAGGCGTCACGACAATCGTCAAGCCGCCTTTGGCCGTGACCTTCGCTGCGCCACGAAGCGTGGCGCTCTTCGTCTTGACGACGACACCCGCCTTACCGGCAACGAGCTTCGCGAGCGCGCTGCCGGCGACGGCCTTGGAGCCATGCGCGCCGGTCGCGCACGGTGCGCAGAGGCTCGCGAGAAGCGCACCTGCCCCCGTCGCTCCGGCCCGGATCTGGGTCGAGGTCGCGGCCCCGCTCGGCTTGAGCGTGAGCTTCCAGGAGAGCGTGCCCTTCGTGCCCGTCGTGCTGAGTGCGCCGGAGAAAAGCCCCGAGGCGCCCGCGCCCTTGAGGGAGGCCGACACGCGGTATGCGCTCTGCGCCGTGCCCCGAGCATGGTGAGTCTGGCTCGCAGCGAGCCCGGAGGCGACGCCGCCCACGAGGGCGGCCAGGGCGACGACGGGAGCTGCGACTCTCAGTCTCTTGTGTTGCATCAACCCCTCCTCGGGCGGGACAGTCGTGCGGAGATTATTGCAGACAAGTCATAGAACTGCGAAGGGTGCGACGGCCGAAGCCGCCGCACCCTTCGCGGAGATGCACAGCTCGCTCTACCCGAGAGCGAACGTGTAGACGCTGTCACCGTGCGGGAACTTCTCGCCGGTGATCGTCGCCTCGAAGGCAAACGTGCTGCCGCCTGCATAGATGGCGACGTACTGCTTGCCGTTCACGCTGTAGGTCATGCCCGGAGCGGCGACGCCGGCGTCGAGCTGCGAGCTCCAGACCTGCTGTCCGGTGGTCGCGTCGAAGGCGTCGTACTCGCCATTCACCTGTCCGACGAAGACGAGATTGCCGGCGGTGGTGAACGTGCCGCTGTAACACGGGCTCTTGTACGTATGCGTCCAGGCGATCTTGTTCGTGGTCACGTCCATTGCCGTGACATGGCCTCTGTAGAAGTGGAAGCCGCCGAACTGGATGCCGAAGAACGCCTTGCCCGCGAGATAGCTCGACGTCTGCTTCGCCGCCGGGATACCGAGCTGGGCGATGTCGCTGTCAGCCGCGCAGACGTACATCTTCTGCGTGTTCGGGTTGTACGAGGCTGGGTTCCAGTCCGCCCCGCCCTGAGCGCTCGGAGCGAACGCGGCCGGGTGGGTCGTGTCGTACGGCGCCCAGATGCAGCCGATCTTCACCTTGTAGCCGGACATCTTGGCCTGCTTCCCCTTGAAGGCGGAGGCCTTTGCGCACTGCGCGGAGAACGGCTCCCCGACCGGGACAGGCTGCGTCGGCCACGTGTTGTTGGCCTTGTTCTGCGGGACCTTGACCTCAGGGATCCCGATCAACGGCTGGCCGTTCGTGCGGTCGAGCATGTAGAGCCACCCGGTCTTGCAGGGCTCCCCGATCCCCTTCCGCGCAACGCCGCCGATCGAGACGTCGAACATGACGGTCGGCGCCGGGCAGTCGTAGTCCCAGATGTCATGGTGGATCTGCTGGTACCACCACTTCAACTGTCCCGTCGTCGCGTTCAGCGCGACGAAGGAGGACGAGAAGAGGTTCTGTCCGGGGCCGCGGCCCGACCACGGAGCCGCGTTGCCGGTCGTGAACACGATCATGTTCTGCGCGGGATCCACGGAGGGCGTGTTCCAGACGGTGCCGCCGCCGGTTGCGAACCCGAGCGGTCCCGGCGCCCACGTCTGCCCGCCGATGTCACCCGGCTGCGGGACGGTGAAGAAGCGCCAGAGGAAGTCCCCGTTGGACGCCTTGTACGCGGTGATGCTGCCGCGGAAGCCGTACTCGCCGCCGGTCGAGCCCACGTAGACGACGCCGTTGTAGTACAGAGGCGCGGACGTGAGGGTCACGCCTTCCCTCCAGTTGAACACCGGCACCTTCCACACGACGCCGCCGGTCAGCTGGTCGAGCGCGACAAGATTTCCGTCGAGCTGCGCAACGAACACCTTGCCGTCGGCGAGCGCGACGCCACGGTTGTCCCAACCGCAACAGGCCGTGTTGATCGTCTGCTCGATATTCGACTGGTACTCCCAGATCTGCTGGCCGGTCGCAGCGTCGAGCGCGAAGGTGTCGTCGTTGCCGGTCGCGATGTACATCGTGCCCTTGTAGACGAGCGGTGTCGCCTCGGCCGAGTACTTGGCAGCGACCCCTGATCCATTCAGATGGATGTGCCACGCCTGCTTGAGCCCCGAGGCGTTCGCGGACGTGATCTGGTTGAGCGACGAATAGCGCTGGTTGTTGACGCTGCCGCCGTTGGAGATCCAGTCCGCGGCAGGCGTTGCATTGAGATCGGTCGAGGTGAACGCCGGAGCGACGGTGATCGCGTGGGCGGCGCGCATACCCGCTAGGCCCCCGGTCATCGCGCTTGCAGAGGACGCTGCAACGGCAATCACGATAACGGCCACTAGGGCCGTGAATCCCTGACGACAAAAACGCATCGCGCCTCCCGCGGTGACGAACTAATTTATAACTTCCGAATAGAAGAACCTATTTCCCCGAGGCTTGCGTTGTCAAGCAATCCGTCTGCGGATGCTCGACCCTGTCCGGCCCAGGTGCTCTAGGGCGCCTTCAGGCTCGCGAGCCCGACGGGCACCGCGTCGCCGAGCGCCGTCGGCCACGACGTGAGATCGATCGGCCCGCCGGGCTGTGCGGCGAAGCGCGAGAAGAACTGACGCGCGTTCTCCCAGAAGTGCAGCGTCTTGCCGCGCACGGATGCGGGGAGCGTGATCGAGAACGTACCGTGGGCATCGGGCCAGCGCGCGGCGAGCGGCTTGACGACCTTGCCGCCTGCCGTCACGCCGACCACGAGACCGGTGTAGACGGCGCCGACGTACGAGCTGGGAGCCTGGACGGTGTAGTTCACCCCGGCGCCGAGCTGGATGTTCATGACGGCGCTCCGCAACCGCTTGAACGAGACGTTCGTCCCGAGGTTGCCGCCGTACGAGATGCCGCCGGACGCGACGCCGACGCTGAGCGGAACGGGATCGGCGCTCGTCTCGTCCGACGCCGAGAAGAACGACGTGAAGTGGCCGTTCGGGTCCGATCCGGACGAGTGCGTCCAGAAGTCGCGGTCCTGGGTGCGCGTGATCACGACGGCGCCCTGCACGGGCTTCCCGGCTGCGTCCGTGATCGTCCCGGTGAGCTGGTAGGTCTGGAGCCGGACGAGCGGCGGCGCTTGGCCCTCGGCGCCGGCCAACCGGCCGGTGACGACGACGTTGCCCTTCTCCACGTGCGCCTTCAGTCCCTCGAGCCCGTACCCGACGCTGAAGCCGCCGGACGCCGCGAGGAGCGCGCTCTGCTGCCCGGCGGTGAGCGCGCGCCCGTGCACCGTCGCCTTCGTCGCTCCGACCACGTGCACGGTACGCCGCAATGGGATCGTGATGTCGACGTCGGTCTGGAAGCTGCCGTCCTTCGCCGTCGCCCCGGGAACGAGATACCGGTCGAGCGAGACGCGCGCGCCGCTGACCGGCGCCCCGTTCAGCAGGACGCGCCCGGTGACGCGGGCGACGTTCGACGAGTTCGCCTGCCACACATGCACGACGAGCCCGCCTTGCGTTGCAACCGAGCCGAAGCCCTGCGGCGCGGCGCGGCGCGCGCGAGCAACGAGCGGTGCCGCCGCATGCTTCACCGTCTGGAGCGCGCGCGGAAGCGGCGGCGGCGGCGACGGCGGCGAGGAGCCGCCGATGCCGAACACCTGGAGCTCGCTCGCCGTGCCGCCGCCCGACGAGGTGGGTGTCCCGCCGACGGTGATCGCGAGGTATTCCTTGCCGTCGATTGAGAAGAGCGAGGCTCCGCTTGCAATCTGATGACCGGTCTGGAACGTCCAGAGGACCTTGCCGCTCTTCAGGTCGAAGGCGCGCAGAACGCCGTCGCCGCCGCCTGCGAACCCGAGCCCGCTGTCCGTCGTCGTGATCCCGCCGCGCTCGGGCTCGGGCGTCGTGAACTTCCAGGCCTGGCGCCCGGTGTTGACGTCGATCGCGCTGATCGAGCCATGATCGTGCCACCCGGGCAGGATCGTCCCGAAGTTGCCGTTCTCGAGGCCGAGGAAGACGTCGCCGAGCGTGAACTTCCGCTTCTTCTGCGTCGGGCTCAGCTTTGTCTGAACGTCGATCGCCGCGGTCTCGGCCGCACCGTTGAAGATGTAGTTCGTCGCGGGGTCGAACGATGCCGGCGAGTAGTTCAACCCGCCGAGCGACGACGGGAACACCGTCACCGGGACGCCCGGCCTGAGCGGCGGATGCTCGCTGCGGTCGATCACCTTGACACGTTGGTAGATCGGCCTGCCGGTCTTCGCGTCGTACGCGAACCACACGCCCTCCATCGTCCCGACGGAGACGATCCGCTGTTTCTTGCCGCCGACCTTCGCGGTGTAGACGAGCGGCGGCTGCGCCGTGTCGTACGACCATTCGTTGTGCGCCATCTGCTGCTGCCACCACCGCATGCGCCCGGTCGCGAGATTCACCGCGATCAGCGAGTCGGAACGAGGGTTGGAGCCCGGGCGGATCGACGGGAAGTAGAGCGGTGTCGCGGAGCCGGTCCCGAAGTAGAGCGTGTTCGTCGTCGTGTCGACCGTCGTCGGCGTCCAGACGACACCGCCACCGACGAGCGTGCCGTTTCGCCGCCACTCGGTCCCGGACGGCGGGATCGTCCAGAACGGATTCGGCCAGGCCGGGGTGAGGTCGGTCTTGTACGTCATGACGAACCCGCGCACTCCGTACTCGGACCCGGCGGCGCCGACGATCAGACGGTGCTTCGCGCAGATGGGCGCGCTTGTCTCGGAGTAGCCGTACACCGACGACGCTCCGGGGACGGCTTTCGCGATCGGGACCCGCCGCTCGAGCTGCCCGGTCACGGGGTCGAGCGAGACGATCGTCATGTCGAGCGTCAGGACGAAGACATGACCGTCGCACAGGGCGACGCCGCGGTTCGCGACGATGCCGAAGTTGCGGAAGACCGCGACGTTGTCGGGCGTGTACCGCCACTTCACCTTGCCCGTGAGCGCGTCGACCGCCCAGACGTTGTCGTCGTTCGTGGTGAGGTAGAGCGTGCCGTCCTTCTCGACCGGGTACGACTGCTCCCCTCGGCGGACGCTCACGTCGATCTTGCGGAAGTCGACGGTGTAAAGGCGCCCGAGCTTGGTGACGTTGTCGGCTGTGATCTGCGTCAGCGGCGAATGGCGGAGCTCGTCCGGCGTGTTGCCGAATCCGCCCCAGCCGACGTCGAGGGACGCATTCGTGCGTGCCGAGGCGGAGGAAAGGAGCAGCCCCGCGGCGGCGGCGACACCGATCGCAGCGAGCGTCCGGAAGAGGGTGCGCCGAGTCACAGGCAGTCAATGATAGGCCGGTAGCCCCCGCAGGAGAAGAGCGACGACCGATCTGCGTCTACGCCGCGGTGCCGCGGCGTCGCGCGAGCAGGGCGAGCGGGACGAGCGCCACCAGCGCGACAAACGGGGCGAGCGGGGTCTCCCGGTGCGAACTGCCGACGGTCGAAGCCGTCGGTCCGTTGCCGAGGAGCCGCCGCAGCTGGAACGACGCTGCGGCAAGCTCGGTCTCGCGGAACGGCCGGCCGCCCGTAGCCGCGGCCGCGTCGCCCAGCGCCGTGGGCGCGGACGGATCCGTGCGGTAGCCGGGCTCCGGCTGTCCGCCACGTCCGAAGACCAGCTCCCCGCTTCGACGCACGCCGATGACGACGAGGCCGACGTTCGCGAACGCGTGACCGAGCGCGCTCGTGTCGAACGGGCGGCTCTCGCCGTCGGTGAGCAGGACGACGACGCGGTGCTGCGCGCGCTGCTCGAAGAAACCGCTTCCGGGGATGCCGACCAATGCGTCGAACGTCGTCGCACGGGCCGTGACGAACCGGGGCGGCGGGCGTTCGATCCCGACGACCCGCGACAGCGTGGCGTCGAAGGACGCCTCGTCGGCAACGGGGAGAAGATCCGGGAGGACGCGGTCGGTGAGCGTCGCGATCCCCGCCTCAACACCGGGAATCGAGGCGCGCATCGCCGCCGCCAGATGTTCCGCTCGCACGAGCCGTGTCGGAGCCGACGGCGCGGACGCTGCAGCCATCGAGCGAGAGGTGTCGAGCACGAACAGCACCTGCGCGTCGGTGCGCACACGCTGCCGGGCTTCGTGCGCGAGCGCCGGCTGCGCAGCAGCAACAGCGAGCACTGCGAACAATGCCGCGAGCGCGCCCGCCACCCGAAGGTCGGTCCCGTGCCGCGGCGGGCGCAGCCGCAGCGCGGCACGGACCGCGGCGGCGCGCCTGATGCCGATCGCGATCGCTGCCGTCGGCACGGCCACCGCGAGAGCGACGAGGGCTCCGAGCGGGGTCAGGAAGGTCAGCGCGAACGCGATCAGTAGCCCTGCCCGGGGACTCCGCTGCCTGCGCCGTTTCGACCGCTTGCTCCGGTCGCGTCGCCCTCGCTCGTCCCGGTGCGGACGCCGCGCGCAATGAGCGCGCGCATGAGCAGTTCCAGGTCGAACTTCGCGATCTCGTTCGACGGATCCGCGCGAACAGCGTCCGTGAAGTCGCCGAGAGCCGTCTGTGCCTGGCTCGCGTTGCGTCCGCCGCCGCGTGCGAGATCTCCGAATGCGAGGACGCCGAGCAGGGTGGCAGCCTGCGAGGCCCGCGCGCCGTGACCGCGGGCGACCGTCGCGAGCTCTGTCTCCGCTTTGGCTCGGGCGGCGGTCACGGCGAGAGCGTTGTCGAGTCGTGCGTGCGTGGAGGCTGTCGCCCGGAAGAGCGCGATAGCGCGTCGAGCTTGAATGTCGTCGCCGACCGCGAGTGCCTGTTCCGCGACGTTCCAGGGCACGTGCGGCCGAGCCGCGACGTCCCCAGCCGCGAGCGTGCGCTGCCAGAGGCGAACGTCAGCCGCAAGCAGGGCCGCGAGAGCCCCGAGGACAACGAGCGCGAGCACAGCGACGAGACGCAGCACCCTCATCGCGCAGGCTCCCACTCGAGCCGCGCCACCCAGAGCTCGTGTGCCGCGATCGCGAGAGCCACCGCGACGACGAGTGCGACGAGCGTCCATGGAAACGGTGTGTGGTTCTGGAGCCGCGGCGCGGGCGTCGCTACTCCCGCCTCGACGATCGGGGTCGCAGGCCCGGCGAGCTTCTGGAAGAAGGCCGCGTTCTGCGAGGACGGGTTCAGACCGACGATGCGAAGCGGGATCTGGTCACGCCGGTAGGCGAGGACGATCGATGCGAGCCGCGGCAGGTCGGTGGGGTCGTCGTCGAGGTCGCTGACGAGGATGACGACGGGCCGGCGTACGCCGGTGCCGAGCGCCACCTGGTGGGCCAACTCGAGCCCGCTCGAGATGCGTGTCCCGGCGCTGAACGCGTCGGTCCAGGGATTTCGGGGATACGTCTCCGCGAAGCCGGCCCCCTGTCGCTGCGGGACGAAATAGCGAACGAGCGGCGCGAGGTCTTCGGCGGGGGCGCCCGGTGGGAGTGCCTCGTAGGCTCCGGCGGAGAAGACGACAAGCCCATACCGGCCGTGACTGCGAGCGAGCGAGCCGAGCGTGGCGCCAATGCGCGAGAACGTGTCGGAGCCAATGCTCGCAGAGAGATCGAGCACGACGATTGCATCCGCGTGGCTCGGCACCGAGACGATCGTCCGAGAGTGCGGCGCGCGTGCAACGAGCGAGACGGCGACGACGGCCGCCGCTGCAAGCGCGATGAGAGCGGAGCGAACGAGCAGCGTCCGTCGCGCTTGCGGCGCGAAGCCGAGCGCATCGGCGAGCGGGATCGAGCTCACGTCGTCTCCGCTTTCTCGGCCAGCGCGCCGAGCGCTTCCGGCGCCGGCTGAGGTTCCGACCAGGCGAGGTCGCCGGCGTCGCGCGCAAGCGCGGCATCGCGCGAACGAAGGATCCGCGCAAGCAGCCCGACCGCGAGGCGGCGATCCCGAGGCGACCGGTTCTGCGCGTCTCTGACGAGCGCGAGCGCGCGCTCGAGCTCGGTCCGCCGGTCGATTGCCCGTCGCCGGCGCATGGTCCCGAGCGCCTGCCGCGCCGCGAGCGCGAGCCCTGTGGCGACGAGCAGAACCGCGAGGACGTCGAGCAGGCGCGCGAGCGTGGTCGGCGCGACGCGGTAGGTCACGGGCGGAAGACTCGTGTCGCTGCGGAACGGGAGTCGCGACCGCGCCAGGTCGGCGGCGACGACGCGGCCGCGAACCTCGAGCAGCGGCCACGCCGCCATCGCGCGGACCGTGCCGCCGCCGTACCGGGCCGCCTCGGCGTGAACGACGGGTAGGCGGAACCGTTTCGGGCCGCCTCGACCGAGGCACTGCTCGGCAAGACAGACGGCGTGAGCCGTGATCGAGATCCGGAGGAACCGCCCACTCGTCGTCCGCGACGTGTGCGCGACTCCCACTCGCTCGAGCGGTGCGAGGTCGTACGTGACGCGCAGCTCGCCCGTGTCGAGCGCGCGCCGGTCGGCGCGAACGACGATGTGCGCCGCGATCACGTCCCCGAAGCGCGTGCTCGCCGGAGCGAAGTACGCGTGCACCCGGAGCGGCGCAACAGGTCCTGCACCGATCGCCTTCGACGGCTGCGCGAGCGCGACCGCCGCTGCAACGGCGATGACGGCGAGCGCGCCGCTTGCCGCGCCCGCGCGCGTCAGCGCAGCCACCTCCCCCGCCGCCTGAGCTCCGCCCAGCTGACCAGCGCGCGATCGACGTCGTGCGGGTCGCTCGCGCCGATCACGAGCGGGTCGAGGCCGAACGAGACGAGCTCGCGGAGAAGGCTGCTCAGCCGCTCCTCGTTCGCGACCCGACGCGCCTCGGCCTGCCGGCGGGTGAGGCGAACGAGCGCGACTCTGCCGGTCCGCGGGTCGGACACCGGCAGCGAGATCCCACCGACCGCCGGGAAGCTCTGCTCCCACACGGGATCCTGGATGACGACCGGGACGACGTCCCAGCCGTGAGCAACCGCCTCGACCCATGACGTCGCGGGCGGCGCGACGATGAAGTCCGAAAGAACGAACACGAACGTCCCCGGTGGCAGGTCGCCGCGCATGCCGCCCAGGAATGTGAGCGCACGCTCGACGTTGTCATCGGGCGCCGTGAACGGCGCTGCGCCGAACCGGTCCCCGACAAGCCACGTTCGGTCGCGCCGCCCCGGTGGGAGCCAGAACGGCTCACCGCCGTCGGCGAGGTCCAGTGCGGCGACGTCGCTGCGTGCTGCGGTCGCGCTCGCGACAATCGAGAGCGCGGCCTCGACGAGCGCGCACGGCTTTTCGAGGAACGGCAGCGACGACGGGTAGATCCCCATTGCGGGCCGCCGGTCGCAGAGGAGCACGACGCGCGGCGCCTCGTCGGCCGACCGGTCGCGGACGACGAACGCGTCGCGCCCCGAGACGGCCGAAAGGCGGGCCGTCGCGAACCAGTCGATGGTCGAGACGGGATCGCCGGCGGCATACGGCCGTGAGCCGATCACGTCGCCGCCATGGCCGCGCCGTCGGCTCGGCAGGTCGCCGAAGGGCAACCCGACCAGGCGCCGCCGCCGTGGGACGAGCGGAAAGGTCTGACGATCGAAGCCGGGCATCGCTTACCCGGCGGCGTCGGCCCACCCCGGCGCGGGCGCCGGCGCGAGCTCGAAGCAACGTTCCTTGATGCGCACGAGCGCACCGTCCCGGCCGAGCGCACGCATCTCGGCGACGAACGAGGCCGAGAGGAGCAGGCGGTGGCCGAGCACCGGCAGGAAGAGCGCCTCGATGTCCTCCGGGAGCACGTGGTCGCGCCCGTGCAGCAGCGCCCACGCGCGCGCCGTGCGCTCGAGCGCGAGACTGCCGCGAACCGACGAGCCGAGCGCGACACCGTCGACCGATCGCGTCGCCCGCACGAGCTCAACGGTCCAGCGAAGGATGAGCTCGTCGACATAGACGTTCTCGACCGCCGTTTGCAGCGCGCGAACGTCGTCCGCCTCGACGAGAGGCTCGAGCGACGCGAGTGGATGTCCGTGCCGCTGCGCGAGCACGATCTCGATCTCACGCTCCTCGTCCGGATACCCGAGCGAGGCCCGGATCGCGAAACGGTCGAGCTGCGCCTCCGGCAGCGGGAAGGTTCCCTCTTGCTCGATCGGGTTCTCCGTTGCGATCACGAGAAACGGAGAGGGGAGCGGCCGTGTCACGCCGTCGACGGTCACCTGCCGCTCCGCCATCGCCTCGAGCAGCGCCGACTGGGTCTTCGGCATGGCGCGGTTGATCTCGTCGACGAGGACGATGTTCGCGAAGATAGGGCCGGGCCGGAACTCGAACTCGCGCGCCTTCTGGTCGTAGACGGAGAGGCCCGTGACGTCGGTCGGCTGGAGGTCGGGCGTGCACTGGATCCGGGACACGGTCGCACCCTCGATCGACTGGGCGATCGCGCGGGCGAGCACGGTCTTCGCAGTTCCTGGGACGTCCTCGAGCAGGACATGACCTTGCGCGGCGAGCGCCGAAAGGACGAGCGAGACCTCCTCGCGCTTGCCGAGGACAACCCGCCCGATGTTGGCGAGCAGGCGATCGGAGACCGTTTGACGACCCTCGCCGATCACGTCCGGCAACCGTAGCGCCTCGAGAGGCTTGCGCACAGCGGTGCTATCTTGGGCGACCGCGCGCTGCGCGACGCCAGCCCACGACGAGCCGATGCGCAACAGGTCTCCCCTCATCGCGACCGCCGCCCTCGCGATCGCGCTGCTAGCCGGCCTTGCAGGCTGCGGCGGCGACACGAAGAGCGCAAGTGGCGTCCCACCGTCGGTGGCCGCGGTCGTCGGGAACGAGCGGATCTCGAAGGCCGAGCTCGCCTCGCAAATCGCGATCACGCGGCGGCAGTACGCAGTGAAGAGGGCGGCGTTCCCGAAGCCGGGCACGCAGGAGCTCAGGGGCATCCGCGACAAGGCGCTGACGTACCTCGTGCAGGAATCCGAGCTCGGGCAGAAGCTGCACGCGCTCGGCGTCAAGCCGGTGACGGCGCACGACGTCGACGCGAGGCTCGCCTCGGTCAAGAAGAAGCTCTTCGGGAATGTGCAGAGCGCCTACACGCAGGCGCTTGCGAACACGGGTCTCACCGAGGCGGACGCGAAGGCCGAGCTGCGCGACCGCCTCGTGGAGGCGCGCCTGTTCGACCACGTCAACGCCGACACACGCGTCTCCGATCGCGAAGTCCGGAGGTACTACGACAGCCACAAGACGGACTACGGCCGCTCGGCCACGCGCGACGTCCGTTACATCCTCGTGACGAGCGAAGCGCTCGCGGCGAAGATCGCGACGCAGCTTCGGGGCGGCGCGGACTTCGCGGCACTCGCCTTGCGCTACTCGATGGATACGGCGTCCGCCAGAGCCGGTGGCGCGATCACGATCTCGCAGGGCAACTCGATCGCCGAGCTCGAGCGGGCCGCCTTCAAGCTCAAGACCGGTGCCATCTCGCAGCCCGTGCACACCCGGTACGGCTGGAACGTCGTCGAAGCCGTCGGACCCGTGCACCCGGGCAAGTTCGCGCCGCTTTCGACGATCGAAGGCCAGCTCCGCGCCACGATCCTGAAGACGAAGAAGCAGACCCGTTGGACAGCGTTCCTCGCGAAGGTGAAGAACGAGTTCGCCGACTCGGTCCGCTACCAGACCGGCTTCGCGCCCGCGGTGCCGTAACACGCGCGGGCGCGGAGCTCCCAGCCTCAGTCGATCGCGACGGGCACGCAGTCGGTCGCGTACACCGTCGAGCCGTTCGACGCGAGGAACTGCCAGACGATCCCGATCCGGAGCGGTGGGTCGTTCGGTGGACCTGCAGGGAAGACGAAGCTCGCGTTCCCGTTGCCGACGCCATTCGTCGTCAGCAATGAGCTGGGGAAGATCAGGAACGGCGTCCCCGCGCAGCTCTGGGTGGGGTAGAGCACGAGCCGCACCTGATACGTCGCATCCGCCTGCGCGCCGTTCAGCTGGTACTCCTCGCGTGCGGCGTTGACGTTGCCGTTCATGTGGATGTCGTTGACGAAGCCCGACCGAAGCGGCGCCCCCGCTACGGCGTGCACGGCCGCGTGCGACGTGTGGAAGACCTGGTCGGCGAGAGCCGGCGCTGCGGCGAGAGCGGCGATCGCGGCGACGACGGCGACGGCGATCCATGGCTTACCCGGCATTGCGACCTCCTCGGGAAGACGTGGCGGTGAGCTGGAGACGATCCTACGCCCTTCCGTCAGCGGCATGAAACAATAAGGACAGGCGCGCTCGTGGAGCGAGAGCCCGAATCATGAAACCGCGCGAGATCCGCTCCTGGCTGATGGACATGGACGGCGTGCTCGTGCGCGAGGAGCACCCGATCCCGGGAGCGGCGGAGTTCCTGACGCGGCTGCGGGAGCGCGGCCTGCCGTTTCTCGTCCTGACGAACAACTCGATGTACACGCGCCGTGACCTTGCGGCGCGGCTCGCCGCCAACGGTCTCGAGGTGCCGGAGGAGTCGATCTGGACGTCGGCGCTCGCGACGGCCGACTTCCTCCAGAGCCAGCGCCCAGGCGGAACGGCGTTCGCGATCGGGGAGGCCGGGCTGCTGACCGCACTGCACACCGTCGGGTACACCCTCACCGAACGAAGCCCCGACTACGTCGTGCTCGGTGAGACGAGGACGTACAGCTTCGAGCGAATCGCGCAGGCGATTCGGCTGATCGTCGGCGGCGCGCGCTTCATCGCGACGAATCCCGATCCGACCGGCCCGACACCGGACGGGCCGCTCCCGGCGACCGGCTCGGTCGCTGCGCTCATCAGCCGCGCGACCGGCGTCGAGCCGTACTTCGTCGGCAAGCCGAACCCGTTGATGATGCGCTCGGCGCTCAACGCAATCGATGCGCACTCGGAGACGACGGCCATGGTCGGCGACCGCATGGAGACCGACGTCGTGTCAGGGCTCGAGGCCGGGATGTACACGGTGCTCGTGCTCACCGGATCGACGCAGCGCGCAGAAGCGGAGGCGTTCCCCTACCGGCCGTCACGCATCGTCGAGTCGATCGCGGACCTGATCGACGATCTGGGCTAGCTGGAGCTGGCCGCAACCGGGCTCAGCTCGGCCCGCGACGGCGCGATCCCGGCTGCGGCGTAGGCGTCCGCCTGATCGAGTGTCTCGTGCTCGAGCAGGGCCTCCGCCAGGGCGTCGAGCTTCTCGCGCTGTTCGCGGATCAGCGCAACGACCTCGACGTGCGCCGTGGCCACGATGCGGCGAACCTCCTCGTCGATCAGCTGCTGCGTCTGAGCGGAGACCTCGGAGACACCGGGAAGGAGCGGCCCCTGGCCGTCCGACGGCAGCACGGAGACGGTGCCGATCCGCTCGCTCATCCCCCACCGGCCGACCATCTGCCGCGCGATCTGCGTCAGCTGCTGGATGTCGGACTCCGCTCCCGTCGTGAGGTCGCCGAAGACGACCTCCTCGGCGGCGCGGCCGCCGAGCGCGACCTTGATCTTTGCGCGCAGCTCCTGCTCCGAGTAGTTGAAGCGATCCGCGTCGGGCGCGGAGAAGGTCACGCCGAGTGCAAGCCCGCGCGGGATGATCGAGATCTTGCGCACCGGGTCCGCACCCTCGGTGAGCATGCCGACGATCGCGTGGCCGCCCTCGTGATACGCGGTGCGGCGCTTGTCCTCGGAGGTCATCAGCACCTTCCGCGCCGCACCGAGCACGATCCGCTCGAGCGCGTCGGTGAAATCCGCCTCCTCCACCTGCGCGTGCTCGCGCCGAGCGGCGAGGAGCGCGGCCTCGTTGACGAGGTTCGCGAGATCGGCGCCGACCATGCCGGGTGTCGTCGACGCGATCCCGCCGAGGTCGACATCCGGGGCGACCGGGACGCCTCTCGTGTGCACGCGAAGGATCGCCTCGCGGCCGTTCCGGTCGGGCGGCTGCACGGCGACGCGACGATCGAAGCGGCCCGGGCGCAGTAGCGCCTGGTCGAGCACGTCGGGCCGGTTCGTCGCGGCGATCACGATCACGTTGGTGGACGAGCCGAAGCCGTCCATCTCCGTGAGGATCTGGTTCAGCGTCTGCTCGCGCTCGTCGTTGCCGCCGCTGAAGCCTGCGACGCCGGACGTCCGCGAGCGGCCGATCGCGTCGAGCTCGTCGATGAAGATGATCGACGGCGCCGCTTTCTTCGCGTTCTCGAACAGGTCGCGCACGCGCGATGCGCCCACGCCGACGATCGCCTCGACGAACTCCGAGGCGGCCAGCGAGAAGAACGGCACGTTCGCCTCGCCGGCGACCGCGCGCGCAAGCAAGGTCTTACCGGTTCCCGGCAGGCCGGAGAGCAGCACGCCGTGCGGCACGCGCGCGCCGAGACGCGAGTACTTCGACGCGTCGCGCAGGAAGTCGACGACCTCCGAGAGCTCCTGCTTCGCCTCGTCAATCCCTGCAACGTCGGCGAAGGTCACCCGGTCGCCGCCCGGCTCGTAGAGGCGCGCCTTCGCGCGGCCGAACTGGCCGAGAACGCTCTGCATGCCGCCGGCGCGCCGCGACGCCCAGACGATGATCGCGATGAAGAGGATCGTCGGGCCGAAGCCGAGGAGCAGGTTCTGCCACCAGGGGCTGCCGGTGTCGAGCGGGACGGCGTTGACGACGACGCGCTTCTGCTGGAGGAGCTGCGCGAGCGCTTTCGTGTCGGCGAACGTCGGGATCTCGGTCTGGAAGCGCGTGGCGGGCTTCGACCCCGCATAGCGTTGCGCCAGGGTGAACGTCCCCTGCACCCTCGTGCCTTTCGACGTGATCGATGCGACGTGGCCGGCCGTCACCTGCTGCAGGAAGTACGGGCTGTACGGAACGCGGATGCGCGGCTGCGCATGCATCGAGCGCGACGCGAAGACGTAGTTGATGACGAAGAGCCCGACGATCCAGGCGGCCCACCAGCCGAAGCGGAACCGTCGCGGCGAGGGCGTCGGCAACCGCGGGCCCTGCGGGGCGTCCCCGGCTTTCGCGGCGCCCCGCGCCGGCGGAGGCTGAGCGCTCACCGGCGGATCATGCCATCCCGCCGGGCCCGGTCATAGCCGGTTGCGGTGCCACAATAAGGACAGCAGCCCTCTTAGCTCAGTTGGTAGAGCACCTCCATGGCAAGACGACGGGGAACGTTCTCTCGTCGATGCGCAGCCGAAGGGAACGACGGTGCCCCCCACCCACTCCGGCGGCGGCCCATCCTCACAGGTGAAGACTCCACGTAGCGCCCTCGACGTGCCGACCCGAGCTCCGTTCTAGCGAGGAACGAGACCCGCCCGCTTGAGCGCGACCCACGCGACCGCAGCCGCCTTCGCGTGTCCGCGAATCGAGAAGTGGTTGAGGTCTTCCGAGATGTATTCGTGTCTGTCGACGATGCGGCCGAAAGCGCCGTTGTCGTACCGGCATTTGCTGAAGAGCTTGCAGGCGGAGGCGAGCTGCGCCTCGTAGCCATGGATGGTCGCTTCCAGACGCGCGAGCCGCTTGGCGACCAACCGGCCTGATGTGTTGAGGACGTCACACGGCCCATCGCCACCGACTGCCAACCTCTCATACCGGGTGAGGGCCGTCAGTTGCGTCGTGGGGCTTCCGAACTGGCTGACGACGAAGACACTCGAGCGTGGCGCACCTCGAGTGAGCACCTTGAACGCAGAGACGAGTCCGGCCCGGAATGCGGCGTAATCGCGTTTGGTGGCGGGACAGACGATGTCGTTATCCATGATCTGAATGACGAGGAGCTCGGCCTTCTGCTTCAACGAGACGGCTGTCTTCGCTTGCTGGAGTAGCTCGCGGACGGTGGCACCGTCTTGTGCGAGATTGACGTTGTGCCCTTTGATCTTCGGGTTCTGCGCGAGGATCCTCAGGTAGAGGCTGTTAACGGCAGGATTTGTTCCCGTGGCCCATGAGTTGGCGTTGACGTCGGTCTTAGGACGCCGCAGATCCGAGTCGTAACCGGTCGCACCGGAATGGCCCAGCACAGCAATCGAGTCGGGGTACTTGACCTGCGCATGTTGCGCCAGCGCCGAGGGCGACACGATCAGGATTACAAGCAGCGCAAACAGCGGCGCGACATGTCGGCGAGCCGGCCGTACGCTCTTCGCCGGCCGCCGTTTACACCAATCGCTCAGCAATTCGGAGGTGTCCTGCGGTATCAGGTCGTTGGTCACCGTGCTCCTCGCCACATCGCCACGCTCATGGCGAGCCCCCAGAGGCACATCAGGGGCATCGCGAGCGCTCCCACGAGAGCGATGTCCGCGACGACCACCAGGATCGCAGCGGCAGCGCCGACCCACGCGAGCCAGCGGCCGAAGACGGCGGTCCGCACGATCAGCCAGGACGTCGTGGCCATCGCGACTGCGGCGGCGAGGAGACCGGCGGCGCCGAGCGCGGCGTAGCCTGTCTGCGGCAGGTAGCGAAGCGTGTCGGCTCCCGGCAGCGACTCGTTGTTCCCCGGGGATTTGATCGCGTAACCGATGACTCCTCGCGACGCGGCGGCGACAAAGAGCATCGCCACGAAGACGGCGCCACTCGCGACGACGAGAGAGGTCAGCTCACCGGTTCCGCCCTCGGCCGCGAGCAGGCGAGACCGAAGCTTGACCAGGAAGACAAGAAAGCAGAGTCCCGCGACGATGTAGAAGTACATGGAGACGACAGCGGTAACCTGGTTCCCGCTGTCGGACCACCAGGCGACCAGCTTCCGGTCGCTCGCGCCACGGGGAATGTTCAGCATCGCGAATCCCAGGAAGAAGAGGATGGCGAAGGCAAGGCCTGCCACCGCGCCGAGCCTTCCGCCTGTCGTTCTCGCTGTGATGGTCGTGCGTGTGTCGACAGTTGCTGTCGCGGACACCTTCAGCCTCCTTGTCGGGCGCGGGTTCGCGCTTTGCACACGCACGCTACGAGCGCGTCCACTCCCGGTCGTCGTGACGGGCACTGAGATGTGCCTCGGTGCCAGCACCGAGATCCAGTGGACTGTCAGACAGCGGAAGCGCGCAGGTACGTCAAGACCGCGAGCACGCGTCGGTGGTCATCCCCGCTGATCGGGAGGCCGAGCTTCCCGAGTATGGAGCGGACGTGTGTCTCGACAGTTCTCTCAGTCAGCCATAGGCGTTTCGCGATCGCTGTGTTCGTCAGTCCCTCCGCCATCAACGCAAGCACCTCCTGCTCGCGCGGCGTCAACTCGCCGAGCGTGTCCTCGTGGCGCTGCGGCGAGACGAGCGTCGCGACGACCTCTGGGTCGAGGGCCGAGCCACCCTCGCACACCCGTCGCGCCGCGTCGAGGAAGTCGTCGACGTCCAGTACACGGTGCTTGAGGAGATACCCGAAGCCGCCTCCTGTCGCGACCAACTCCAGCGCGTGGCGGGTCTCGACATGCTGCGACAGGACAAGGACGGCAGTGCCCGGATGCTTCCGGCGGATGTCGGCGGCAGCGCGCATCCCCTCGTCTTCGTAGTCGGGCGGCATGCGTACGTCGACAACGGCGAGATCCGGCTCGTGCTCGGCGACGACAGCGAGCAGCGCCTCGGCGTCGCCCACCCGTGCCACGACCTCGTGCCCTGCATCCTCGAGCAGCCCCGCGAGCCCTTCCCGCAGCAGGACGGTGTCCTCGGCGATCACAATCCGCATGGGATCTCCGCCTCGAGCCGCGTGCCCGCGCCCGCAGGGCTGTGGACGAGCAGCGTCCCGCCCTGGGCCTCAACCCGATCGGTCAGGCCGATGAGCCCGGTTCCGCCCGCCACCGTTGCCCCGCCGATGCCATCGTCGGCGACCACCAACCTCAGCGCGCCGCTCACGACAGTCGCTTCGACGCGGACCCGGGACGGGGACGCGTGCTTGACGGCGTTGGTGACCGCCTCGCAGACGACGAAGTACGCGGCCGCCTCGACGTGCGGAGGAAGCCGCTCGCGCGTCGCCTCGAGCTCCACGGGGACGGGCGCCGCACGTGCGAGGTCGGCAAGGGCCGCGGCGAGGCCATCGTCCAGACGCGGCGGCCGGATGCCTGCCGCGATCGTGCGCAGGTCTTCGATCGCTCGGCCGACCTCGTCGACCGCCGAGTCCAGTGCGGGGCCGAGGATCTGCGCTTCCCGCGGCAACGAACGTTGCAGCCGCCGCAGCACGATCCCGAGCGTCACAAGCCGTTGCTGCGCCCCGTCGTGAAGATCGCGCTCGAGCCGTCGGCGCTCCTCGTAGCCCGCCTGCACGACACGAGCCCTCGACTCCTCCACCTCCGCAAGCTGGAGCCGTACCTCGACTCTGAGGCGCGCAATCTCGATCGCCAAGCTGGCCGCGGCGAGAACGCTCCGGAGCCGGTCGGGCCGGTCGAGCAGCGCAGGTGTGTGGAGGAGCAGCGCGATCTCCTGCCCTCGATGCTCCACCCTCGTCACTGCGCGCCCGTCGTCGGGAGGGTCGACTACCACGCCCGCGACGCTATCGGCGTAGGCCTCGCTGGCCGGTAGCCGAAAGAGCAACTCGGCACTCGGGTCGCGGAGGGCGGCGGCAAGCACCGCGCCCACGTCCTCTGGTTCTCGTCGTCCCTCGCGGACGTCATCGACGAAACCGCGCACGCGTCGCAGCCCTTCGTAGCGCTGGCGGTCGAATCGCCAGTCCACCGCAGCCTGCGCCCGCCGCCGTAGCGGCCCGAAGGCGCCCGCGACCACGAAGACGGCGAGGGCCGTCACCCAGGTCGAGCCTCGGCCAGCGGCGACGCCCGCGAGGAGTGAGACGGCGGCATAGAGGAGACCGAGCGAGGCGGTGACGACGGTGTAGACGAGTGTCCGGTTGATTAGCCGATCGATGTCGTACAGCCGGTAGCGCGTCACAGCGATGCCGACGGCGAGCGCGACGGCCGCCTCCATGGCGAGGAGAAACGGGAGCATCGCGTCGCCGGGTTCGCCGAACACAAAACCCCAGACAAGGAACAACACGACCCCCAGGGGGATTAGAAGCGCGGCGTACGCCAGCCAGAGCATCTGCAGCCGCTCGATCCCCTCGGAGCGCTCGTAGCGTCTCCATGCCGCCGCCGCGCCGACGAAGAGGCTTGCAAAGACCGCCAGCCAGGTCGGAAGCCTCAGAAACCCGAGAGCATCCGGCCACCGAAGCGGAAGCGGATTCGGCACCTCCGAGAACGGCTTCTCGAGCTGCGCGGACAGGATCAACAACAGCACCAAGAGAGCCATCGAGCCGACCGCAAAGAGGGCGTACGGGTGCCAGCGCCGCGACGGAAGCCGGCCGTCCGGGAACACGAACGCAATCGCCAGCGGCCAGGCGAAGAACGCCGGCCATAGCGAAGAGACAAGGGCGGCCCAGGAACCGCCGGGGAGCGACCCCGGATGCGCCTCCAACGCCACCCACGCGTACGGCTGAGCGGCGAGCACAGCTGCGAGCGACAGCGCGCCGATGACGAGAGTCCAACCGATCGGGTTGCGGGGCCGCCGCGCCGCGATCAGCGCGCCAACCGCGGCCGGAGCGGCGACGGCAGCGAGGAGAAAGGGGTACAACCAGAGGCGGCCGGACGCGGCAACGTGCTGAGCAGCTGCGATCCGATCAAGCACCAACCCCCCAGCAATCAGGACGAGAGCCGTGAGCGCAAGCCCACCGGCAGCCAGACGCGGCGCCATCCGCACGCACCCATTCTCACGGAGCTGCACCCATGCGGCCACAGTGCTGGCACCGAACTGCGCTTGAGCGGCTGTCAGATCAGTGGCCGCGGCGACTACGACGTGACTCTGGCGGCCGCCCGCTATGTCCCCGACCTCGTCCGGATGCCTTTGGTGTATGAGCGAGTTAGCGATGACGCAGAGCGATGAGCGGCACAGGTGAGCCCAGTAATGCACCGATTGACGGCGCCGGCGGCCGATCCCCGACAGGCAGGGAGATGCGGGGGGCGCAACTCACCGATCGGCTCACCAATGCTCGCAACACGAGCGCCGGAAGGACTTGAAAGCGCGGTAAACTGCCCGCTCCGCCCTCTTAGCTCAGTTGGTAGAGCACCTCCATGGTAAGGAGGGGGTCGACGGTTCGAGTCCGTCAGAGGGCTCTAGGAAGCTCCCGCAAAGAGCGGGATCACGTTGCTCTCAAGGGCAACGTGGCGGCGTTTTGAGGTCGCACCCAGGTCGCACCGAGCGTTCCTGGCTTCGCGAATCGCCTCTTCCACGTTGACTTTCTCGGCACCGTCGAGCTCGTCGAAAACGTGCCCGTAGGTGTCCAGAGCCATCGTCGCCGAGTGCCCCGCCTGGCGGGCCACATCGACGATCGAACGACCCTCTGCGATCAGTAGCGACACGAACGAGTGCCGCAGGTCGTACGGCCGAACGTCGTTCAGTCCGGCTTTCTTGGCTGCAGTGGCAAAGATCCGACGACGCCAGTTCTTCCAGTAGTCGTCGCGCCACGGCCGGCCGTCGTGCGCCGGGAAGACGAACTCGTCGTCACCCGGCCTCCCGTCCCGGATCCGCAACTCCGCCAACTCTACTTTCAGCGGAGCAACGATCCGAACCGAACGAGTCGCCCGCGTCTTCGTCGACCTCAACTCACCGTACGAGACGGCTTGCTCGACGGGGAGCGTCCGCTCGCGAACGTGGGCCCAGGTCAGACCGAGTGCTTCCCCGGCCTCAGACCCGCGTACGCGAGCACTGACACGAGTGCGGCGTCACGGTTGGTCGGCATGTTCCGTCGCAACCGCTCTACCGCCTCCGGTGCCAGCGGCCGTACAGCTCGCTTCCGAACAACGGCCCGCTTGCGCACCGGCTTGACCGGGTTCGACGCCAGCCGACCCCAGGTCACCGCTTCGCGGCAGACAGCCTGGAGCAGGGCGAGCGTCTTCCTGATGGTCGGCTCGCCGACGCCCGCCGCCCGGAGCTCCGACTGGAACTCCGTAACGAGACCCGGCGTCAGCTGCCGGAGTTGCAGACCACCCAGCGGCGGCAGGACGTGCAAGTCCCAGATCGACGCGTACCGCTCTTGCGTCTTCCGGGCCAGCTCGGTCGACGCGTAACGCGTCCACCACTCGCGCGCGAACTCGTCGAGTGTCACCTTGCTCTGCTCGAGCAAGACCAACTCTCCGAGCTGCTTGCGACGGCGGACGTCGAACCGCACCGCGTCCTCGTGCCGATCGAAGGCCTTGACGCGCTCCTTCGACCCGCGGCCACCTTCGCGCCAGCGGACGCGGTACTGCTTGCGCCCGCCGGACAGCATGCGCTTCTCGATCACTCTTGCATCACCTCCTCTCGGAGTGCGAGATGCCATGAGCGCAGTCTGCCCGATCAACCGGAGACTCAGCCATCGGCCTCGAGGAGCTCGCGCAGTCTCCAACGAGGCTGCGATACGCGTCGACGGGGGCGGCGGCGTTGCCGCGGACCGTGATCGTGCCGAGCTGGCCGATGAACGGGACCGAGGCGAGTCCGA
>JANMQZ010000250.1:0-2337 GCA_031370755.1 Actinomycetes bacterium
CTCGAAGCGCCGCAGCTCGTCGTCGAGTCGCCGTTCCAACCCCGGATCGAGCGGCGGCCCGACAGGCGCGGGCTCACGCGCACGAGCCCACCGCCACGCGCCGACACCGACCACCACCGCGGCTGCCAGGATGCCGACCACCGGCAGCCACCACGCAACCAGCCCGAAACCCTCGCGCGGCGGCGCCGCGAGGATCGCATCCCCGTACTCGGCGACGAGCCTGTCCTTGATCTGAGTCTTCGTGTCTCCAGCGGCGATACGGTTCGCGATTACGCGCTTGATCTGCTGTGCAGCCGGCGAGCTCGACTGGTCCAGCGTCGTCTCGCACACGGGACACATGACCTCGCCTTCGAGCTCGGCGAGCGTCGGATGCCGCTCGCTCGCGCTGGCTGTCGGGACGAAGAGCAGCGTGACCAGCAGGATCATGAAGAGACGCTTCACGACGCCGCGATCTGCCGCAGGTAACGCGGCAGATCCTCCTCGACGATCAGCTCACCGGCGACCTCGCCGTTGCGCGCGACGAAGAAGATGCGCGGGATCGGCAGTCCACCCCACTTCGTCAAGACGCTGCCGCTGCCGTCGTGCACGCTCGGGTAAGTGATGCCGTGCTTTTTCTGCCAGTGCCGCGCGTCGCCCGAGAAGTCCTTCGTGTCGACGCCGATGAACGCGACCCGGTCACCGTATTCCTTTAGGGCGGCCTCGAGCCGCTTCGACTCGTGGATGCACGGGACGCACCACGACGCCCAAAAGTCGAGGACGATCGGCTTCTTCCCGCGCAACGACGCAAGATCGAAGCGCCCGTTGCCGTCGAGCCAGGGGAGATCGAACGTCGGCGCGGTGGGATGCTCGCCGTTGTTGAGCGCCTGCGCCACGCCCTTGCTGTTGTCGTTGGCCACGCGCCAGACGAGCAACGCGAGCAACCCTATGACGAGCGCGACCGCCAGCCCCTGTGCCGCGAGCCTGGCCGGTCGCGTCATCAGGACGCGACGATGAAGACCGTTGTGCCGATCTCGACGTGGTTGAACAACCACTCGGCCTGCGGGATGTGCATCCGGATGCAGCCGTGCGAGACCGAGTAGCCGATCGAACCGTCCGAGGGCGTGCCGTGAATGCCGACACCCGACGCCGAGAGCCCCATCCAGCGCGTGCCGAGCGGATTGCCCTGTCCCGGCGGAATCGGGTCCTGGCCTTGCGCCCAGGGGGAGTTCGGCGGATACCACCACGGGTTCTTCCACTTGACGACGATCGCGAAGCGGCCGAGGGGCGTCGGATACTGATGCTGGCCGGTCGCGACCAAGAAGAGGCGCCGATAGTGCATCCCGTTGTAGAGGAACAGCCTGTTCGACTTGCGACGGATGACGATCACGGGCCCGAAGTTCGCACGCGTCACTTTCGGGCGCACCTTCACCTGCGTCAGCGTGACCCCCGTGCGGATGCCGCCGGCGACCGCGGCCGCGACGTCGCGGACTGCGCTGCGCCGGTCGAGCCTGAGCCCGGCTCGTTCCTTCGACAGCCACGGCCGCAGCTGCCTGAGGAAGAGATTGGCGTCGACAGCCGGGCGGTCATAGCGCTTCGCGAGCGTGGCGATGAAGGCGGCCGAGGCTCCGGGGACGACGGTGACACCGAGCGGTATGGCGCTGTTCGGCTCCGCGGTCAGCGCACGCTCGATCGCCTTGTCGACGACTGGCGTGGCGCCGAGGACGTCCGGCGTGACGAGGATCCGCGTCGATCCGAGCTGCAGCTCGAGCGGCGTCTCGAACCCCTGCTGGACGGCGGTCACAGCCGCCTCGGGGGTCAGCCCGCCGACCTGCACGCCGCCGATCGTGACTCCGAGCGGGATCGCGGCCGGTGGGTCGGCCGCCGACGGCGCGGACGCGAGGACGCCCGCGACCGCGAGGCCGGCCAGGATCGAGAGAAGAAGCGAAACGCGTTTCACACCGTGAACATCGTAAAGATCCGCGGATCGTTTGTGATAATTCCGTCGGCGCCGTCGCGGACGAGCCTCTCGGCCAGCCTCGGGTCGTCGACGGTCCAGACGTAGACGGCGGCGTCGAGCTCGTGTGCGCAGTCGATCGCCGCCCGGGACGCGATCGAGTGGTGAAGCGTCGCCGCGACGGCGCGGGCCCGGGCGAGCAAGGCCGGCAAGCGGCGAGGGAGAGACGCGCCGATCGAGCCCAGGGCGGCCCGGACGACCGGCGCGAGTGGGCCGCGCTTCGAGATCCCGAAGCGATCGCGCGGCAACGTGAACGAGCGCGGCAGCTCCGGCTCGAGCTCCGCCAGGCGGCGCAGCGACCGGGCGTCGAAGGCGCTGACCCACGAGCGGTCAAGGACGCCGTG
>JANMQZ010000132.1:0-24006 GCA_031370755.1 Actinomycetes bacterium
GTTCTCGATCTGGCGTTGGGGCTCCGAGGAGCAGAAGCAGCGCTGGCTGCCGGGGATGCACGAGGGCGACCTGATCGGCTGCTTCGGCCTCACCGAGCCCGACGCGGGCTCCGACCCCGGTGCGATGCGCACGACCGCGAAGCGCGACGGCTCCGACTGGATCCTGAACGGGACGAAGATGTGGATCACGAACGGCACGATCGCCGACGTCGCGACCGTGTGGGCGCGTACGGACGACGGGCAGATCAACGGCTTCCTCGTCGAGAAGGGCATGCCCGGCTTCGAGGCGCCCGAGATGAAGCACAAGCTCTCCCTGCGCGCGTCCGTCACGTCCGAGCTCGTGCTGAAGGACGTGCGCGTGCCGGAGGAGAGCCGCTTCCCCGAGGTGTCGTCGCTGCGCGGGCCGCTCTCGTGCCTGAACGAGGCGCGCTACGGCATCGTCTGGGGCGCGGTCGGCGCCGCGCGCGCGTGCTACGAGTCGGCGCTCGAGTACGCGAAGGAGCGCATGGTCTTCGGCAAGCCGATCGCGGGCTACCAGCTGACGCAGCAGAAGCTCGCGGAGATGGCGCTCGAGATCAACCGCGGCACGCTCGTCGCATTGCACCTCGGCCGCATGAAGGACGAGGGAACGCTCCGCCCCGAGCACGTGAGCATGGGCAAGATGGGCAACGTCCGCGGAGCGATCGAAGTCGCGCGCAGCGCGCGCACCGTCCTCGGCGGCAACGGCATCACGCTCGAGTACCCGGTGATCCGCCACATGAACAACCTCGAGTCCGTGCTCACGTACGAGGGAACGCACGAGGTGCACACGCTCGTCGTCGGCCAGGCGATCACGGGCGAGAACGCTTTTCGGTAAGGCTGCAACCAGGTTGCAATGCAACCTGGTTGCATGTTTTTCAGCCTTCGCCGTCCCAGTAGTCGAGCTCCGGGCTGTCGCGCACCATCCGCCGCGCACCCGGCCACGAGACGTTGAGCTTGCCGCTGTCCGGATAGCCCGCGAGATACAGCGGCCCCTTGGACGAGCCGAGCAGCACGCGCACCGGCTCCTCGGTGTCGTTGCGGAACTGGTGCATCCCCAGCTCGCCTTCAGGAAAGTGCACGACCTCGCCGGGCTCGAGCACGCGCTCGCCTTCCGGCGTGCGCATCGTCGGCCGGCCGCTGACGACGATCGCGAACTCCTCGCAGCCGCGCTCCCAGTGGTACGGCCAGAGCTTCTCGCCCGGCGGGGTCTCGTAGAGCGTCGCCCCGAGGAGGCCGTCGACACGCAGCGAGTGCCGGCGGTGCTCGTAGCCCGGCCGTTCCTCGACCTTGTCGAGCTCGCCGTCGAGCAGGTTGAAGATCACTGCTTCTCGCCGTCCCAGTAGTCGAGGTTCGCTTCCGGCCGGTTGATGAGCGTCGCCTTCTGGCCGTCCTTGCGGCTCCAACCCGCGTGGGCGCTGACCTTGCCGCTGTCGGGATAGACGCACACTTCGGGATCGGAGACGCTCGACAGCATCACGACCCGCACCGGCTCGTCGGTGTCGTTCCGCACCTCGTGCGCGCCCGCCTCGCCCGTCACGAACATGGCGACGTCCCACGCGCGGAGAACCTGCTCACCCTCCGGGGTGCGCAACGTCGGCGCGCCCGTGACGACGAGCAGCCATTCCTCCTCGCCGAAGTGCCAGTGGTACGGGCAGACGCGTTTCCCCGGCGCGAGCTCGTACACGGTTCCTCCCCACAGCGTCGCGCCGAGCTCCTCGCCGAATCGCCGCTCGCCGTCGTCCGGCAGCGCGTCGAAGAGGTTCATCAGAACCCCACCCCGTCGGGCGACGGGAGCGGGCTCGTCGGCAGCCCTTCGCGTGCCGGGCCGTCGTTGTACTCGGACGGCGCGACGTCGTTCGGCCCGTCGGCGTAGAAGAGGCTCGCGATGCGCTGGATCTGCCGGCGTCCCGGGCCGAGCTCGAACTGACCGCCGCCGTACATCTGGATCCCGCGCTTCTCGCACTCCTCGATGCACTCGAGGAGCTTGCGGAGCGTGCCGAAGCGCGACGGCTTGATGTTGAGCCAGCGCGGCTCGAGCGGCAGACTGCCGACGTCGCTCCACGAGTGAATCGGCGCGTCGAAGCTCAACCGCTCCTCGGCGCCTGCGAGCGCCTCGCGGCAGCCGTCCTCGAGCCACGCATCCTCGATCACCACTTCCGGAAACGCCTCGGCCACATTGCGGTAGAGCTCGGGGTCGGGGTCGAGATCCACCGAGGTGCCGCGGTAGTACGCTTTCATGTCGAGCACGCGAACGCGGTCGGTCGCCGCGAGCCGTTCCATCAGCGCGCGATCCCAGTCCTTGTCGACGTCGAGCTTGAACTCGAGCGCTGGGTTCAACGCGAGGTACGGGTCGATCTGCGCGCGCGTCGATGCGACGAACCGAACCGGCCGGTACGGCCGCCCGAGGACGTCCGCGAGCGACGTCTCCGTCTGCCGGAGCGCGAGATCGAGCGCCGCGCTCTCGAAGGCCCAGCGCCGGTAGTCGGTCGATGCCTCCATCTGCGGCTCGGCCTGCCAGAGCGCGAGGTCGTCCACCCGGCGCGCGTACTCGTCGAGCGTCCACGTCCCGGAGAGCATCTCGTTGTCGGGAAAGTCGTCATGGTCGGTCGCGGTGTAGGTGACGTCCTCGCCATGCCCGGTCTCGCCGTCACCGTCGAGGACGACCGTCGTCGTCACGCGGGTGAACTGGGGCGAGACCGCAAGCTCGCGCCGCTCGACCGAGTAATCGTCGATGCGCACGCGAAGTCCGGCGAGCGCTTGCCAGAGCGACGGCATACTCCGATCTTATGAATCGCGCCCTAGTCCTCGCGGCGGTCCTGCTGTGCGCAGCCGCTCCCGCGGCCGCCGCGCCGCCCACCGCCGGAACGCTCGTCCCCGGCCGCTCGCTCGGCGGCATCCGGCTCGGCGAGACCGCGGCCCAGGTGCGCGCCGCGCTCGGGAAGCGCTACGGCGTCTGCCGCGGCTGCCGCACGACGACCTGGTACTTCACGTACCGCCCGTTCACGCGCGATGGTCTCGCCGTCGAGCTGACCAGCAACCGCGTCTCGGGCGTCTACACCGTGTGGCAGCCCCCGGGCTGGAGCGCGCCGAAGGGCCTCCAGATCGGCGCCGTCGAGGCGCAGGTGACGACGCTCGCCGGCCCGCTCGTCGTGCTCACCTGCTCGGGCTACGAAGCATTGACGAAGGACACGACCGAGGCGCAGACGGTGTACTACATCCTCGACGGGAAGCTCTGGGGCTTCGGCTTGCTGCGCGCGCACACGAACCCGTGCCGGTGATCGACCTCGACGACGTGCAGGCGGCCGCACGCCGCCTCGACGGCGTCGCCCACCGCACGCCCGTCTTCACGTCGCGCACGCTGGACGGTCTCGTCGGCGCGTCGGCGCACCTGAAGGCCGAATGCTTCCAGCGCGGCGGCGCGTTCAAGTTTCGCGGCGCGTACAACAAGATCGCGTCGCTGCCGGAGCACCTGCGACGGCGCGGCGTGCTCGCCTACTCGTCCGGCAACCACGCGCAGGCCGTCGCGATCGCCGCGAGCCTGCTCGGCACGCACGCGACGATCCTCATGCCGGAGGACGCGCCGACCACGAAAGCCGACGCAACGCGCGGGTACGGCGCCGACGTCGTCAGCTACGACCGCTGGACGGAGAGCCGCGAGGAGATCGGCGCCCGGCTTGCGGAGGAGCGAGGGCTCGAGCTCGTGAAGCCGTACGACGACCCGCTCGTGATGGCCGGGCAGGGCACGACGGCGCTCGAGCTGCTCGCGGACGTCAAGGGGCTCGACGTGCTCGTCACCCCGGTCGGCGGCGGCGGTCTCATCGCGGGCTGCTCGACCGTCGCGCGGGCGCTGTCGCCCGAGATGCGCATCGTCGGCGTCGAGCCCGAAGCCGGCGACGACACGGCCCGGTCGTTCGCGACGGGTGAGCGCGTTCACATCGACGTTCCGCGCACGATCGCGGACGGCCTCCAGACGACGGCACCGGGCGAGCTGACGTTCGCGGTCAACCGCGAGCTCGTGGACGAGATCGTCACCGTGAGCGACGACCAGATCGTCGACGCGATGGCGTTCCTCTTCGACCGGATGAAGCTCGTCGTCGAGCCGAGCGGCGCCGTCGGCGTCGCAGCGCTGCTCGCGGGCCGGATCGCCGGCACGCGGATCGGGGTCGTGCTCTCAGGCGGAAACGTCGGAGCGGCGCGCTTCGCCGAGCTGCTGCGCCGCGACTGAGAATCCGGCAAGAAGCACGTCGACGACGGTGCGCTCCGCGGCGGCGACTTCGGCGTCGCCTCCGGGCATCTGGCCGAGCACCCAGCCGGTCAGGAGCTCGTCGATCGCCCCGTAGAACACGACCGCTGCGACGGCCGGGTCGAGGTCCGCGCGGAACTCGCCCGCCTCCTGCCCGCGCTCGATGATGCGCCGTATCGACTCGAGCGGCTTCACGAGCTCGCCGATGCGGTCCTGCACTTCCGGGCTGCGCGCGATCTCGCGCACGAGCACGCGCACGACGTCCGGCGTGTGCAGCCAGGTGCGGAGCAGGATCACCGCGACGTGGCGAAGCTGCTCGGATGCAGGCTCGTCGCCCTCCTCGACCGCGTGGATGCGCTCGAGGAGCACGCCCCAGTTCTCGCGGAACACCGTCTCGAGGACTTCGTCCTTCGACGAGAAGTAGTGGTAGAGCAAGCCGTGCGCGACACCCGCCTCCTCGGCGATGTCGCCGACGCGTGACGTGTGGAAGCCCTTCCGCGCGAAGACGCGAACCGCAGCGTCGAGGATCTGGCGCCGTTTCTCCTCCGAACCCGTTGCTCGCTCGGTCAAGGCCGTCGCAGGGTAGTGGTAGCTTCGCGCGGAGTGCAAGCCCTCGGGGGAATGCTCGTGGTCGACCTGACCCGCTACGTGCCGGGCGCGTTCGCGTCGAGCGAGCTCCTGCGCCTCGGTGCCCGGGTCGTCCGGCTCGAGCAGCCGGGCGGCGAGCCGATGCGGGCGACCGCGCCCGAGTGGCACGACGTCCTCAATGCCGGCAAGGAGTCGGTGGTCTGCGACCTACCGGCGGATCTCGACTTCGCCCAGGCGCTCCTGGCCCGTGGGGACGTCGTGCTCGAGTCGTTCCGCCCCGGCGTCGCCGAGCGGCTCGGCGTCGGGCCCGACACCGTTCCGGACCGCACGGTCTACTGCTCGATCACCGGCTTCGGCCGAGGTGGACGCCACGAGCAGCGCGCCGGCCACGATCTCAACTACCTCGGCTGGGCCGGCGTGCTCGCGGACACGGCCCCGGCCCTGCCGCCGGTGCAGGTCGCCGACCTCGCCGCCGGTGCGCTCGGCGCCGTCACCGAGATCCTCGCGGCGCTCCTGCGGCGCGAACGCACGGGCAAGGGCGCCCACATCGTGGTCTCGATGACCCACGGCTCGCACGCGCTCGCGCCGCGCACGGCCGTGCTGACGCAAGGCTTCGCGTGCTACTCGATCTACGAGTGCGCAGACGGTCGCAGGCTCACGGTCGGCGCGCTCGAGCCGAAGTTCTTCGCACGCCTATGTGAGCTGCTCGAGCAGCCGGAGCTCGCGGCGGCGCAGTACGACGCCGACCAGCCTGCGCTGAAGCGGCGCCTGGCGGACGTTTTCGCGCAGCGCCCGCTGGAAGACTGGCTGCGCTTGTTCGAGTCGGAGGATGTGTGCGTGGGGCCCGTTGCGACCCTGGCCGAGGCTGCGGCGGATCTCGGCGTGCCCGCGCACGGCGTTGCGGCAGCGGCCGGCGCCCACACCGCCGACTGGCGACGCGAGCTGGGCCTGTGATCGCAGCCGCCGCGGCTGCAGCCGCGATCAGGCCGGAGCCCATGGACGCACGCATGCTCCTCGCGGGGGGAGGCAAGATCGTCGCGCAGACACCGGCGGGCACGCGCAAGCCGCTGCTCGACGACGCGCAGGACGCGGCGTACTCGCCCGACGGGACGCTTGTCGCGTTCGCGCGCGCGGCCGACCTCTGGCTCGCGAACGCGGACGGCAGCGGCCAGCGCCGGCTCGTGAAGACTCCTAACGTCGAGGAGTGGAAGCCCGCGTGGCTTCCCGACGGATCGGCGCTCGTCTACACCGCAAGCGTCGCCGGCCGGCGCCAGATTCGCATCGTGCAGCTTCCGACCGGCCTGTCGAGACGCCTCGACGGCAGCAACGGCGAGGAGTACGGCGCGGCCGTGTCGCGCAGCGGCAAGCTCGCGTTCGTCTCGACGCGCGACGGGACGCCGGCCGTCTACGTCGCCCAGTCGAACGGAGTGGGAGTGACGGCGTTCGACACGACGCTGCCGGCGACGCCGTTCGCCGACGTGCACGACCTCGCCTGGTCGCCGGACGCGACGAAGCTCGCCTACAGCGCCGACCAGGCAGACGCGACGCGAGCGATCGTCGTCGACAACGGCACGACGCAGACCGTTCTCACGCTCGGGGAGAGCCCGGTGTGGTCACCCGCCGGCTCGCGGCTCGCGTTCGCGGGCGCGAGCGGCCTTCAGTCGGTTGCCGCCGACGGAACCGACATACGCATGCTCGGCGCAGGCGTGCCGCTCGACTGGCGCGTCGTGCCGGTCGGGACACCGGCATTCCCGAATCTCGTGCAGCGGCCACCGAGCCGGCTCGTCCTCTCGCGCGGCGGCAACGGGCGCTGGCTCCTCGGCTTCACCTCGATGGTCGACAACCGCGGCCCCGGCATCGTCTGGATTCGCGGCACGCGCGCACCCGGCGCTCACGTGATGCAGGTGCGGCAGCTCATTCAGCTCGCCTCCGGCGGCGTCCGGGTCGATCCGACCTCGGGCGAGCTGCATTACGTCGTCGCGCCGCCGCACTACCACTGGCACCTCCTCGGCTTCGAGCACTACGAGCTGCGAAGCGCAGACGACTTCGCGTTGCGGGCGCGCGACCACAAGAGCGGCTTCTGCATCGCCGACCACTGGGGACACGCGATCGGCGTCAAGCCCGGCCCGCCGCGCTTCCTCAGTAACTGCGAGCAGTTCGAGCCGAAGGCGACGTCCGTTGAAGAAGGCTCGTCGGTCGGGTACACCGACCGCTATCCCGCGTTCTTCCACGGCCAGCAGCTCGACATCACGAAGCTGCCGGCCGGGCGCTACTGGCTCGTCCACCGCGCGAACGAGGACTTCCATCTGCGGGAGCTGCGCTACTCGGACAACGTCGCATCGCTGCTCGTCCGGCTGACGTGGCGCGGCGGCGCGCCGAGCGTCAAGCCGCTCCGGGTGTGTCACGAGGAACGCTGCTAGGTATCGGGAGCGTTGACGCGTCCGAAATCGACGGTCTGGCGCGTGAATCTCCAACCCGGCGTCGTAAACCGCTACGGCCCGACCGGAAACCCGCGCCGTGTGGTGCGGTTCCGCATCGGGCGCTGAGCCGCTTCTGAGCTTGCGCTCCTTTGCTCAACCCGTCGACGTCCGTTCACCGTGAGACTGAATGGACCTGGGCCGGCTGCGTTGCGGGCACGTACCTCGTAGCTCGAGGGTCTTCCGCGTAACGCGCTTGCGTCGACATAGCCGGTCTTCGTCGTCGACGCGAGTAACGTCTTCGGCTTGACGCGCCAGACCTCGTACCGGCTAGCGCCGGTGACCGCATGCCAGACGATTCGGACCCCGCCGGACACCGCCCGCGCCTGCACTGCTGACGGCGCTGCGGTCGGAGCCACGATTTCACGGCTGACGTAGTACGCGACAGGGCCACCGTTGTTTGTCGAGTCGATCGAGAAGAACGCATGTGGCCCGTCGCCGTTCACGAAGCCGACCATGCCGCGGCTCTGCGGAGGGGATCCTTGGGCGGGGCCTTGAATGCGAACGAACACCCCGTTCTCGTTCAACCAGAATGGCGTCGGGTCGGCCTGAGCGACGATTCCCGGCGGGGCGTACTGGACGAAGAGGTCCGGCTTGCCATCGGCATTCATGTCCTCGAAGAGCAGGCGATCCGGCCAGCTCTGCGCCTTTGGCTGGTCAGGAAGCCGCGCCGCTGTCTCATCGACGAAATGCCCCTTGCCGTCGTTGATCAACACTTGGATCTTCGAACCGATGTAGTACGGATCCTGCGGCGTCTCTGCGAGCAGCAGATCGGCCGCACCGTCGCCGTTCACGTCGGTCGACGCGATCGAAAGCACATTCGCATTCGGCGCATACAACTTCGGCGGCAGCCACTCGAAGAAGTCGAAGTAGCCGCGCCCGTCGTTCAGGAGCACCGCCGAGCGGTCGGTTGCGTCGGTGCCGCCGGCAACGAGGTCGGGGTGCCCGTCCCCGTTCACGTCTGCGAACGCACACGTGTACGAGTGGGTGTTGCCGTAGACGTCACGCGGGAAGTCGCGGAGACGGTCGCTCGTGGGCGTGAAGTGGCCGCCGCCGTCGTTCAAGAGAATGTCCGACTGCACGTTGTCGCGGCCGCACACGTTGTTCTCGACGATGTCGATCGTTCCGTCCCCGTTCACGTCGGCGGCAGCGGCCGAGTGTGTAAACGTGAACCTCTGCGGTAGGTTTGACGACGCATCCCGGAACTTGCCGTCAGGCATCGAGAGGATCAGCTTGTTGTGCTGTCCGGGACATCCTGGGTTGAGCGCGGCGTTGTCGGTCCCCGTGTCGGCGATGAAGATGTCGGGGCGGCGGTCACCGTTGAAGTCGGCGACGACCATCTGGCGATTCCACTCGACCGCGGGCGGGCTGCCGTCGAAGAGCGATCCGGTTCCGTCGACGAACCGACCGCCCCCGCGGTTGAGCAAGAACACCGGCGGCAGAGGCCGGATACGGTCGAAGCTCAAGTCTCCGACGACCACGTCGAGAAGCCCGTCGCCGTTCAGGTCCACCGTCTGGAGCTCGTGGTTGATGTGGCCGTCGCTGAGCGTGCCGGCGTAGGAGGGCGCGCCCCACACCGGCGCAGGCGGCGCCTTTCCAGCGGAGACTCCCCCGAACGCTACGCCCGCAAGCGCAGACGCGAGGACGCACCCGCTCGCGACGCGACGCCACATGGATCGACAGTAGCGCCGCTCGTCATCGGGAGCCAGGCAAATGTCAGGCGAAGCATCGTTCCTCCGTCCGACTAGGTCTTCTTGTCGTCGTCGCCGCCGATGCGCCCGAGTGCGCGCTGGAACTCGGCGGGGATGATCCACACCTTGTTCGACTCGCCCTGCGCGATCTGCGGGAGCGCCTGCACGTACTGGTACGCGAGCAGCTGCGGGTCGGGATTGCCCTCGTGGATCGCCTTGAAGACGGTGTCGATCGCCTTCGCCTGCCCCTCCGCCGCCAGGATCGTCGCCTCACGCTGGCCCTGGGCACGCAGCACCGCAGCCTGCTTCTCTCCCTCCGCGGTGAGGATCGCCGCCTGTTTTTCACCCTCGGCCTGGAGGATCGTGGCGCGCTTCTCCCGGTCGGCCCGCATTTGCTTCTCCATCGAGTCCTTGATCGAGCCGGGCGGGTCGATCGCCTTCAGCTCGACGCGATTCACGCGGATGCCCCACTTGCCGGTCGCCTCGTCGAGCACGCCGCGAAGCTGCCCGTTGATCTCGTCACGCGAGGTCAGCGTCTTCTCGAGCGCCATGCCGCCGATCACGTTGCGGAGCGTCGTCACCGTGAGCTGCTCGATCGCCTGGATGTAGTTCGCGATCTCGTACGACACGGCCTTCGCGTCGGTGACCTGGAAGTAGATGACGGTGTCGATGCTGACCACGAGGTTGTCCTCGGTGATCACGGGCTGCGGCGGAAACGAGACGACCTGTTCGCGCAGATCGATGAGCGGACGCAGTCGGTCGATGAACGGGACGATGAGCGTGAGACCTGGACTGAGCGTGCGGTGGTAGCGCCCGAGGCGCTCGACGACGCGCGCACGCGCCTGCGGGACGATGCGAACCGTGCGCGCCAGAATCGCGAGCACGAGGATCGCAACGATCAAGATGACGATGAGAGGCACCATCGGAGCTCCTTCTATTCGTAGACGAGCGCTGTGGCGCCCTCGATCTTCATGACCTCAACCTGCGCGCCCGGCTCGATCACCTGATCGGGCATGAATGCGCGCGCAGACCACTCCTCGCCGCCGATGCGCACGCGGCCGCCTGTCTGGTCGACGCGCGCGAGCACGACGGCGTGCGCACCCTCGAGCGCGGCGGTGCCGGTCCGAAGCGCGGCAGGCATGTGCAGGTGCGCGCGCGCAAGCGGGCGCAGCACGCCGAGCGAGGCCGCCGACGCGGCCACGAAGACGAGGAGCTGCAGCCAGAGCGCGCCGCCCACTGCAGCTGCGGCGGCAGCCGCCACTGCCGCGAGCGCGACGGGGCCGAGAAAGAAGAGGCCCGGCGTGAAGATCTCACCGACTGCCAGGAGCAGTGCTGCGATCGACCAGGCGAGCCACGCGGCCACGCTCAGAGTGTAGGTAGGCCGAGGGTGGCTGGGAGGGCGAAGAGGTCGTCGATGCAGGGCTCGTAGCGGGCGCCGAAGCCGTGGCGGTCGACGAGGACGGCTCGCATGCCGATCGCGAGCGCGCCGTTGATGTCGTCCTCGACCGTGTCGCCCACCATCACGGCATCCGCCGGCTCGACCTCGAGCATGTCGAGCACGGCACGGAAGATCGACTCGTGCGGCTTTGTCTTCCCGTGCTGGAACGAGCTGAGGCCGGCGTCGACCTCGATGGCGTGGTGGACGGCGAACGCTCGCACATCGCGCGCGGAGTTCGAGACCAGGCCGAGCTTGAGCCCGGCGCGTCGCAGCTCCTCGAGCACCGGGATCGTGTCCTCGTAGAGCTCGAAGTTCTCGTGTTGCTGCCACCGGCTCGTCAGCTCGACGGCGACCTCGCGGGAGGCCGGCTCGGAGCCGCCCATGTTGAGCACGATCCGCTCGGTGAAAGCGACCCAGATCTCCTCGTCGTGGTCGAGCTCGGGATGGCGCTTCAAATCGACGAGCGCCGCGTCCCTGGCGGCCTCGTAGCGCGCCGGGTCGAGCGCGAGCCCGTGCCGCTCGGCGCAGCGCACGTAGCCCTCGGGCATCAGCTCGGGCCCCGGCTTCGCAAGCGTGAAATCGACGTCGAAGAGAACTGCGCGCAGGCTCATGCAGCCTCGAGCAGCCACTGCACGGTCTCGACGTGCGTGTCGATGTAGTCGCTGCCGCCCGACCACGCGACCGTTTGCGCGACCGTCCAGCCGAGCGCGCGGTCGCGGTCGAGCTCGAGGTCGCCGCACAACCGGTCGAGGCGATACAGCGCGTCGCGCTTCGAGTGCCCGAGCTCGAACGAGCGGACGATCGGCGCGACCGAGAACTCGCGCTCGCCCGCGAGCGGCTTCGGGTCGATCACGAGCCACGGCTCGCGCTGCGCGGAGAGCACGTTCTCGCCGTGCAGGTCTTGGTGCAGGAGCACCTGCTCGCCCTGGGTCGGGACAAGCTCCGCCAGGTAGTGGAGCGCAGCGTCCTGCAGCCGCTTGTCGGCGACGTCCTGCAATTCGTGCTCGATCCAGAACTCCGCCTCCTCGGCGAGCGGCCGAAAGCCGTCGCCGCTGCGCCAGAGCCGCGGCAGCAGATCGACGAAGACGGCGAGCGGGTCGTCGGCGGTCGAGAGAAACGTGCCCGGCTCGCAGCGCTCGAGCAGCACCGCACTTCGCCCGTCGTCGCGCGCGAGCACTCGCACCGCGCCGCCGCCGTCCCAGCGCTCGAGCGCATCCGCCTCCTGCTCCGCCTCGCGGTGCGGCCACCACACCTTCAGCACCGCGGGCGTCCCGTCCGGCAGCTCGACGCGCACGACGTGCCCGCACACGCCGGGAACGTACGCCGCACCGGCGCGCAGATCCCACTCCTTGCAACAGTCTGTTACAAGGCCGGCGACGTTCGCGCGCCAGCGGGCGATCTCGGCGAGCGCGGTGTCGGCCATCGCGCGGAGGATAGTCTCGTGCTGTGCGCAGCCCGGAGCAGATCCTGCGGGACGCCCGCACGATCGCCGTCATCGGCGCGTCGCCGCACGCACACCGCACGTCGAACGGCGTCATGCGCTACCTCCAGCGCGTCGGCTATCGCTGTATCCCCGTGAACCCGAACGCCGAGGAGGTGCTCGGCGAGCGCTGCTACCCGTCGCTGCGCGACTTGCCGGAACCGGTCGATTTCGTCGACGTGTTCCGAAGGGCCGAGTTCTGCGAGGCCGTGGCCGAGGACGCCGCGGCCGTCGGAGCCCCCGCGCTCTGGCTCCAGCTCGGCATCCGGTCTCCGGAAGCCCGCCGGATCGCCGAGGCGGCCGGCATGGACTACGTCGAAGACTCCTGCACGGCCGTCGTGCACCGCCACATCTGACGCTCGGCTACCCTTGCCGTTCTTCGGGGTGTGGCGCAGCCTGGTAGCGCGCTCCGTTCGGGTCGGAGAGGTCCCGAGTTCGAATCTCGGCACCCCGATAGCAGGAAGAGCCGCGGCCCCGTGTCGCGGCTCTTCTCTATCCGAAGCCGTACGTGCCTGGGAACTTCTCGGCGAGCAGGCGGACGAGAACCGACGCCGGCAGGCCGACGACGTTCAGGTAGTCGCCTTCGACCCGCTCGACGAGCGACGCGCCGCGGCCCTGGATCGCGTAGCCGCCGGCACGCCCCTCCCACTCGCCGCTTGCGACATACAGTCCGAGATCGCGCGGCGTCAGGGTGCGAAAGGTGACGAGCGTCGCGGCATCCTCGACGTGCTCCCACCCGGGGGTGACGAGCGCGAGCCCGGAGACGACCGCGTGCGTGCGGCCCGACAGCTCCTCGAGCATCCGCTCCGCGTCTCCGGCGTCGGCCGGCTTCGCGTAGATCCGGCCGTCGAGCGCCACCGTCGTGTCGACGCCGAGCACCGGCCGGTCGCCCGCGTCGCCGGCAACGGATCGCGCCTTGCCGAGTGCGTGGTCGCGCACGAGGCGCGCCGCGTCCGCCTCCGGCGGATCGTGCTCCTCGTAGCGCGGCGCGACGACGTCGAACGGGATGCGCAACTGCTCGAGGATCGCGCGCCGCTGCGGTGACGTCGACGCGAGCAGGAGCGGCGGACCGCTCACGCCGCGATCTCGGCGACGCCGAACTCCTCGAGCACGGCCTCGGCATCGGGGGTCAGCTCGCGCGCCTGGAAGATCACGCGCAGCAGCATGCGCTCCGCCGCGGACCGCAGGCCGGCGACGAGCGGAGCAAGCTGTGCAGGCTCGTCGGCGAGGAGGCGGTCGGCGTCGAGCACGAGCAGCGCCACCGGCCGCTCCCCGGCGACCGCGTCCGGCAGGTCGTCGAACCCGCCGAGCGGCACTTCGAGCTCGAACGCGGTACCGAGCTCCGACAGCGCGTCGGCGGCCGTCCGCGCCGCCGTACCCGCGACGAAGCGCACGTCGAGCTCGTCGTCGTTCGCCTCGCCACGCATGAGCCAGGGCCCGGTCGAGCCGGAGCGGAGGCGCAGCGCCCACGGCCCCTCGAGGACCTCGCGCCACGACGGCAGCCGGATCACAGTCACAGCTTTCTCGCCACCCAGATCTCCTCGGCAGGCCACTTGCGCGCCCACTCGACGGTGACGAAGTCGTAGTAGCCCGGGTCGACCGCGTCCGCGCCCGGGCGCAGCTCGTGCAGCGCCTCGAGCTCGAAGCCGTGCTTGCGCAGCAGCGCGATCCAGTCGCCGTGCGCGAGGTGGTACTCGATCCCCTCGCCTTCGGGCCATTTGATGCGATACATCCCGTGCTGCGGCCGCTGCAGCTGCTCCGTGACGACGCCGATCTCGGGCGCGGTGAGGTACACGAGCACCGAGTTCGTGAGGAAGACGAGCCGGCCGCCGCTCCGCAGGAGGCGCGACGCTTCCGGGATCCACTTCGCGGGGTCGGCCCAGAGCGAGGCGCCGTACTCGGAGAGCGCGAGGTCGAACGATGCGTCCGGCAGCGGCACCGCTTCCCCCGGCGCCTCGACGAGCGGGAACTCGATCCCGGTCTCCGCCTGCATGCGCCGCGCCGTCGCGAGCTGCGCGGGCGTCGGGTCGACGCCGACCGGCCGCGCGCCGCGCTTCGCAAGCCACGCCGAGAAGTACGCGGTGCCGCAGCCGAGCTCGACGACGTCGAGCCCGTTCACGTCGCCGAGGCAGCCGATCTCCGGCTCGGGGATCGAGAAGACGCCCCAGGAGATCTCCTTGGCAGCCCAGTGACGCTGCGCGGACGGATCGGTGAACTCCGCGTTCTGCTTCGTCCACTGCGCGATGTTCGCCTTGATCGAGTCTTCGCTCATGGCTTCGTCGCCACCCAGATCTCCTCGCTCGGCCACTGCTTCCCCCACTCCGCCGGCACGTAGTCGTAGAACTCGTGCGTGACGGCGTCGGCCGCGGGGTAGATCTCGATCAGCGCGAGGACGTCGAACCCATTCGCACGCAGCAGCCGGATCCAGTCGCCGTGTGCGAGCCAGAAGGCGATTCCGTCGTCGTCGCTGGTCCAGTCGAACCGGTGCATGCCGAACTGCGGCCGTTGCAACTGCTCGAGCACCGGCCCGGTGGCGGGACTGCAGAGGAGCGAGATCGGTGAGTTGCCGAGGAAGACGAGCCGGCCGCCGGGGCGCAGGAGGCGGGCCGCCTCCGGGATCCACGCATACGGGTCGGCCCAGATCGCGGCCCCGTATTCCGACAAGACGAGGTCGAAGGCCGCATTCGGCAACGGCACGGCCTCGCCGTAGGCCTCGACGAGCGGGAACTCGATGCCGGTCTCGCGCATGCAACGCCGTGCCGTCTCGAGCTGTGCCGGCGTCGGGTCGACGCCGACCGGCCGCGCGCCGCGCTTAGCGAGCCACGCCGAGAAGTACGCCACCCCGCAACCGAGTTCGACCACGTCGAGGCCGGCGAGATCGTCCGGGAGCGCGCGGAGCTGCGACTCCGGAACGCCCCATGTCCCCCACGTGATCTCGTCGGCGAGCCACGTCTCGAGCGCGTGCTCGTCACCCCACGTCGCGTTGCTCCGCGTCCAGACCTCGCGGTTGATCGCGACGTAGTCGGGCTCAGGCGAGCTCATCGGCGGAGAACCAGAGCGCGACCTCGCGCTCCGCGGACTCCGGCGAGTCCGAGCCGTGCACGAGGTTGTCCGGCATCGACATCGCGAGGTCGCCGCGGATCGTGCCCGGATCCGCATCGGCGGGGTTCGTCGCCCCGATCGTCCTGCGCATCGTCGCGATCGCGCCCTCGCCCTCGACGACGAGCGCCCACGTCGGCCCCGACGTGATGAAGTCGACGAGCTCGCCGAAGAACGGCTTCGCCTCGTGCTCGGCGTAGTGCGTCTGACCGAGCTCGCGGCTCGCGGTGAGGAGCTTGCCCGCGCGCACGCTGAAGCCGCGCGCCTCGATGCGACCGAGGATCTCGGCGGCGAGACGCCGCCGCACGGCGTCCGGCTTGATCAGGATGAGGGTGCGCTCGACGGCCATCGGCCGCGCAGGATAACTACTCCGCGCGTCTGCGACGCCGGGGTTCGAGCGAGGGCAGCGCAACCGCCGTCGGCTCGACCTGCGTCTCGCAGAACGGGCACACCTGCCAGAGCGCCTCGAGCGGCGCCTTGCAGTTCGAGCACGCCTGCTTCAGCTTCGTCGTGCAGATCGGGCAGACGAGGTAGCTCGAGTCGACCTCGGAGCGGCAGACCGGGCAGTGCAGGTCGCGCTTCGAGAGCCTGTCCTCCATTGCCTTGATCTCGAGCTCGCGCTCACGCACGTCCTCGAGGTACTCGGGCGGCCGGAAGAGCATGTAGATGAACGGGCCGAAGTACGGCACGACGACGCCGACGAGCACCGCCATCCAGACGAGCCACGGATCCTCGATGCGGCGCTTCGCGTCCTTGTAGATCCAGTAGAGGCTCGCGAACCAGATGACCGCGGCAAAGAAGAGCAATAGGTTCCGGATCACGAGCCACGTGCCGGAACTGAAGAAGGCGGTGGCGAGCGTCACAGAAGAATTCTGCCTATGAGATAGCCCGCGGCAAACGCGCCGCCGACGATCACCGCGAGCACGACGGCCGCGAAGGCAAAGACGCTGAGCTTTTCGCTCACGCTATGGGTGGGTGCTGCTGCCACTGAGCTCGGAAAGAAGATAGAGGGAGCCCGTGACGACAACGGCGCCAGACGGGCCCGCCAGCGCGAGAGCGCGGCTCCGGGCGGTGTGAGGGTCGGCAATTGGCTCGACATGGCTGAAATACGGTTCGGCGCGGGCGGCGAGGTCCCCTGCCTGGAGCGAGCGCTCATTCCGGGACTCCGTGGCCACCATGGTGCCCCCGAGGACGGACAGCGCCTCGAGCATCAGCTCCGGCCGCTTGTCGGCGAGGATCGAGCAGCAGATCACGTATTCGCGCTCAGGCAGCCGTGGCAGGAGGTAGCCGATGCCCGCGAGGTTGTGGGCACCGTCCCAGATCTCGAGCGGGTGGTCGCCGCGGCGCTCGAGCCGGCCGGGGAGCGAGACGTCCTGAGCGGCGTGCGGGTCGACGTCGTGACCGAGAAACGCCTCGGCCGCCGCGGTTGCGAGCGCGAGGTTGCTTGCGCCGGCGACGACGACGCGGGCCGCGCCGTTCTCGCGCGCGAGCTGCTCCCACTCGGGGTCGCCGAGCACGACCGCCGTTCCGGGTTGAACGACGGCGAGCTTCTCGGCGGCGATCGCCTCGCGCGTGTCGCCGAGGACGTCGATGTGGTCGAGCGCGACGTTCGTGAGCACGACGACGCTGGTGCGAAGCACGTTCGTAGCGTCGTGGCGGCCGCCGAGCCCCGCTTCGACGACGGCGACGTCCACCTCGGCCGCTGCGAACGCGAGGAGCGCCGCGGCGGTGAGGATCTCGAACTGCGTCGCGTCGCCGGCCTGCGGGCGTACGCGGGCGACGGCTTCCTCGAAGTCCGCCTCGCGGCCGCCGATACGGATGCGCTCGCTCCAGCCGCGGATGTGCGGCGACAGATACGCGCCGACGGTGAGGCCCGCATCTGCGAGGAGCGTCTCGGTCATCCGCGTCGTCGTCGACTTGCCGTTCGTGCCGACGACGTGGATCGCCGGGTAGCGCAGCTGTGGATCGCCGAGCTCCGCGAGCAGCGCGCGCATCCGCTCCGTCCCGAAGCCGTCGCGCGGCCAGGGGCTGAGCGATGCGACCCAGTCAGTTGCGGATTGCGTCAAGCTCGCGGCGGTAGCGCTCGAGCTTCTCGCGCTCCGCGTCGACGACGTGCGCGGGCGCGCGGCCGGTGAAGCTCTCGTTCGAGAGCATCTGCTCCGCGCGCGCGATCTCCTGCTCGAGGCGCGCGATCTCCGCGTCGAGGTTGCCGCCGTTCGACTTCGCGCGTTCCGGCCGGGCGACGGCGGCGAAGACCCGCTGCTCGTCGCCGTCGAGCGGCGTGACGACGCCGCTGCGGCGGAAGCGCTCGGCGGCTTCCTGCACGCGGCCGAGTGCGGAGCCGTCGGCTGCGTATGCGTCGTCGGGCTCGGGCCAGGACGCGACGATCAGGCGCGAGCCGCGCGCCGGCAGGTACGACCAGATCTCCTCCGTCACGTGCGGCAGCACCGGGTGGAGCAGCTTCAGCAGGCGCTCGAGCGCAGCGAGCGCCGTCGCCTTGACGTCCGGCTCGCCGAGGCGTGGCTTGATCGACTCGAGGTACCAGTCGCAGAAGTCGTCGAACGTCAGGTGGTACAGCCGGTCGACGGCGTGCGAGAAGTCGAACGTATCGAAGTCGCGCTCCACCTCCGCGCGCGTCGCGTCGATGCGGGCGAGGATCCAGCGCTCCTCGAGCGACGACGGCCGCGCGTCGACCGCGTCGCCGCCCGACGCGAGCAGCAGGCGGCTCGCGTTCCAGAGCTTGTTCGCGAGCTTGCGGCCCTCCTCGACGGTGCCGATCGACCAGCGCACGTCCTGGCCCGACGACATCTTCAGCAGGCCGTAGCGCGTTGCGTCGGCGCCGTGCTCCTCGATGATCCCCACGGGATCGGTGCCGGTGCCGAGCGACTTCGACATGCGCCGGCCGTCCTGCGCGAGGATCGTCGAATGGATGATCACGTCCTCGAACGGGATCTCGCCCAGCAGCTCGATGCCGGCCATGATCATGCGGTTCTCCCAGAGGAAGATGATCTCGCGCGCGGTCGAGTTGACGTCGCCGGGGTAGTAGCGCCGGAGCTCGGGCGTGTCGCCCGGCCAGCCGAGCGTCGCGAACGGCCAGAGCGCCGACGAGAACCAGGTGTCGAGCACGTCCTCGTCGCGCGTCAGCTCCTGCTTGCCGCACTCGGCGCACGCCGTGGGCGTCGTCTCGGCGCACGTCACGTGGCCGTCCGGGCAGTACCAGATCGGCAGCTGGTGGCCCCACCAGAGCTGGCGTGACACGTTCCACGGGCGGATCGCCTTCAGCCAGTCGAGTGCCACCTTGTTGTGCACGGGCGGGTGGTACGTGACGCGACCCGACTCGATCGCGTCGATCGCGGGCGCGGCCATCGGCTTCATGTCGCACCACCACTGGAGCATCACGAGCGGCTGGATGCGCGTGTGCGTGCGCTCGCAGTGGCCGACCGAGTGGCGGTACGCCTCGCGCTTCTCGAGCTGGTCGTGCTCCTTCAGCCACTCGACGACCTTCGCGGCCGCCTCGTCCTCGGTCAGGCCGACGTACTCCGCGGGGATGTCGCCCGTCATGCGGCCGTCGAAGCCAATCACGGTCAGCTCGGTCAGACCGTGGTCGCGGCCGATCTCGAAGTCGATCGGATCGTGGCCCGGGGTGATCTTGAGTGCGCCGGTGCCGAAGTCGGTCTCCACGCGCTCGTCGGCGAGGATCGGCACGGCGCGCTGGACCACCGGCACGAGCACCTGCTTGCCGATCAGCTTCGCGTAGCGCTCGTCGCCCGGGTGCACGGCGATCGCGACGTCGGCGAGGATGGTCGCAGGGCGTACGGTGGCGATCCTGACGGAGCCGTCACCGTCGACGAGCGGGTAGCGCGCGTACGTCAGCGACTCGTCGAGATCGATGTACTCGACCTCGAGATCCGAGATCGTCGTCTGACAGTCGATGCACCAGTTGATGATCCGGTTGTCGCGGAAGAGCCAGCCGCGGTCGTAGAGATGCACGAAGAAGCGCATGACGGCGCGGATGTAGGCGTCGTCCATCGTGAAGCGCTCGCGCGCGTAGTCGAGCGAGCAGCCGAGCCGCCGGAACTGGCCCATGATGATGCCGCCGTACTCGTGCA
This sequence comes from Actinomycetes bacterium, assembly GCA_031370755.1. Taxonomy (GTDB): domain Bacteria; phylum Actinomycetota; class Thermoleophilia; order Gaiellales; family Gaiellaceae; genus Palsa-739. The sequence continues at coordinate 19,147 of JANMQZ010000132.1, forward strand.
GCCATTCCCAGACACGCGCGACGAAGGCGTCGCGTCCGAGCTCCTGCCGCGACGTGCCCTGCTTGCGGAGCTCTTTCTCGACGACGGCCTGCGTCGAGATGCCGGCGTGGTCGAAGCCGGGCTGCCAGAGGGTGTTGAAGCCGCGCATGCGGTGCCACCGGATGAGTGCGTCCTGGATCGAGCCGTTCAGCGCGTGTCCCATGTGCAGTGCGCCGGTCACGTTCGGCGGCGGCACCGCGATCACGTACGCCTCGCCGGGCGCGTCGGGGTCGGCGTGGTAGAGGCCTTCGCCCTCCCACGCCTGCTGCCAGCGTTCTTCGACGCCGTGCGGCTGGTACAGCGGTTCCATGCTCTTGGCGGCGGGCTCCATCAGGGGCCGATCCTAGCCAGGGGAATGTCGCCGACCGTTCGCTCGGAAAGGGGGAAGCGGATGTCGTCAGGCAGCGACTATGCGTTCAGTATGCCAAACCTGCGCCCGCGCGACGCGTTTCCGACACCGCTCTTCAAGGTGACACTGCCGGTGCTGCTCCTCGCCGCGGCCGCGCTCGCGTTCTGGCTCCTGCGATAGCCCGCGCGGACATGCCCTCGGTATCAAATACCGGGACATGTCCGCATTGCGGGAAAGCCGGGCTGTGCAGCGCAAAACGCCGCTCGCGGCGGACGAGCCGTGTCCCTGACGGAGCCGCCCTGGTGTCAGACACCGAAAGGAACGCCGGGCGGACTAGCGGCGCGCCGCGCGGCCGCGCTGCCAGTCGCGCGGCTGCGCGCCGACCTGCTCGAGGATCGTCTCGAGCAGGACGAACGACGAGAGGACGTGCTCGCGCGCGAGCGCCCGCGCGCCCGCGGCGCTGCCGGCGGCGAGCGCCTGCTTGATCGCGCGATGCTGCTCTGCGTTCTTCACGTAGAGGCCGTCGATCGAGTGGTCGCCCGGCGCCCAGACCGCCGGCCCGGAGAACGAGCGGCGGGCGCTCTTCGCGAGCTGCTCGACGAGCGGCAGGTCGGCGACGCGGTAGATGACGTCGTGGAAGCCGTGGTTCGCGCGCACCCAGTCGCCCATGATCGCGCGCCGCTCCTCGCCCGGTTCGAGCGCACGTAGCTGCCGCGATATCTCGGCGAACCGCTTCTCGGCCGCATCGAGCTCCGCGTGATCCTCGGGCGTCATCTTCCCGGCTGCGACCTCGGTCGCGAGCCCCTCGAGCTCGGCCCGCACCATGAACGCCTCGTGCAGGTCGTCGCGCGAGATCGTGCGCACGCGGACGCCTCGGTTCGGCACGAACGAGACGAGGCCGAGCGCGGCCAGCCGCCGCAGCGCCTCGCGCACGGGCGTGCGCGACACGTTGAACTGCTCCGACAACTGCTCCTGACGGAGGACCGTGCCCGGCTCGAGCTCGCCGGAGACGATCGCCTCCTCGATCACTAGCGCGATGTCGTCTGCCTTGGTGCTATCCAGGCTCACTGCAAGTGAGTGTATGCAGGAACGGTCAGAAACTCGACCAGTTCCGGCGCGAGCGCGAGGCCCAGGAAGAGCTCCCGCGCCTCGTCGCCCGCCTCGACGGCGGCCGCCTCCTCACGCACCTGCTCGGCCGTGAACCGGCCCGCACGCACCCATTGCCAGACCTGCGAGCGCGAGATCTCCGCGGTCGCCGCGTCCTCCATCAGGTTGTCGATCGCGGCCGCGCCGACGCCGTGCAGCCACGCATCGAGGTACCGGATCCCGACCGAGACGTTCGTCCGCAGCCCCTGCTCGGTGACCTCCCCCGGGGTGTCCGGGATCGAGAGGAGCGCGGCCTCGTCCGGCACGACGTCGTCGCGCTGCCGCTCGAGCTGGTTCGGCCGCTCGCCGAGCACGGCGTCGAAGCACTCGGTCGCGACGGGCACGAGATCGGGATGCGCGACCCAGGTGCCGTCGAAGCCGGCGCGCGACTCGCGCTCCTTGTCCTCGCGCACCTTGCCGAGCGCGACCGCGTTCACTTCCGGATCCTTGCGCGACGGGATGAACGCGGCCATGCCGCCGATCGCGTGTGCGCCGCGCCGGTGGCACGTCCGCACGAGCAGCTCGGTGTAGGCGTGCATGAACGGCACCGCCATCGTCACCTGCACCCGGTCGGGCAGCACCCAGTTGCGCGTCCGGAACTTCTTGATGCAGCTGAAGATGTAGTCCCAGCGGCCCGCGTTCAACGAGCACCCGTAGTCGCGAAGCTCGTAGAGGATCTCGTCCATCTCGAACGCGGCGAGGATCGTCTCGATCAGGACGGTGCAGCGGATCGAGCCGTGCGGCAGGTCGAGCTCGCTCTCGGCGAGCGCGAACGCGTCCGCCCAGAGCCGTGCCTCGAGGTGCGACTCGAGCTTCGGCAGGTAGAAGTACGGCCCGCTGCCGCGGTCGAGCAGCTCGCGCGCGTTGTGGAACATGACGAGCCCGAAGTCGAAGAGGCTGCCGGAGACCGGCTCGCCGTCGATCGTGTGATGCCGCTCGGGGAGATGCCAGCCGCGAGGCCTGATGATCAGCGTCGCGATCTCGTCGTTCAGCCGGTAGCTCTTCTCGCCCGTGTCGAGTGTGATCTCACGGCGCACCGCGTCGCGCACGTTCGCCTGGCCCTGCACGACGTTCTCCCACGTCGGCGAGTTCGCGTCCTCGAAGTCGGCCATGAAGACGCGCGCACCCGAGTTGAGCGCGTTGATCATCATCTTCCGCTCGACCGGGCCCGTGATCTCGCAACGGCGGTCGGTCAGGTCGGCAGGCGCGGGCGCGACGCGCCACTCGGACTCCCGGATCTCCCGTGTCTCCGGCAGGAAGCGCGGGTTCTCGCCGGCGTCGAGATCGAGCTGGCGCTCGTGGCGCAGCTCGAGCAGCTCGAGCCGCCTCGGATTCAGCGCACGATGGAGACGCTCGACGAACGCGAGCGCCTCCGTCGTCAGGATCTCCGAGCCGACGGTCGCGTTCACGCTGCGCTGAACTGCGCTTCCTCGGTGGAGCCCTTCAGCGCGAGCGTCGAGGAGTCGGGCGAGACCGCCTGCGTGACGAGGTCGAAGTAGCCGGCGCCGACCTCGCGCTGGTGGCGCGTCGCCGTGTAGCCGAGCTCCTCCATCGCGAACTCGTTCTCCTGGAGACGCACGTACGCGGGCATCTGCTCCTGAGCGTACCCGCGCGCGAGCTCGAACATCCCCGCGTTGAGCGAGTGGAAGCCCGCGAGTGTGATGAACTGGAAGCGGTAGCCCCACTCGCCGAGCTGCGTCTGGAAGCCGGCGATCGCGTCGTCGTCGAGATGCTGGCGCCAGTTGAACGACGGCGAGCAGTTGTACGCGAGCAGCTTGCCGGGGAACTTCTCGTGCATCGCCTGCGCGAAGTCACGCGCCTCGCCGAGGTCGGGCGTCGATGTCTCGAACCAGACGAGGTCGGCGTACGGCGCGTACGCGAGGCCACGGGAGATGGCCGCGTCGAGACCGTCACGAATGCGGAAGAAGCCCTCCGCGGTGCGATCGCCGGTGACGAAGTCGCGGTCGTACTCGTCGATGTCACTCGTGAGCAGCGCCGCGGACAGCGCGTCGGTGCGCGCGACGAGGATCGTCGGCACGTCGAGCACGTCGGCGGCCAGCCTCGCCGCGTTCAGCGTGCGAACGAACTGCGACGTCGGCACGAGCACCTTGCCGCCGAGGTGGCCGCACTTCTTCTCCGACGCGAGCTGGTCCTCGTAGTGCACGCCGGCGGCGCCGGCCTCGATCATCGAACGCATCAGCTCGTACGCGTTCAGCGGACCGCCGAAGCCGGCCTCGGCGTCGGCGAGGATCGGCGCGAGCCAGTGCGTGCCGTTGCGGTTCTCCGACCAGTCGATCTGATCGGCGCGAAGGAGCGCGTTGTTCAGCCGCTTGACGAGCGCGGGCGCGCTGTTCGCCGGATAGAGGCTCTGATCCGGGTAGGTGCTGCCCGAGAGGTTGGCGTCGGCCGCGACCTGCCAGCCGGAGAGATAGATCGCGTCGAGTCCCGCCTTCACCATCTGCACGGCCTGCCCGCCCGTCATAGCGCCGAGGGCGCGGACCGGCTCGTCGCGGTGCAGGAGCTCCCAGAGCCGCTCGGCACCGAGCTTCGCGATCGTCTGCTCGGGGACGACCGAGCCACGCAGCCGGACGACCTCCGTCCCGCCGTAGCTCCGCTCGATCCCGACCCAGCGGGGGTCGTCCCGCCAGCGGGCCTCGAGCTGGTCTGCCTGAGCTTGGATCCGAGTTGAGGCGTTCATGGCGTCTCCTGTCGCGATTTGCCGATTCTCGGATCCTAAGTGACGCGCCGGACGGGCGCAACCGGGGCTAGCGGGAAGTCCAGCCGAGATCCATGACGAGCGGCGCCCCGGTGACGGCCCGGCCGTCCGGGCCGAGGAGCCAGGCGGCGGCCGCAGCCACCTCCGACGGCTCGAGCATCCGCTTCACGGCCTGCGGCGCGAGCAGATCCTCCTCGGAGCGGTCCTCGAGCTGCCGCTCGACGATGGCCGTCCGCACGTAGGCGGGGCAGAGCGCGGAGGCCGAGATCCCGGCGTCGGCGCCTTCGAGCGCCAGCACCTTCACGAGCCCGAGCACGCCGTGCTTCGCGGCGACGTAGCCGCCCTTGAACGGCGAGGCGACGAGGCCGTGCACCGACGCGACGGCGAGGAAGCGGCCGTCGCCCGAGGCGGCGAGCGCGTCCCAGCTGTACTTCGCGAGCAGGAACGGGCTCGTCACGAGGAGCGCCTGCAGCTTGTCCCACTGCGCCTCCGGGAAGTCCCGCACGGAAGCGACGTGCTGGAACCCCGCGTTCGCGACGACCGCGTCGAGCCGGCCGCCGAAGCGCTCGAGCGCGGCATCGACGACGGCGCGGTTGCCCTCGCGCGTCGC
>JANMQZ010000261.1:0-19802 GCA_031370755.1 Actinomycetes bacterium
GGGGGGCGGGGGGGGGGGGGGGGGGGGGGGGGGGGGGCCCCCGGCGGGTGGGCGGGGGGGGTGGGTCTCGGGGGGCCGCTCTGGCCCCCGCCCCCCGGCCCCCCCCCCCCCGGCCCGGCGGCACAGCATCCCCCCGCCGGGGCCTCCTAACTCGCGGGTCTCGCCAGAACGCGCAGAGCGGTGGCGAGCGCATCGTCGGACGGCGTCCGTGGATCGTCCGCGGCGTGGATCTGCGGCACGACGCCGACGTTCGAGATGTCCTCGCCCGAGGGGGTGTAGTAGCGCGCGATCGTCAGCTCGAGGGCGGCGCCGTTGTCGAGCGGGTCGATCGACTGCACGAGCGCTTTGCCGAACGTCCTCTCCCCCACGAGCGTCGCGCGATGGTGGTCGCGGAGCGCCGCGGCGACGATCTCCGAGGAGCTCGCGCTGTAACGGTCGACGAGCACGACGACCGGCAGCCGCGTTGCGGTGCCGCCGACGGCGCGGAAGACCTCGTGCGGCTCGTGGCGGCCGACGAGCGAGACGACGACGCCGCGGTCGAGGAAGAGCGACGAGACGGCGACCGCCTGGTCGAGCAGGCCGCCCGGATTCTGGCGGAGGTCGAGCACGAAGCCCTGCACGCCAGCACGCTCGAGGCGGCGGAGCTCGCGGTTGAGCACGACTGCGGCCCCGATGCGGAAAGCACTCAGGCGCACGTCGCCCCAGCGGCGGCCCGCATACGAGAGCAGCCGCGCCTGCACGACGGGCGCGCGGATCGTGTCGCGCCGCACCCGTAGATTCAGGTTGCGGCCGCCGCGCGTGACCCCGAGCCCGACCACCGTGCCGCGCGGCCCGAGGATGCGCGAGAGCGCCTTCGTCATGCTGAGGTTCTTCGCGTTCGCGTTGCCGATGCGCACGATCGTGTCGCCGACGCGCACGCCCGCGCGCTGCGCAGGGCCGGGGCGCATCGACACGACGACGTAGCCGTTCGGCGACGGCAGCACGCTGACGCCGATGCCGGTGTAGCTCGAGGCGGTCTCCTGCCGGACGAGCTGGTAGTCGGGCGGGGCGAGATACGCGGTGTACGGATCCTTGAGCGCCGAGATGATCTCGTTCACCGAGCCGAGCCGGAGCACGCTGTCCGGCACGGGCCGGTAGTAGCGCGCGGCGAGCGCGTTCCGCACCTCGTCGACGACGCTCGGAATCGCGACGGGCGTGGTCGCGCGGTTCCGCTCCGACAGCCGGTAGCCGACGACGAACGGCCCGGCGAGGAGGAGCCCTGCTCCGAGGAGGATGAGTGGGCGCCGCATCTGAACCGCGCGAGCATACGGCCCGGCGCGGCCGGACGCTAGCTGGTTGGTCAGACCTGGAGGAAGCGGCGGAGCGTGAGGCCGGAGCCGGCCGCCCCGAGCAGGAGCCCGGCGCCGATCAGCGAGAGGGCGTTCAGCGGGAAGGACAGGGCGTGGACGTCGGAGCCGCCGCCGATGTGGGGCAGGATCGAGGGGAGGGCGATCTCCTTGCCGATCACGAGCAGCACGACGGCGAGGACGGCCCCGCCGAAGCCGCAGAGGAGCCCCTCGAGCATGAACGGGCCTCGGACGAACCAGTTCGTCGCCCCGACGAGCTTCATCACCTCGATCTCCCGTCGCCGGGCGAAGATCGACAGCCTGATGGTGTTGGCTATCAGGAGCGTCGACGCGGTGACGAGCAGGACGACGGCCACGAGGAAGGCGATCCAGATCACCTTCGCGATCGTGAGTACGCGGTTCGCGGTCTTCGACCCCCAGCGCACATCGTTCACCCCCGGGTAGTGCGCGCGCTGGATCTCGGCGCCGAGCGCAGGCGTCATCTCGCCCTTGACCGGCGTCACGACCCACGCGTCGGGCAGCGGGTTCGACGGCAACGGCGTCTTGTAGAGATCCGGGAACTTCGCCTTCATCTGCTTCTGCGCGGTCTCCTTCGAGACGAAGACGACCCTCTTGACGCGCTCATGATCCTTGCGGATCGAGCTGCCGACGAACGCCTCCTGCCGGTCGGTCGTGCCGGCGGCGAAGTAGACCTTCACCTGGAGGCCCTTCTTCACGTGGTCGCTCCACGACAGCACCCAGGTGCCGAGCGCGATGAAGAGGCCGAGGAGGAACATGCCGATCAGCACGGTCATCGTCGCGGCGAACGTCGTCGAGAGGTTCGCCGTGATCGACGACCACGCTTCGGAGAACAACAGGCGAACGCGGCTCATGCCCGCTCACGGCGCCGGCCACGCCGGCGCCTCCGCTCTTGGATGATGAGCTCTGTCAAGCCTACGCTCATTCGGAGGTGTAGCCTCCGCGGCGCTCGTCACGGGAGAGCTTGCCCTCTTCGAGCGCGATCACGCGCTTGCGCATCTTGTCGACCATCTCGCGGTCGTGGGTGACCATGAGGATCGTCGTGCCGGCGCGGTTGATGCGATAGAGCAGCTGCATGATCCCGACCGACGTGTCGGGGTCGAGGTTGCCGGTCGGCTCGTCGCAGACGAGGAGCGGCGGATGGTTGACGACGGCGCGCGCGATCGAGACGCGCTGCTGCTCGCCGCCCGAGAGCTCGTCGGGTAGTGAGTCCATCTTGTGCGCGAGCCCGACCATGTTCATGACCTCGGGCACCTTGCGGCGGATCGACGTGCGGCTCTCGCCCTGCACCTTGAGCGCATACGCGACGTTCTCCGCAGCGCTCCGGCTCGGCAGGAGCTTGAAGTCCTGGAAGACGCAGCCGACGTTGCGGCGCAGGAGCGGCACCTTGCTGTGCTTCAGCCGTGTCAGGTCGCGGCCGCCGACGAAGATCTTGCCGGCGGTCGGCTCGACCTCTTTCAGCAGAAGCTTGATCAGCGTCGACTTGCCGGAGCCCGACGCTCCGACGATGAAGACGAACTCGCCCTTGTCGATGACGAACGAGACTCCGCCGAGTGCGGTGACATCGGGCTCGTACACCTTCGAGACGCCGTCGAAGACGATCATCGCGGCAGCGCCCGCGCGTGCGGCCGCTTGCTCTAGGCGATCATCGACCACGGGGATTTGCTCTGTCTGCAGGTCTGTCAACGTCTGTAACCGGTGGCGCAGCGTCGGCGGGCGATGCCCGCGCCGGTCAGGTGTGGCGGCACGCCTGAGTCTAGCTGACTGCTTTGGCGGGCTAGCCGCCGTTTCCTGCCGCTTGCAGGAGATATGCGCGGATGAAGCCGTCGAGGTCGCCGTCGAGGACGCCCTGGGTGTTCCCCACCTCATAGTCCGTGCGGTGGTCTTTCACGAGCTGGTACGGGTGGAGAACGTAGCTGCGGACGGCATTACCGCCGAAGCCCATGTTCACTCCGCCACGTTCTCGGGCGAGCTCGGCCTCACGCTCCTCGACCGCCTTCTCGGCGAGGCGCGAGCGGAGGATCTTCATCGCCGTTTCCTTGTTGGCCGTCTGGCTGCGCTCGTTCTGCACCGAGACGACGATGCCGCTCGGCATGTGCGTGATGCGCACGGCCGAGTCGGTCTTGTTCACATGCTGGCCGCCGGCACCCGACGAGCGGAACGTGTCGATGCGGATGTCGTCGTCGTCGACCACGATGGCGGCGGCCTCGTCGAGGAGCGGCCCAACGATCACCTGCGCGAAGCTCGTATGACGGCGATGCGCCTGGTCGAACGGGCTCTGGCGCACGAGGCGGTGCTTGCCGCGCTCGGCCTTGAGGATCCCGTAGGCATTGTCGCCGCGCACGGTGAACGTCGCCGACTTGATGCCGTACTCCTCTCCCGGGCTCGTGTCGAGCATCTCGGTCTTGAAGCCCCGGTTCTCGGCCCAGCGCAGGTACATGCGCAGCAGCATCTCGGCCCAGTCCTGCGAGTCGGTGCCGCCTGCGTCCGCCTGAATCGACACGACCGAGTCACCGCTGTCGTACTCGCCCGAGAAGAGCGCGTCCTCCTGCAGCCGCTCGTGCTCGTTGCGGAGCGGCACGATCGACGTGGCCACGTCGCCCGCGAGCGACGGGTCGAGCGCGAGCAGCTCCTTCGCGTCGTCGAACTCGCCGGTGAGGCGGTCGTAGCGATCGACGCGTCGCGCGACGCGCGCGTGCTCGGCCGAGACGGCCGCGGCGTGCTGCTGATCGTCCCAGAAGCCGGGTTGCCCGAGCTCCTGTTCGAGCTCGGCTTGACGCGCTCTCAGTCGATCCGGGTCAAAGGTAACCACGGACCCAGTCCAACTGGGCCCCAATCCCTTCGAGCTGCTCCTGGAGTGAGGGTTCGCGTTCGTCGGCCATTGCGGGTGCGATGGTACCGGTGCGCCGCCCAGCAACCTGCTTTCAAGCAGGTTGCGGTCGTTCGCGCCGCGGGGGCGAGCCAACGACCGCAACCAGGTCGAAGACCTGGTTGCTCCTACGCGCCGTGGCAGCGCTTGTACTTCTTGCCGCTCCCGCACCAGCACGGGTCGTTGCGGCCGAGCTTCTCGTGCGGCGAGGCCTGCACCGCCTGCTGCTGCAGCACGCCCGTCGCCGCCTGCGCGCCGCCGCCGCCGAGCGCGGCGTCGATGTTCTCGGCGCCAGAGGAGACGTCGTGCTCGTACTGGAGGTTGCCGTTCGTCGTCTGCGTCTGCGTGAGCTGCTGCGCCTCCTCGGGCGCGAGCTCCGCATGGAAGAGATGCAGCACGACCTCGGCGCGGATCGCGCGGCCGAGATCCGTGAACATGCGCTCGCCCTCGCCCGTGTACTCGACGAGCGGGTCCTTCTGCGCCATCGAGCGGAGATGCACGCCCTCGCGCAGGTAGTCCATGTTCTCGAGGTGCTCGCGCCAGCGGACGTCGACGACCTGGAGGATCACGAAGCGCTCGAGCTCGCGCATCAGCGGCTGCTCGACCCCGTCCACGGCCGGGCCTGCGCCGAACTCCTCTTCCTTCGCCTCGTAGGTCTGCCGCGCGTCGGCCTGGAACTCCTCGACGAGGAGCTCGCGCGTGATCTCGGGGAAGTCCTCGCGCAGCTCGGCTGCCGTGATCTCCGAGCCGTAGAGCGCGCCCATCGCGTTCGTCAGCGCCTCGAGATCCCACTCCTCGCTGTACTCGTCCTGCGTGAACTGCTGCACCGTCTCCTCGACGACGTCGTCGATCCAGAGCTTCACCTGGTCGGACATGTCGTCGCCGTCCAGCACCTGCCGCCGCTGCTCGTAGATCCGCGTGCGGTGCCGGTTCATCACGTCGTCGTACTTGAGGACGTTCTTGCGCATGACGAAGTTCTGCTCTTCGACCTTCTTCTGCGCGCCTTCGATCTGGCGCGAAAGGATCTTCGCCTCCATCGGCTGGTCGTCCGGGATCTTGAAGCGCTCCATGATCGACTTGATGCGGTCGCCCGCGAACAGGCGCACGAGGTCGTCCTCGCCCGAGAGGTAGAAACGCGTCTCGCCGGGGTCGCCCTGACGGCCTGAACGGCCGCGAAGCTGGTTGTCGATGCGGCGCGACTCGTGGCGCTCGGTGCCGAGCACGTAGAGACCGCCGAGCTCGCGCACACGGTCGTCGATCTTGATGTCGACGCCGCGGCCCGCCATGTTCGTCGCGATCGTGACGGCGCTCTCCTTGCCCGCGTCCTTGATGATCTCCGCCTCGCGTGCGTGCTCCTTCGCGTTCAGCACGTTGTGCGGCACGCCCTGGCGCGTCAGCAGCTGCGCGAGGTACTCGGACGTCTCGACGGCGATCGTGCCGACGAGCACCGGCTGGCCCTTCTCGTAACGCTCCTTGATGTCGCGGATGACCGCGGAGAACTTGCCTTCCTTCGTCTTGAAGACGTAGTCCTGCTCGTCGAGGCGCGCGACGTCGACGTTCGTCGGGATCTCGACGACGTGGAGGTTGTAGATCTCGACGAACTCCTTCTCCTCCGTCTTCGCGGTACCGGTCATGCCGCCGAGCTTCTCGTAGAGGCGGAAATAGTTCTGGAGCGTGATCGTCGCCATCGTCTGGTGCTCTTCCTGGATGCGGACGCCTTCCTTCGCCTCGACGGCCTGGTGCAGGCCCTCGCTCCAGCGGCGGCCTTCCATGATGCGGCCGGTGAACTCGTCGACGATCTTGACCTCGTTGTCCTGGATCACGTAGTCGACGTCCGCCTGGTAGAGCGACTGCGCCTTCAGGGATTGCACGAGATGGTTGACGAGCTGTGAGTTCTGCGGCGCGTAGAGGTTGTCGATACGCAGTGCCCGCTCGACCTTCGCGACGCCCGACTCGGTGACGGCGACGGTCTTGTGCTTCTCGTCGAACTCGTAGTCGGCGCCCGCGGCCTCTGCGGCGCCCTTCGGGTCGCCGGGATTCGAGCGGTGCGCGACGAGCTGCGGCGCGATGCGTGCGAAGTCGTAGTAGATCTGCGCGGCGGTCTCGGGCTCGCCGGAGATGATGAGCGGCGTGCGCGCCTCGTCGACGAGGATCGAGTCGACCTCGTCCACGATCGCGTACGAGTGGCCGCGCTGCACGACGCCCTCGAGCGTCACCGCCATGTTGTCGCGGAGATAGTCGAAGCCGAACTCGGAGTTCGTGCCGTACGTGACGTCGGCCTCGTAGGCCTCCTTGCGCGGGCCGAACGGCATCATGTTCTCGATGTGCGCGGTGCGCATGCCGAGTGCCTCGAACACGACCTGCGTCCACTCCTTGTCGCGCTTCGCGAGGTAGTCGTTCACCGTGATCAGGTGAACCCCGCGGCCCGCAAGCGCGTTCAGGTAGAGCGCCTGCGTCGCGACGAAGGTCTTACCTTCACCGGTCTTCATCTCGGCGATGTCGCCCTCGTGCAGGACGACGCCGCCCATCAGCTGCACGTCGAACAGGCGCACGTCCATCGTGCGCTTGAACGCCTCGCGGATCGCGGCGAATGCCTCGAACAGGATCTCGTCGAGCGTCTCCCCGTTCTCGAGCCGCTGCCGGAACTCGGCGGTCTTGCCGCGGAGCTCGTCGTCGGAGAGCTGCTCGAACTCGGGCTCGAGCGTGCCGATGTACTGCGCCTGCTGCGCGAGGCGCTTGCCGCGCCGTCCCTCGCCGAGGCGCAGGACCTTCTCGAAACCGCCGTAGTCGGGCACGAGCCCTAGGGTACCGACTGGCCTTCGGCGGCCCGGGCGGGCGAATCCGGCGGCCGCATCAGAGCGCGTTCGCGCGGATCTCGAAGAGGTCGCCGTCGAGCCGCTCCGCGTGGACGGCGTACTCGGGGCCCTCGCGCTCGCCGCGCTGCTCGAGGGTGGGCAGCGAGCCGAAGACCTGGCGTCCGTCGACCGAGAGCGTCGTCGTGCCGTCGTTGCGCGAGACGTCGAGGGTCTCGCCGTCCGGCGCGCCGGGGAGCGCGATCACTTCGATCTTCGTGGCCTGCACCGCCCAGACGTCGTTCACCTGCCGCGCGCCGCGCGCACGGTACGGCGGCGCGAGCTTTGTCTCGACGAGGGCGGCGAGCGGCTCGAGGGAGCTGTCAGGCCCTTCCTCGACGAGGAGCGTCCCGTCCGGGAGCGCCACCCAACTGGCGGCGTTCCCCTCGACGCCCGGCGCCTCGGCGGTAACGGTCTCGTCCCATTCGCGCGCGCGGGGGATGCCGTGAATGCCCGTTTCCTGCCAGGCCGGCCGCGGATCGCGCGGCGTCAGGCCGCCGTCGCGCGCGAGCTGCTCGTGCAGCGGCCTGCGCCGCCGGAAGAAGCCCACTACACGGCGCCGTCGTCGTGCGCGTGCTTGTCGATGTGGCGCTTCGACACCTTCTTCTCACGTTCCTCGCGAATCTGGCGCACGAGCTTCTCCGTCAGCTCGTCGATCGAGGCCTTCATGTCGCGCGTCGCCTCCCGCGCGCGCAGCGTATGGCCCTTGAGCCAGACGGTCGCCTCGGCGACCTGGTTGTTCGCCACGGACGGGTTCTTCTCGACCGCAAGCTCGATCTCGACCCGCGTCAGCTCGTGCACCTGTTTGTCGAGCTTCGACAGCTTGCGCTCGGCGTAATCGCGAATCGATTCGCTGACCTGGAGGTTCTTGCCTTTGACGTTGAGTTGCATGTGCGGCTCCTAGGTCGGGTATCGGTCACCCTCGGTCTAACCCTAATCCCGCCCCGCGAATCGTGCGGGCAAATGTCACGACGTCGACCCGCCCGGCTCCCGCCCGCCGGAGCGCAGCCGCCGCAGCGTCGGCGGTGGCGCCGGTTGTGTAGACGTCATCGACGAGGACGAGCGCGCCGGTGACCGGCTGCGAGTCGAAGCTCCGGCGGACGTTGCGGCGTCGTTCCGCGCGCGCGAGGCCGCGCTGCGGGCGCGACGGGCCGCTGCGGCGCAGCACGCCCAGGCAGGGCAGCTGCCAGGCGCGCGCAAGCTCGCGGGCGAGCTGCTCGGCCGGGTGGTAGCCGCGCTGGAGGCGGCGGCCGGCGTCGGCGGGGACGAATGCGACCGCCTCCGCGGCAGGCCGCGGCAGCCGCTCGGCGACGACGGCGGCGGCCGTTCGGCCGAGACTCCGCAGGCCGTGCTCCTTCCAGGCCGCCACGAGGCCGCGAGCGCCGTCCTCGTACGGGACCGCCGCGCGCGCCGACGCGAAGGCGAGCCGGCGGCCGCTGCACTCGAGACAGCGCTCGACCGGCCAGGCCGTCGGCGCGCCGCACCGCTCGCAGAGCGGCGGCGTCAGCCGCGGCAGGGCGTCTTGGCAGGCGCGGCAGAGCTGCGCACCACCGGTTCCGCACACAAGGCAGTGCCGCGGCAGCAGCAGGTCGAGCACATGACCGACGCTACTGCGCGGCTTGTGTCGAAAGCCTGTCGGCTTCCTCGCGGAGCGCGTCCAGCTCTGCAAACGCTTCGCGCCAGGTGTCGGGCGAGCGCAGGTCGAGGCCGAACGGTGCGACGAGATCGGCCGGCGAGGCCGAGCCGCCGGAAGCAAGCAGGTCGAGGTACTTCGGGGCGAACGACTCTGCGTCCTCGCGGTAGCGGCGGTAGAGGAGCAGCGCGACGAGCTGCGCGAACGAGTACGCGTACGTGTAGAAGCGAACGTGGATGAAGTGCGGGATGTACGACCAGCCGAGCGCGTAGCCCTCAGGCATCTGAAGCGCATCGCCGTAGTACTTGCCGTTCTCCTCGACCCACAGCTCGTTCAGGCGCTCCGTGCCGAGCGAGCGGCCGTCGGCGCGAACGTCGTAGGCACGCTGCTCGAAGCGGGCGAGCACGGTCTGGCGGTAGATCGCCGCGAAGGCGTTCTCGAGACGGTCCGCGGCGAGCGCGGCGCGCGTGCCGGGGTCGGTCTCGTTCTCGAGCAAGTAGTCGTCGGCGATCGATTGCGCGAACGTCGACGGCACCTCGGCCATCGGGATCCCGGTGCGGTGCGAGCGCCACGTCTGCGCTTCGAGCGCCAGGACGTTGTGCGTCGCGTGTCCGAACTCGTGCGCGAGCGTGCTCACGTCGCGCAGCCGCTCGGTGTAGTTCATGAGGACATACGGCAGGATCGACTTCGAGACCGACGTGCAGTACGCGCCGCCGGACTTGCCGTTCCGCGGCAGCACGTCGACGTGGCCGGCGTCGACACACGAGCGGAAGATCTCCGCGAGCCGCGGCGAGAAGCGGTTGAAGGACGAGTCGACGATGTCGACCGCCTCGGGCCAGCTGAAGAGCCGCGACTCGCCGATCGGCGCGTACTGGTCGGCGAGCTCGAGCTTGTCGAGGCCGAGCAGCCGCGCCTTCGTCCCGAACCACTTGCGCGCGATCGGGTACGCCTCTTCCGTCGCGTTCATCATCGCCTCGACGATCTCGTCGTCGAGCTCGTTGCCGAGGTTAGTGGGCTGCATCGGGTTCGTGTAGCCGCGCAGGCGGTCGGTGCTCAGGCGGTCGCCGACGAGCGCGTCGTAACACGCCGCGAGCACGTCGGCGCGCGGTGCGAGCCCCTCGAAGAGCGCGGTCACGGCGCGCACGCGGATGTCGCGGTCGGGACGGTAGAGGTACGAGAGCAACTGGCTGATCGTGTGCGGCGCGTCGCCCTCGCCTGCGTCGAACGGCACCTCGAGCGTCGAGACGTGCCGGTCGTGCAGCGCCTGCCAGGCGGAGGCCATCGGGCGACGCGCGTTCAGCGCCTGCTCCTCCGGCTCGCTCAGGACGTAGGGCTTCTCCTTCCGCTCGACGCGCAGCTTGTGCGCGTACGGCGCGAGCTCGTCGGCGGCGAGCAGCTGCTCGGCGCGGTCGTCGTCGAGCGCGATCCATTCGAGGCCGAGGAAGACGAGCGTGTTCTCGATCTCCGCCACGCGATCGCGTGAGAAGGTCGCGAGGTCGTTCGCCTCGACGTCGGTGGCGGCCATGCTGAGCCGGAGGTACGAGTAGACGTGGAGGCGGGAGAGCTCCTGCTCGAGCTCGTCGGCCTCGTCGAGCAGCGTGCGGAGGCCCGGCGCGTCGAGCTCTGCGATCGTCCCGCGATAGCGCGACGCGAGGCCCTGGGCGGTCTCGACGAGTGCGAGCCACTGTGCGCGCGCCTCTTCGGCGCCCTCGCAGAGGTCGGTGAGGTTCCAGCGGATGTCCTCGGCCCGGAGCTCGGTGCTTGCCACGGGCGGCACTCTAGTCGAGGGAATAGGAATTACGGAAGGGCAGACCGGCCAGCGCGCGGAGCCGGTTGTCGGCCTCGAGGAGCTGGGCGGCGTCGCCGATGTCGTACCAACCGCCCGGGATCCGGAACCCGTAGACCGGCTCGCGCGTGTGGAGCCAGGCGATGAAGTGACCGGGCTGGTCGGGCGGGTTGCCCTCGTCGAGATACCTTTCGACGAGGCCCGCGTGCCCGCGTGCGTAGAGGTAGGTCGCCGTCGCGCAGAGCGTCGTGGGCGGCTCGGCGGGCTTCTCGACGAAGCCGGTCACGCGGTCGTCGGCGTCGAGCTCGATGACGCCGTACTGCGTCGCGAGCACGCGGTCGCCGACGTCGTAGACCGCGACGGCGCTCGCGCCGTTCTTCTCCGCGGCGAAGCGCAGGAAGTCGGCGAGCGAGTAGTCGAAGAGGTTGTCGCCCGCGATCACGAGCAGGTCGTCGTCCCAGCCGGTCTCGTCGCGGACGAAGCGGACGTCGCCGATTGCGCCGAGGCGCGTCTCGTTCGTCATCGTGCCGTCGTCGTGCACCGTAACGCCCGCTGCATTCGCCCAGACGTCGAAGAGGCCGGCGAAGCGCGCGTTCGTCACGAGGTGGATGTCGTCGATGCCGGCTTCGCGGATCTTGTCGGCGATCCAGTCGACCATCGGCCTGCCGCCGACCGGGAGCAGCTGCTTCGGGAGCGTGTCCGTGAGCGGGCGCAGTCGCGTCGCGTAGCCGGCGGCGAGGATGAGCGCTTTCACGCGGAGAGCGACTCGGTGTAGGGCGCGCGATGGACGCCGGTCTCGGTGACGATGGCGGCGATGAGCGCGGCGGGCGTGACGTCGAACGCGGGGTTCCGCGCTGTGAAGCGCGTCGAGATCTCGGCGGGATCGCGCTCCTCGATCGGGATGCCGGCGCCGGTCGCGGTTGCGAGGTCGACGGTGGACGTCGGCGCAACGACGTAGAGCGGGATCTCGTGGTGGTGGGCGAGCACGGCGAGCGAGTATGTGCCGATCTTGTTCGCGGTGTCGCCGTTGGCGGCGATCCGGTCGGCGCCGGTGACGATCAGGTCGACCTCACCGCGCGCCATCATCGACGCTGCGGCGCTGTCGGCGATCACGGCGTGCGGGATTCCGGCGGCCTCGAGCTCCCAGGCGGTGAGGCGCGCACCCTGGAGGAGCGGACGCGTCTCGTCGACGAGCACGTGCGCGAGCAGGCCGCGCTCCCAGGCGGCGCGGAGCGCGCCGACCGCGGAGCCGTAGCCACCGGTCGCGAGCCCGCCGGCGTTGCAGTGCGTGAGCGCGCGCGTGCCCGACGCGAAGAGCTCCGCGGCGTGCACGGCCATGTGCTTGCAGCGCTCGACCTCTTCCGCGTGGAGGGCGCGTGCGCGGGCCGGCGTCGGGTCCGCGCGCATCTCCGCGAGCGCCCAGGCGTGGTTGACGGCCGTCGGCCTCGACGCCGCGAGCGCGCGCTCCGCGTCGGCGAGGTCGTCGCCGCGCAGGGCCGCAAGCGCGAGCCCGTATGCCGCCGCGACGCCGATCGCCGGCGCGCCGCGCACCGCCAGCGTGCGAATCGCGTCGACGAGCTCCGGCACCGTGTGGCACTCGAGCTCGACGACCGCGTCCGGCAGCCGCCGCTGGTCGAGCACGACGACGCGCGGCGGCGGCCGCTCCTCAAGCCGCACGATCCGTTCCGGTTCGAGGTTCGTCACAATCGGCACGCATTTCTAAGAGTGTCTGACACCGGGACAGTGCTCTCGGAGATCATGTCCCAGCGAAACAAGGGGCCGGGCGCTTGCGCGCCCGGCCCCTGTGTCTGACACCAGGGCGTGGCCGTTCGGCTCAGGTGCCCTCGTCCCACGAGGCGAGGTACTTCGCCTGCTCCTCGGAGAGGACGTCGATCTCGATGCCCATTGTCGCGAGCTTCAGGCGCGCGATCTCCTTGTCGATCTCGGCCGGGACCGGATAGACCTTCCGCTCGAGCTCGCTCGCGTGCTGCACGGCGTACTCGATGCCGAGTGCCTGGTTCGCGAACGACATGTCCATCACGAGCGCCGGGTGACCCTCGGCGGCCGCGAGGTTGACGAGGCGGCCGTCCGCGACGAGGTAGATCCGGCGGCCGTCGGCCATCGTGAACTCCTCGACGAACTCGCGGGCCATCCGCGTCTCCGCCGCGAGCTGCCGCAGCGCCGGGATCTCGATCTCGACGTTGAAGTGCCCGGTGTTCGCGAGAATCGCTCCGTCCTGCATCAGCTCGTAATGCTCACGCGCGATCACGTTCTTGTCGCCCGTGGCGGTGCAGAAGATCTCGCCGACCCTGGCGGCCCGCTCCATCGTCATGACCTCGAAGCCGTCCATGACCGCCTCGAGCGCCTTCATCGGGTCGACCTCTGTGATGATCACGTGCGCGCCCATGCCGCGTGCGCGGGAGGCGACGCCCCTGCCGACCCAGCCGTAGCCGCCGATGACGAACTTCTTGCCGGCGAGCAGCACGTTCGTCGCGCGGATGATGCCGTCGATCGTCGACTGGCCCGTGCCGTAGCGGTTGTCGAACATGTGCTTCGTCAGCGCCTCGTTGACGGCGATGATCGGGAAGCCGAGCTTGCCCTCCGCCTCGAGCGCCTTCAGGCGGATGACGCCCGTCGTCGTCTCCTCGGTGCCGGCAATCACGTCGCCGAGCTGTTCGCGGCGGGCGGAGTGCAGCACGCCGATCACGTCGGCGCCGTCGTCCATCGTGAAGTGCGGCTTGTGATCGACCGACGCCTCGATGTGCGAGTAGTACGTGTCGTGATCCTCGCCCTTGATCGCGAAGCACGAGATGTCGTACTCCTCGACGAGCGCAGCCGCGACATCGTCCTGCGTGGAGAGCGGGTTCGACGCGCACAACACCACATCCGCCCCGCCCGCCTTCAGCGTGCGCATGAGATTCGCGGTTTCGGTCGTGACGTGCAGACACGCCGCAATGCGGTAGCCGGCCAGCGGCTGCTCGCGCTCGAACCGGTCGCGGATTGCAGCGAGCACCGGCATCTGCCGGTCGGCCCACTCAATCCTGCGCTTGCCTTCGCCCGCAAGGGCGAGATCCTTCACGTCATATCGCTTCGTTACAGCCATCGATTCCTTTCGGTGATTTAGGCGGCCAAGAGCCGCTCGTGCTTGCGCTGCTCCCACTCGACCCAGGCGAGGTCGTCGGCGCCGGCGAGCCAGCCGTCGACGGCCTTGCGCAGCACGGGCTCGCGTCGGAGCCGCGCAGCGAAGACGAGGTCGGAGATCTCGAGGTGGTGCGTCCGCCGGAGCTCGGCAAGCGCCCGGAGCTGGTTCAGCTCGCGGAGCCGGTAGAGCCGGTAGCCGCCCGAGGTGCGGCGGGGGACGACAAGCCCGAAACGGTCGAGGTAGCGCAGCATCCGCGGCGACCAGCCCGCGCGCTCCGCTGCTTCTCCGACCTTCAGGCCCTCCACGCCCGGAAGGTTACCACACGTGTGTCAGGGTGCGCTCGTCCCCTCACGGCCGTACTTGTCCTCGAGCCGGACGACGTCGTCGAGCTCCGCGGTCGAGACCTCGAGGATCGTCGTGTCCTCGAGCGCCGTGACGCGGTGGACGGTGCCGGGCACGAAGTGGAAGGAGGCGCCCTCGGTGATCACCTCGGAGTTGAGGACCCCCTGCCCCACGTCGCCGAGCTCGAGCTGCGCGCGCCCCGAGAGCACGTGCCAGCTCTCGTCCTTCACGTTGTGGAACTGGAGGCTGAGCGACTGGCCCGCGCGCACGAAGAGGATCTTCCCGGCATAGCGGTCGGTGTGGGCCCAGATCAGCTCGTAGCCCCAGGGCTTCTCGACGCGGCGCTCTGCGAACGCCCAGCGGTCGAGGCCCTCGAAGTTCGGGGAGTCGAGAGTCATGCCACGTGCCGCTTCGGACGCCAGTCGGGGTGCTCGTCCATGAAGGCGGCGGCGACGCGAAGATCCTTCGGCGTGTTCACGGTGAGCCAGACGCCCTTGTGGCGGTAGCCGCGGAGCTTCCCCTCGCTCGCAAGCTCGGGGAAGGTGCTCTGCTCGTGATCGCCGCGCTCGGGCAGCCGCGCGAGCGCTTCGTCGCCGAGCGCGTAGACGCCGGAGTTGACCCAGTTGTCGAGGAGCGGCGCCTCGCGGAAGCCCGTGACCGTGCCGTCCTCCTGCAGCTCGACGACGCCGAACGGCGAGCGCACCTGCGCAACGACGATCGTCCCGGCCGCACCCGACTCCTCGTGCTCGGCAAGGAGCGCGCGGAAGTCGACGTCGAGCAGCTCGTCGCCGTTCAGCGCCAGGCAGGTCCCGTCCTCGCGCCGCCGCGAAGCCGCGAGGCGCAGGCCGCCGCCGCGCCCGAGCGGCTCCGGCTCGCCGACCGCGTCGATCTCCGCCCCGAGACCCGTGAGCGCGTTCACGAACGCCCCTTCCTGTCCCGCGCTGCACGCGATGATGACGCGCGACACGCCTGCCTCGACGAGGCGTCCGACGCCGTACCCGGCGAGCGGGACGCCCGCGAGCGGAACGAGCGGCTTGGGCAGGCCCTGCGCCGCCTCACCGAGCCGTTCCGCCTTGCCGCCTGCAAGCAGCAACGCCTCCATCAGAGCTTCAGCTCCGGGTCGCGCGCGGCCTCGGGCTCGGCCGGCGACGCGTGGCGGGGGCGGCCGATGCCCTCGTAGTCGAAGCCCGCCGCGCGGGTAGCGACCGGGTCGAGCAGGTTGCGCCCGTCGATGATGAGCGGCCGCGCCATGGCCTCGCGCACTTCCGGCGTGGCGATCGCCGCGAGCTCGGGCCACTCGGTCACGATCACGGCCGCGTCGGCGTTCCGCACCGCGTCGAGCACCGAGTCGCACAGCTCGATCCCGTGCAGGTCGTCCGGATGCGCGATCGGGTCCCACGCACGCACCTCGGCGCCTTCGGAGAGAAGCCGGTACGCGATCACTCGGCTCGGAGCCTCGCGCATGTCGTCCGTGTTCGGCTTGAACGCGAGCCCAAGCAGCGCGATCGTCTTGCCTCGCATCGAGCCGAGATGCTTCTGCAGCTTCGAGACGACGCGACGCTTCTGCAACTCGTTCACCTCCCACACCGCGTGCAGCAGCATGAACTGGTAGCCCGAGTTGCCGGCGAGCTGTTTGAGCGCAGTCACATCTTTTGGAAAACAGGAACCGCCGAAGCCAATGCCCGCGCGCAGAAAATGCGGCCCGAGCCTGTGGTCGAGGCCGACGCCCTTTGCGACGTCGACGACGGCGGCGCCGACGAGCTCGCACACGTTCGCGATCTCGTTGATGAAGCTGATGCGCGTCGACAGGAACGCGTTCGCGGCGAGCTTCACGAGCTCCGCCGACGGGACGTCGGTGCGCACGACCTCGGTCTCGATGCCGCGGAACAACTCGAGGACGCGATCTGCGTGCTCGTCCTCGAACGCGCCGACGACGAGCCGGTCTGGCTTCATGAAGTCGGCGACTGCGCTGCCCTCGGCCAGGAACTCCGGGTTCGAGACGTAGCCGACGCCGGTGAGACCGCGCCCGTCGAGCCGCGCGCGCACGTGCTCGCCCGTCCCGACCGGCACCGTGCTCTTCATCACGACGATCGGCTGCCCCTCGAGATCGACCGGGATCTCGTCGACGACGCTCCAGACGGCGCCCAGGTCGGCATCGCCCGACTCCGTCGGCGGCGTGCCGACGGCGACGTAGAGAAAGTCCGCCCCGTCGACCGCCTCGCGCACGTCGAGCGTGAAGCGGATGCGCTCGGCGTTCCGCTCGAGCACCAGGTCGAGGCCGGGCTCGTAGATCGGCACTTCGCCCGCCTGGAGCCGCTCGATGCGCTCCGGCAGGACGTCGCGGATCACGATCTCGTGCCCCAGCTCCGCGAAGCAGGCACCGGTCACGAGGCCGACATAGCCGGCGCCGAACATTGCGATCTTTGCCACGGGCCTAGGTTACTTCCCGAGCGGCTGCAGGCCCTTGGCGATCGCGAGCATCGTCTCGTTGGTGAGCTCGTCGCGCAGGGTGTTGACGACCCAGTAGCTCGCGCGCGCAGTGCGGAGCACGACCATGTGGATCGTGCCGCCGTTCGTGAAGAGGTCGAGCTTGCGGCCGTCCTTGAGCTGGAACTTCCCCGTCGGCTTGCGGAGGATCGGCGCGTCGTTCCAGTCGGTCTCGATGATCTGCCAGTAGACGTTCCCCGCACCCGTGACGAACGTCATCACGAGCTCGTGCTTGTGCGGCGCCGGCTTGAAGGGGCGGAACGGCTCGAGGCTCGTGAGCCGGGACGCGCTGTGAATCTGGTGCGGCACCATGATCCGGAACGGCACCTTCGCACGGAGCGACTGAAGCGTGCTCTCAGTCATGCCCGGGTTGTTGACGACCGACGGCGCTTGGTGCACCGGTGTGGCGACGACATGCGCCTCGGGATTGACGACCTCGCCCCCGAACGCCGTCCCAACGACGACGACCGTCAGCGGGTTGCCGGCCTGCTCCGCGAGCGGCGCGACCTCGGGCGGCAGCGGCGCGACGCTCGTGTGCGGGCCCATCGCAACGGCGAGCTGGCGCGCCGCCTGCTTCGCGTTCGGCTGCACGGTGTCGAAGTAGACCGTGTTCGAGTACTCCGCTTGGCTCGGCGCATTCGCGTAGACCGTCGACGGCAGCTGCTGCGTGTGGTAGCCGGCGACGGCGAGCTTGTACGACGTGTCGCGCGCGAGCCAAGGATCGTCGTCCCGTTGAGGACGAGTGTCGAGATCTCCTCCGGCTTCAGAGCCTTCGACTTCACGGTCTTCACCTTGCGGCCGAGCGCTGCGGCGTTTGCGCGCGCAGCCAGCGTCACGTCCGGGTGCTCGAACGACTGCACGGCCGCGTCGATCTCCGTCTGCGTCCCGCACACCTCGGCGTTGAGGTAGCCGCAGTTGAGCAGGTTGTTGATCGACGTGCGGAAGAGATGCCCCGGCGGCAGGTGGTAGCCGAGCCCCGCATACGACTGGATCTCGTTGATCGTCGGCGCTCCCGCCCCAGGCTTGACGACCTCGACGCTGCCCTTGACCGCGCCGATGATCTGCGGGATCTCGAGCAGCGAGAAGCTCGACGCGAGGCGGTCCTTCAGCGCGTCGAGGAAGAGCTGCTGGCGCGCAAGCCGGTAGAGGTCCGAGTCGGTGTGCCGGAAGCGCACGAAATCGAGTGCCTGCTGGCCGACGAGCTTCTGATAGCCCGGGTGCAGGTCGATCTTCGCGTAGCCGCCCGGGCCGCCGACCGTGTTGATGTAGCGGTGGTCGACGGTGATGTAGACGCCGTGCAGCTTGTTCACGAGCAGCTTGAACCCGTGGAAGTTGACGGTGATCAGGTAGTTGATCGGCAGCCCGGTCAGGTGCGCGACGGTGTCGAGCGTTCCCTGCTCGCCGCACGTCGCCCACGCGGCGTTGATCCGGTCGGTCCGGAGCGGCACGTCCGAGCCCTTGCAGTAGATCGGCACCTGCAGATCGCGCGGGAACGACATCAGTGACAGCGTGTTGTTCGTCGGGTCCGCGCGGACGAGCATGATCGTGTCGGAGCGCGAGTCCTGGGCCGACGTCGCGTCGACGCCCTTGCGTGCGTCGTAGCCGACGATGAGCGCCGTCGCAGGCTCGGAGGGCGAGGCAATCGGGTGCAAGTTCTTGTCCTTTGAAGCGGCGATCGCGCCCTTCGAGTGCGCGCCGATCGCGCCGAGCGTCTCGTGGCTGTAGAGGTAGAGCCCGCCGCCGATGCCGGAAGCGACGACCAGGATGGCGAGCATGATCCAGCCGAAGACGCGCCCGATCGCGCCGCGGGTCGTGTGCGGCGGGGGCGGCGGCTGCCGGTACCGGCGCATCGGCTCGAGCACCGGGGGCGGGAGCACCGCGCGGCCGTTGCCGTTCAGGGTCGCAGCGCGACCCATGCCTCTCTTCAGCGTCGTCCGCATGCGGAAAAAGGAGCGCCACGAGGCGCCCCGGCCACCTTACCGAAGCGCCCGGGCGGGATCTCTTCCTAGGCGGGAACCCCGGCCCCGGCCTCGTAGGCGAGGTTCGGCCGGAGCCAGCGTTCGACCTCGTCGAACGGCAGGCTCTTGCGCACCGCGTAGTCCTCAACCTGGTCGCGGCCGACCCGGCCGACAGAGAAATACCGCGCCTGAGGGTGCCCGAGGTAGATGCCGCTGACGCTCGCGCCCGGGAACATCGCGTAGCTCTCCGTGAGCGAGATGCCCACCTGCTCGGCGCCGAGCAGGTCGAAGAGCTTGCCCTTTTCGCTGTGATCGGGGCAGGCGGGATAGCCGAACGCCGGGCGGATGCCGCGGAAGCTCTCCTCGGTCAGTTGTTCGGGCGGAACCGGCGGGCCCGTCTCGTACCACTCGCGCCGCGCGACTTCGTGCAGGTACTCGGCGAACGCCTCAGCGAGGCGGTCCGCGAGCGCTTTCGCCATGATCGAGCGGTAGTCGTCGTGGTCGGCCTCGAAGCGGGCGCTCAGTTCCTCGAGGCCGATGCCGGCGGTGACCGCGAAGGCGCCGACGTGATCGCCTGTCGGCGCCACGTAGTCGGCGAGGCAGCGGTTCGGACGCGTATCGCCGTACGCCGACTGCTGGCGCAGGAAACAGAAGCGCGTGCCGTTGTCATCGTGGACAACGATATCGTCGCCGTCGGACGACGCGGGCCAGAAGCCGTAGACACCTTTCGCGGTGAGCAGTCCGTCGCGGACGATCTCGTCGAGCAGCTCCTGTGCGTCGTCCCAGAGCTCCTTCGCCGCGGGCTGCGCGAGGATCGCCGGGTAGCGGCCCTTCAGCTCCCAGGTGTGGAAGAAGAACTGCCAGTCGATGTACGGGCGCAGCGTCTCGAGCGACGGCTCGACGATCCGCACGCCGGTGAACTCCGGTGTCGCGAGGTCGTCGAACGAGACGTCCTCCTGGTTCGCCCGCGCCTCACCCACGGGCAGCAGCGGCTTGCGGTCGCGCTCGGCGTGCAGCTCGCGCATGCGGTTCTGCAGCTCGCGGTTCTCCGCATCGAGCGTCGCCTTCCGAGCAGGATCGAGCAGCGCCGACACGACCGCCGTCACGCGCGATGCATCGAGCACGTGCACGACCGGCTGCGAGTACTGCGGCGCGATCTTCACCGCGGTGTGCTGCTTCGACGTCGTCGCCCCGCCGATCAGGAGCGGCAGTGACAGGCCGCGGCGCTCCATCTCGTGCGCTGCGTCGACCATCTGGTCGAGCGACGGCGTGATCAGCCCCGACAGCCCGACGACGTCGGCTCCGACCTGCGCCGCCGTGTCGAGGATCGTCTCGGCGGGCACCATCACGCCGAGGTCGTGCACCGCGT
>JANMQZ010000225.1:0-12487 GCA_031370755.1 Actinomycetes bacterium
CCTGTTACTCGCGTGGCGTGGCGGGGGCGGTTCGCGCCGCCTTCGGCGCGCCACGCGCGGTCCGCCACGACCTGGCCGCCCCCGCCCACGGCGTGGAGGCCACCGAACCGCCGGCCGATCCCCTTCAGGCGGAGGATCGGCTCGGCGTGCTCGGGTGCTGCTGCCTCGCTCACCTGCGTCGTTAGCCGGTGACCTTCGGATGTTGCGTCTTGCCGATCCACGGCAGGCTCCGCTTCACGCAGGCCGGGCTCGTGCGTCCCGGTGCCGGCGTCGATGCGGAGAACGTGCCGCCGAACGTCTGGTCGACGTTCGGGATGTAGCCGACCGTCTTGACCGCCAGCTTGCCAGCCTTGCTGTAGAGCTGGGCGTAGTAGACGGGGATGACGCCCTGGTTGTACTTGTCGAGGTGGATCGTTCCGTACGCCGTCGGCAGGACGGTCTTCCTGATCGCGGCCTGGAGTGCCTTCTGGCCGCCGCCGATGTTGCCCTTCACCGCCTGGAGACCCTTGATCAGGCCCCACGTGTTGATGAAGAAGCCGTACGTGAACGTCGACGATGCCTGCGGCGCGGCTGCGCCGTACGGCGGGATCGTCTTGAACCACCGGCCGATGATCTTGTTCGCGTAGAACTTCGCAGCCGGAGTTGCGAGGTCGCCCGCCGTGCCGGCACCGCCGACATAGGCGCCGACGACGCGCGTCGAGAGCTGCTCGAACTGACCCGGCGTGCCCCAGAACAGGTTGCCGATGAACTTCTTCCCGTCGATCGGGCCATGAGCCTGCTCATAGGCTTTCAGGAACGGGATGAGACCGGCACCGCCGACTGCAACGAAGGTGCCGTCGACGTTCGTCGGCATCTGCTGTGCATAGGACGAGTAGTCGGTCGTGTTCAGCGGCGGGAACACCCGCTTCGAGATCTTGCCGCCGACAGCGCAGAACTCTGCGATGAAGCCGGCTGCCGACGTCCACGCGAAGCTGTAGTCGTCCGCCACGACTGCGGCGGTCTTCCAGTGCAGCTTGTTGTAGGCGAGATCGCCGAGACCGGCATTCCACATCGCACCGTCGCCGTTGAAGCGGAAGAAGTTCTTCGCCCGCACCTTCAGCGTCGTGTCCTGTGCGCCGGCGGAACCGTCGACGAACGTCTTCGTGGGATGCTGCTTCGCGTAGTTCGCGACCGCGATCGACTCGTCACCCGAGAGCGGGCCGATCATGACGTCCGCGCCCAACTGCTCCATGAGGCGCTTGGTCTCCTTGATCGCCGTGTCCGCCTTGTCGTTCGAACAGCCGATGCCGACGAGCTTGAGCGGGTGACCGTTGATCGAGCCGCCTGTCCAGCCCTTGCGCGGATCGTTCGGGTTGACCGGCTTCGCGCCGGCGTACTGGGACATCGCGGCGACGACGCCCGCGAGATCCTGACCGTCGAACGAGCCGAAGGCCCCCTGACAGTCCGAAAGCACGGCGACCTTGATCGTGCTCGCCGTGTTCGTGGCGGTTGCTGCGGACGCGGCGATTGCGGTAACGAGCACCGCGAGCACCGCGAACGGAATCAGCTTCCGCCTTCGCATTCCACTACCCATCCTTTGCCCTCCTTTGAGCCTTGTGGTTCTCCTCGAACCGTGATCCTTCATCGAACCGGGCGAATCTCCAAGCGTTGGTGCCGGGACGTTGTCCGTGTGACCCTCCTTTCAGACGCTGGGCTCGGCGTGCCCGAGCTCGACCGGCGTGCGGTCGAACGGGCCACGGCGCCACCCGGAGAAAAGGTTGACAAGGCGTTCCCAGAGACCGATGAGGCCGCCGGGCGAGACCACCACGATCACGAGAAAGATCGCGCCGATCAACGTGTGGAAGCGCGGGCCGATGAAATCGATGCGCTGCGAGTAGTTGTTGATGACGACGAAGAACAGGGCGCCGACCCACGCGCCCTCGAGCCGGTAGAGGCCGCCGACGACGGCGATCACCAGCAAGTCGATGGTTGCGCCGAGGTCGATCGACGCAGGGTCGATGTGGCCGTTCCACCAGACGAAGAGCACGCCGCCGATCGCCGCGATGACGCCGGCGAATGCGAACGCGATCGTGCGGTGGAGCGGAACGTTGTAGCCGAGCGACGCCATCCGCACGGGGTCGTCGCGAACGCCCTGGAGCGTGAGGCCGAACGGTGTCCGGACGAGGTAGCGCAGAAGCGCGTAGACGAGGAGCGCGGTGACGAGCGCGACGTAGTAGAGGCGGTTCGTGTGCTCGTCGACGTTGCCGATCGCGCTCGGCGCCGGAATGCCGCTGATGCCCCCGAAGCCGGAGACGTCGGTCACCTGGCCGAAGAAGAGATTCGCGATCACCGAGTACGTCAGCGTGATCATCAGGAAATAGATGCCGACGCTCCGGTTCGCGAGCGCGCCGAAGAGGAGCGCCATCAACACCGCGAAGGCGATGCCGACGACGATGCCCCACCACGGGCTCCAGCCGAGGTTGAGTCCCTTCGTGTTCCCGTTCGTCGTCGCGTTGCCGAGCACGAAGCCCGCGATGCCGTAGATCGAGACCTGCGCGAGCGAGACCATGCCGCCGTACGCCGACAGGAAGATCAGGCTCGCGGCAGCGATCCCGAGGAACAGCATCTGTGTGAGCAGCTGCCCGACCCAGTAGGTCGTCAGGTAGAACGGCGCGGTCACGGCGAGCGCGAGCGCAAGTACCCCGACCACCCGGTCGGCGTTGACGCGCGGCGCGGTCATGCGGGCCGTCCGAACAGGCCGAGCGGCCGCACGGCGAGGACGACGGCGACGAGCGCGAAGGTGAAGATGATCGAGTAGTACGTGTACGACGACGGCAGGTAGGCCGCCGAGAAGTTCGTCGTGATACCGAGCAGCAGTGCGCCGATCGCCGCGCCGCCGAGTGACCCCATCCCGCCGATGATCACTACGACGAGCGAATAGAGCAGCCAGTTGGCGTCGACGCCCGGAGCGAGGCTCGCGAAGGAGCCGCCGATGACGCCGCCGAGGCCGGCGAGCGCCGAGCCCACGATGAACGCGATTGCGAACGTCAGCTGGATGTTGATCCCGAGCGCCGAGACCATGGCTCGGTCGTCGACACCCGCGCGGATGACCATGCCCGTGCGCGTGCGCTTCAGCCACAGCCAGAGCAGCAGGCCGATCCCGACCGCGATGCCGAGAATGACCAGCCGCGTTGTCGTGTAGACGACCCCCGCGACGCGCAGGTTGGTGAACGTGTCGAAATTGCGCGGCCAGGCGATGTCCTTCGCGACCCCGCCGAAGTGCGCGAGCATCTGGTCTGCGAGGATGATCGAGATCGCGATCGTGATCAGCGCCTGGCGCAGGTCCTGGCCTTGCGTCCAGCGGAGGACGAGCTGCTGCATCACGAGGCCCGAGCCCGCGACGATTGCGATCCCGACGAGGGCCGGAATGATCCAGTGCGTCAGGTTGACCTGCGAGCTCTGCAAGCCGAAGGAGCCGCCCTCGCCGACCATGCGCCGCTGGATCGACAGTGCGACGTAACCGCCGAGCAGGAAGAACGCGCCGTGCGCCATGTTGACGACGCGCATGAGGCCGAAGATGAGCGTGAACCCGCTCGCGACGACGAAGTAGAGACCGGCGGCGGTGACGCCGTTCAGCATCGTGATCACGAAGTCCTTCGGGTCGTGCACGGCCGAGCCGAAGGTCGTTGCGTACCGGCCGGTCGTCGGCGCGAAGAAGCACACCCAGAGAACCGGCAGCACGGCCAGCACGCCGAGCGTCACCCAGCCCGCGATCCGGAGCGCGCGCACCTGAGCGGTCGTGAGCCTCCGCCGTGTCCGTACCGTCTCCCGCCGCCGCAGGGTCGCTTCGGTCATTCGCCTGCGTACAGGTAGAGGACGGCTTCCTCCGGGTGAGGACTCTGCTGGGGGAAGTACTCCGCGATCTTGCGCAGCTCCGGATAGCGCGAGCGGTCGAGCAGGTCGGCATCGGGCCAGTTCAGCTCGATCAGGTTCTCGGCCGGGTCGCGGAAGTACAGCTGCACCTGGCGCGAGGGAAGCTCGACGAGCTGCCAGCCCCAGGTGTCGGAGACGTGCTCTTTGACCGCGTCGTAGGCAGCGTCGAAGTCGTCGATCGTGATCCCGAGGTGATGCCGCGCGGGCGCCGGGCCGTCGTAGAGGAAGAGGTGGAGCTGCATGTCGCCGACGCGGAGCCACTGCACCGGCGACTCGAACGTCGGCGTCGGTATCCGCTCCATCGCGAACACGCTCTCGTAGAACCGCGTGGACTCCTCGAGATCGCGCGCCGCGATGCTGACGTGGTTGATCCGCGTCGCGCGCACTGCGAGGGAGTCTTCTGGATCGCATGTAATAGGTCAAGTAGCCGATGGCAGTCGGAGCGATAGGATCTGCCTATGAACTTTCGGCAGCTCGCCTGCTTCGTCGCGGTCGTGGAGGAAGGGTCGTTCACGCGCGCGGCGCGGCGGATCGGGATCACACAGCCGTCGCTCTCGCAGCACATCCGCGCGCTCGAGGCAGACATCGACGGGCCGGTGATCGAGCGCCTCTCGCGCGGGATCACGCTCACGCCGGCGGGCCGCTCGCTGCTGCCGGAGGCGCGTGCCGCCGTTCGCGCGGTCGAGCGAGGCCGGCGCGCGGCGCGCTCCGCGCTCGCACTCGAAGCCGGTGAGCTCGAGATCGCGACGGTGCTGTCGATGGCGGTCGGCCTACTGCCGCGCTACATCCGGCTCTGGCACGAGCGCTATCCCGATGTCGGCATCCGGCTCCAGGAGTTCCGGCACCGGTCGCTGCTCGAGGACGCGGTCGAGCAGGGCATCGCCGACTTCGCGATCGGGCCGCTGCCGCTCCGGACGTGGGACGGGCCGCTCATGGAGGTCTCGTGGGAGGAGTTCGTCGTCGTCGCCCCGCCGGGCGACCCGCTCGCCGCGCGCCGCACGGTCCGGCTCGAGGAGCTCGCCGACCGCGAGTGGGTGCTCTACCACCAGGACCACGGTCTCGCGGGGATCCTCGAGGAGGTCTGCCGCCGCGCCGGCTTCAGCCCGCGCGGAACCGTGCGCACGTCGCAGGCCGAGGGCGCCGCACGGCTCGCGTCGGCCGGCATCGGCCCGGCGCTCGTCCCAGACAACATCGTGCTCCCGGGAATCGAGGGCTCCGTCCTGCGGCTCGACCCGCCGATCATCCGCGACGTCGCGGTGTACGCGCGCACCGAGCTGACGCGCACGGCCGCGTCGTTCGTCGAGGTGCTGCAGTCGGAGCAGCGGCCGCGGCCGCGCGGCGCCGTGACGATTCATCTGTAGCCTGGCCGCCGTGCGGAGGGTTTGTCTTTTGCTCGTGCCGGTGCTGCTGCTCGCCGCGTGCGGCGGCTCGTCGAAGCCCGCGGCTCCGCCCGGCCCGGACTTCGCTGCGGCCGGCGCGAAGACGATCGCAACCGGCAGCGCGCGGTTCACGCTCCTCGTCGGCGCGATCGTCGGCGGCTCGCCCGTGCAGTCGAGCGAGACCGGGACGATTGCGTTCTCGAAACGGCGCGCGCACGTCTACAAGTTGATTCCCGGCAGCAGCATGGGGCAGGAGCTGATCGTCGACGGGCCGCTCACGTACACGAACGCGAACGTCGAGGCGGCGCTCAAGGACAAGAAGGTGAAGCCGTGGACGAAGCTCGACACTCGACGGCTCACGCCGAAGCAGCTGAATGCGCATCCCGACGAGCTCGCGCACGTCACGGTGATGTTGCACCTGCTCGACGGCGTCCAGAACGTGCGGAAGTTCGACAGCATGAGCGTCGCGGGGCAGAACGTGACGGAGTTCCGCGGCGACGTGCAGCCCGCGCGGGTCGTGGCGCACGCGCCGGCCGCGGAGCGCGCGAGCATCGCGCAGGCCATGCGCAACGACTATCCGACGAGGCCGTTCCTCGCGAGCTTCTGGCTCGACGATGCGGGCCGCGTGCGGCGGGTGCTCGTGAACTACCACACCCCCGGCGGCACGTCGATCTCGCTCGACGGGCGCTTCTCGGAGTTCGGAATCGCGGTCGACACGACGCCGCCACCGGCGCGGTCGGTCGCGGACATCACTCCTTAGCCCTCGTCCGGATCGGACACTCGTAGCTCGCCAGTGGCTTCGGTAACGTGCTGCTTAGCCAAGTCGTTTGCGCCCTTCGATCGCTTGCGTGAGCGATCAGGCATTGAAAGAGTCGACTCCCATGGATCCGTCGTTCGTCGTCGCGGAAGCGTCCGACACCCCCGTGTGGTGGTTATTCGGTGCGACCGCGTTTCTCGCACTCGCGGCCGTTCGCGCGCTGGCGCAGCTAACCGAGGTCAAGACTGACCGCCACCTGCAGTTCTTGTCCGACTTTGGCCGACGCTGGGATGACCCGCAGCTCTGGGAGGCACGACAAAAGCAGTTCTCGATCCCGAACGATGAGCTTCCGTTCCTGGTCGAGAAGTGGTTCGCCACGCGCGATCCCGAGGCGGCAGACGTTCCAGTCCTGCTTCGCGTCCCCAACTTCTTTGAAGACCTGGCGATCACTGTTGACGCAGGCCGGATTGACCTGGACATCGTGCTTCGATCGTTCGGATCGCTGATCCTGAACATGTGGAGCTATTGGGAGCCAGCGATCCAGAAGATGTGCGAAACCGCACCGACCTCGTACAGTGAATTCAGAGAACTCGCACGCGCCGTGAAGCGCGCGAGGGATCCGAACCCTAGCGTCCCTTAGTGCCGCCCGTGCGAATCACCACGGGATCGGGCGGATAAGCCATGCGCATGGTCACTAGTCTATCCATCCTTTCACTGAGTTCAACGTGGTTCCTGCGTGGGGTGTTCCCCGTCCGAAACTGACCCGTTACCCCCAGCAACGGCGTGGCTTCCCGGAAAGAGGAGCCAGGCATCGCCTTTCCAAGGCTGACGCCCCGCTGCCTCACCACGCGAGGCCGGCCGCGAGCACCGTCTCGTCCCTCGGCGCGATGAGCTGCAGGTCGCCGATCGCAAGAGCCGCCCAGCCGAGCACGTTGAAGGGGCGCAGGAACGCGGTCAGCGCGATGCGCACCTCGAGCTCGTCGCAGTCGACAGGCGGCAGCTCGACGCCGAGCACCGGCGCGATGTAGAGATCGACCGCGGGGACGTACATGCGCCACACGCGGACGGCCTCGCGCGCGCGGTCGACCGCGTCCGGCTCGATCGTCTGCGCGTGCTCGAGCTTCGCGCGGACGTTGTCGCCGTACTCCGCAGCACGCTCGGGAAACGTCGCGCGGTGCGACTCCGCGGCTTCGTGGAAGAAGAGCGGCCACGTGTCGTCGGGCGGCTCGGGCACCTCGGCCTCGACGACGCGCGCGCCGAGCTCCTCGAGTCGCTCGACGTACTGCTCTGCAGCGCGGTTCTCGGGCAGCGCCTTGCCGCCGACCGACGGCGGCTTCGTCAGCAGGCCGACGGTGAGCCCGGCGAGGCGCGGCTCCGGAACCGGCGCCTCCGCGAGCACCGACCACATGAGCGCGACGTCCTCGACCGTGTGCGCCATCGGGCCGACCGTGTCGAAGCTCGGGCAGAGCGGGAAGACGCCATCGACCGGGATGCGCCCCCAGCTCGACTTCAACCCGACGAGGTCGCAGCACGCCACGGGCAGGCGGACCGAGCCGCCGGTGTCGGAGCCGAGCCCGAGGTCGCAGAGGCCGGCGGCGAGCGCCGCCGCGTTGCCGCCCGACGAGCCGCCGGTCGTGCGCCCCGGGTGGCGCGGGTTCTGAACCGTCCCGTACCACGGGTTCTGGCTCGTCACGCCCCACGCGAACTCGTGCAGGTTCGCCTTGCCGACGATCACTGCGCCCGCGCGCACGAGCCGCTCCACGGCCGGTGCGGAGCGCGCCGGCACGTGGTGTTCGTAGATCTTCGAGCCGTACGTGGTGCGGATGCCTGCGGTGTCGATCAGGTCCTTGACGAGCAGGCGCCGGCCGTGCAGCGGGCCGGGCAGCGCTTCGCCCGGCTCGATCTCGGTGATGACCGCGTTGAAGTCGTCGCTCACGCGACCAGCGCCACCGCGTCGATCTCGATCTTTGCGCCCGGAACGGCGAGCGCGCTCACCTCGACAAGCGTGCTCGCGGGTCGCACGTCGCCGAAGATCTCCTGGCGCACCGGGTTGATGCGCGCGCGGTCTGCGATCTCGGTGAGGTAGACGTTCACCTTGACGACGTCGGCGAACGTCGCGCCCGCAGCCGCGAGCACGGCGGCGAGGTTCGCGAATACCTGGCGTGTCTGCTCGACGACGTCGTCGCCCCCGACGAGGCCGCCGTCGCGGTCGACGGGCACGACGCCGGAGATGAAGAGCAGGTCGCCGGCGCGGACGGCGTCCGTGTAGTGGCTGATCGGCTCTGCCAGCCCCGGCGCCCGGATCTCCTCGCGCCTGCTCACTTGAGGGAGTCTGCCCGAAGCTTGCTCAAGGTCGTGCGCGGGTTGATCGCCTCAGGGTCGATCTTCAGCTCGAGGAGCGCCGGCCGCCCGGCGGTGAGCGCGCGCTCTAACGCGTCCGCGAACTGCGACGTCTCGGTCACGGTCTCGCCGTGCGCGCCGAAGGCGCGGGCGTACGTGGCGAAGTCGGGGTTGACGAGGTCGGTGCCGACGACGCGACCGGGGTAGTTGCGCTCCTGGTGCATGCGGATCGTCCCGTACATGCCGTTGTTCACGAGGAGTACGACGAACGGCGCGTCGTACTGGAACGCGGTCGCGAGCTCCTGGCCGCTCATCAGGAAGTCCCCGTCGCCGGCGAAGCAGACCACCGTGCGCTCCGGGCGGACGAGCTTCGCGGCGACCGCCGCCGGCACGCCGTAGCCCATGGCGCCGCTCGTCGGCGCGAGCTGCGTCGGGTAGTCGTGGTAGCGCCAGAAGCGGTGCACCCAGGCGCTGAAGTTGCCGGCGCCGTTCGTGACGATCGCGTCGGGCACGCGCTCGCGGACGTGCGTGATGCAGACACCGAGGTCGAGCGTCCCGGGCATCGACTCGGGCTGCTGCCAGGTCTCGTACTCGGCACGCGCCGCGCGCGTCGACTCCCGCCAGCGCGGCTCGACGCGAAGGTCGCGCACCGCCGCTGCGAACTGCTCCATCCCCGAAAGGATCGGCAGTGCGGGCCGGTAGACCCGTCCGAGCTCCTCGGCGCCGGGGTGGACGTGCACGAGTGTCTGCTTGTCGATCAACGTGTAGCCCGCCGTCGTCATCTCGCCGAGGCGCGGGCCGATCGCGAGCAGCAGGTCGGCGTCGCGGACGCGCGCGGCGAGCTTCGGATTGATGCCGATGCCGACGTCGCCCACGTAGCTGGGGGAGTCGTTGTCGATCGCGTCCTGGCGGCGGAACGCTGCGCCGGCGGTCAGCTCGTTCGCCTCGACGAACGCGCGCAGGTCCTGCGCCGCGCGCGGTGTCCAGCCGGCGCCGCCGAGAATCACGAACGGCCGCTCGGCGCGCTCGAGCAGCCCGCGCAGGCTCTCGATCTGCCCGGCTCCCGGGTGGGGTTGGACGACGTGGAACGGCTCCGCGTCCGGCACGTCGACCTCCGCGGCGAGCATGTCCTCCGGCAGCGCGAGCACGACCGGCCCCGGCCGCCCCGCGCACGCGGTCGAGAACGCGCGCGCGACGTACTCGGGAATGCGATCGCCTCGGTCGATCTGCGCGACCCACTTCGTCATCGGCCCGAACATCCGCCGGTAGTCGACCTCCTGGAACGCCTCGCGCTCCTCCTGGTCGGACGCAACCTGCCCAACGAGCAGGATCAGCGGCGTCGAGTCCTGGAACGCGGTGTGCACGCCGACCGACGCGTGCGTCGCGCCGGGGCCGCGCGTGACGACCGCGATGCCCGGCCTGCCCGTGAGCTTCCCGTACGCGTCCGCCATGTTCGCGGCACCGGCCTCGTGACGGCACGTGATGAGACGGAGCGGCGAGTCGTAGAGGCCGTCGAGCAGCGCGAGGAAGCTCTCGCCCGGGACGCTGAAGATCGTGTCGGCGCCGTGGACGACGAGCTGGTCGACGAGCACCTTGCCGCCGTGCCTGCTCACAACGGCTGCTCCAGGTAGACGCGGGCGCGCTGGAGCTTCGGCTTGTCCTCGTCCGCGGGATCGACGTAAGCGATCGTCCGCTTGCCGGCCCACTCGGCCGGCAGCACGAGCACGCGTACGAACGCCGTCGGCTCCGACTCCGACGCCGCCGCGAACACCGGGTCGGGGCCCGTCTCGTACCACCACTCGAACGGCCCGTACTCGTGCGACTCGCCCTGTGTGTCGATGCGGATCCGCCCTTCGAGCAGGACGCGCAGGCCCGGGCCGGGGTGGGTGTGGAGGTGCGCGACGCTGCCCGGTGGGAAGTCGACGCGGTCGCAGCGGATGACCGACGGCGCCGACGGACGCTCGGTCAGCTCCCAGACGAGCGCGTGGCCTTCGACGTGCGCGGCGCCGAGATGCGCCTCGTCGCGTGCGACGTCGTACACCACGCGGTCGCCGTTCTCGCTCGTGAAGCCGTCGTAGTGGTGGGAGAGGCGGAGGATCAATGGAACGTCTGGCCGCCGTCGATGACGATCGTCTGGCCGGTGACGAACTCGGAGCCGGGCGCGCAGAAGTAGACGACTGCGCCGACGACGTCCTCCGGAACCTGGTCGCGCTGAATCGTCCGTGCCGCGACCGAGACGTCGCGCAACTTCTCGATCACCTCGGGATGCGCCTCGACGCCTGCCGACATCGTGAAGCCCGGGGCGACGCAGTTGACGAGCACGTTGTCCTTGCCGAGCTCCTTCGCGAGCGCGCGCGTGAAGGCGACGATCGCGCCCTTCGAGGTGACGTAGTGGAGGAGGAACGGGACGCCGCGAAACGGTGTGCCCGACGAGATGTTCACGATCCGGCCGCCACCGCGCTTCCGCAGCTCCGGCAACACGGCCCGGCACATCAGGAACATCGACGCGACGTTCACGTCCATCACCTGCCGCCACTCGTCGAGCGGGATCTGGTCGAACGGCCGCATCTCGAGCGATGCATAGAGGCCGGCGTTGTTCACGAGGATGTCGATTCCGCCGCACTCCGCCACAGTGTCCTCGACGAGGCGCTGCACGTCGGCCTCGCTCGAGACGTCGGCGGCGATCGCGACGCCGCCGTCGTAGGCCTGCGCCGCCTCCTCCGCGCCGCGCAGGTCGGCGACGACGATGCGCGCGCCTGCGGCAGCGAGGCCGTCGGCGATCGCGCGGCCGATTCCCTGCGCCGCGCCGGTGACGACGGCGACCTTGCCGTCGAGCGAGCCCATCAGCGGACGGGGGAGAAGGACGTCGGGACGAGGATGCGGTTCTGCTGCGTGTGGATGAGCGGCTGGATCTTCGCGAGGAACGCCTTCCACGCATCGTCGGCCTGGAGCTTCGCACGCCTCGCCTCGCGCTCCGCGAAGTTCTCGTAGCCCCACAGCGTCGTGTAGGTCGAGAGTGCGCCGATGTCCGTCGTGTACGCGCCGAGCAGGTGGCCGAGATAGCTCTGCTGGAGCTCGATGCCCTCGGTCTCGTAGAGCTTCACGAGCTCGTTGAGCTTGCCCGTGATCACGTGGTAGTCGCGCTGCTCGACGATCACGCGATGCCACCTACGCACAGATATTTGATCTCGAGCCACTCCTCGATCCCGTACTTCGAGCCCTCGCGGCCGATGCCCGACTCCTTGACGCCGCCGAACGGCACGACCTCGGAGGAGATGAGGCCGGTGTTGATGCCGTGGATGCCGTACTCGAGCGCCTCCGAGAGCCGCCAGATGCGCGCGTTGTCGCGCGTGTAGTAGTACGCGGCGAGCCCGTACGGCGTGTCGTTCGCCTCGCGCACCGCCTCGGCCTCGGTCGTGAAGCGCGCGATGCCGGCGACAGGGCCGAACGTCTCCTCGCACGACATCGCGGCATCGGCCGTGACGCCGGTGATCACCGTCGGTTGCCAGAAGAGGCCGCCGACACCCTCGCCGCCGAGGAGCAGCTCGCCGCCGCGCTCGACCGCGTCGCCCACGTGGCGCTGCACCTTGTCGACCGCCGCCTGCTCGATGAGCGGGCCGACGTTCGTCTCCGGGTCGAGCCCGTTGCCGACCTTGAGTTTCGAGGCCGCGTCGACGAGGCGCGAGACGAACGCGTCGTAGATCCCGTCCTGCACGAAGATCCGGTTCGCGGAGATACAGGTCTGGCCGCTGTTCCGGAACTTGCAGATCAGCGCGCCTGCGACTGCAGCGTCGAGATCGGCGTCGTCGAAAACGATGAACGGCGCGTTCCCGCCGAGCTCGAGCGAGACCTTCTTCACCTGCTTCGCGCACTGTGCCATCAGGAGCTTCCCGACCTCGGTCGAGCCGGTGAAGCCGAGCTTGCGGACGAGCGCGTTGCCGGTCAGTTCGGCGCCGATCGTCGGCGCGTCCTCGGCATTGCCGGTGACGAGCTGGAAGACGCCGTCGGGCACGCCGGCCTCGGCGCCGAGCCGCGCGATCGCCATTGCGGTGAGCGGCGTTTGCTCGGCGGGCTTCAGCACCATCGTGCAGCCGGCGGC
>JANMQZ010000264.1:0-2409 GCA_031370755.1 Actinomycetes bacterium
GCACCGCGTCGCCTGGAGGAGGTTCCCACCGAGCGACCCCATGTTGCGCAGCTGCGGCGACGCCGCGAGCCGGCACGCCTCGCGCAGCGCATCGGGGATCCCAGACTCGACCTCGAGCTCGCCGAGCGTCGTCCCCGCGCCGATCACGTTGCCGTCGATGCCGCGCGGCACGGCGCCACGGATGTCGACGAGCCGCTCGGCCTGGAGGAGGCCGTCGCGCAGGAGCGGCACCACCTCCTTGCCGCCGTGGATTGCGAGACCGCCGTCGACCTCGGCGAGGCTAGACGGCCGCAGGAGCTCCACGCTTCTCCTTCTTCTTCGCAGCGTCGAGCGCGCGCAGCATTTCCTCGCGCGAGATCGGCAGCTCGTGCACGTCTGCGCCGGTCGCGTCCCGGATCGCGTTCGCGATCGCGGCTGCGAGCGGGACGATCGGCGGCTCGCCGAGGCCCTTCGAGCCGAGGTTCGTCAGGTGCTCGTCGGGCGCGTCGACGAACTCGCACACGATCTCGGGCACGTCGGCGATCGTCGGCATCCGGTACGCGTCGAGTGTCGTCGTCAGGACGCGGCCGGTCTCGGGATCGAGCAGCCGCTGCTCGGACAGCGTGTGGCCGATGCCCTGGATGATCCCGCCCTCGACCTGGCTGCGCGCGCCGAGCGCGTTGATGATCCGGCCGACATCGTGCGCCGCGGCGACGCGCTCGACGCGGATCTCGCCCGTCTCGACGTCGACCGCGACCTCGACGACCTGGACGCCGAACGTGAGCACGCTCATGCCGGCCGGGTTCGGGCCGCGGCCGCCCTTGCCGAGGATCTGCGCGTCGCCGAGGATCTCGAGCAGGGACTCGAGCGGCGTCGACACGTTGCCGTCGGCGGAGACGACGATGCCGTTCTTGATGTCGAGCACCCGCTCCTCGGTGTCGTAGCGCTGCGCGGCGATCTCGAGGATCTGCCGTTTCGCATCGGCTGCGGCGGCACGCACAGCGGGCCCGACCGACGGCGTCGTCGACGAGCCGGCGGAGAGCGTCGCGTAGGGGCCGCGCGCGCTGTCGCCGAGCACGACCTCGACGCGGTCGAGCGGAACGCCGAGCTCCTCCGCCGCGATCAGCGCCATCGCGGTGCGCGTGCCCGTGCCGATGTCCTGCATCGCGGTCACGACGGTGAAGCGGCCGTCCGAGGTCGCGCGGATCCAGGCATACGACGGCGGGCCGCCGCCGCCGAACCAGATCTGCGACGCCATGCCGACGCCGTGCTTCCACGTATCGGTCGAGCGTGCCCGTACCTCGTCGCGCCGGTCCCAGTGCTTCTGCGCGAGCTCGTAGCACTGCATCAGGTTCTTGGACGAGAACGGTGTGCCGTCGTTCGAGTCGGCGTAGTTCCGCCGGCGAAGCTCGAGCGGGTCGAGCTCCAGCTTCGCCGCGAGCTCGTCGATCAGGCACTCGAGGCTGAACGTGCCCTCGACGAAGCCGGGCGCGCGGAACGCCTTCATCGGCGGCGTGTTGATCTTCGCGCCGTGACGCACCGTGCGGACGTTCTCGCACGCGTAGAGCATCTGCGTCGGGCCTTCCGTCATCGCCGACCAGCCCGACCAACCGACGGCGTTGATGAACTCGCCGCCGAGCGCGACGA
The DNA here is from genome assembly GCA_031370755.1 of Actinomycetes bacterium. Taxonomy (GTDB): domain Bacteria; phylum Actinomycetota; class Thermoleophilia; order Gaiellales; family Gaiellaceae; genus Palsa-739. The sequence goes on from JANMQZ010000264.1 coordinate 1,627, forward strand.
TCGTGCCGTCGTTCTTCGCGCCGACCGTCAGCCGCTGCAGCGTCGCGTTCCGGTTTCCGGCTGCCGTGTTCTCCTCGCGGCGTGTCAGTGCGCAGCGCACCGGGCGCCCAGTGCGCTTCGCGAGCTCCGCGGCGACGAACGTGTACTCGTCCGGGCCGTTCTTCGAGCCGAAGCCGCCGCCCATGTACTCGCAGACGACGCGCACCTTGTCACCGGGGATGCCCAGCTCCTTCGAGACCGCGTCGCGGACGCCCCAGATGTACTGCGTCGAGATGTAGACGTTGAGCGTGTCGCCGACCCACTCGCAGACCGCCTGGTGCGTCTCCATCGAGTTGTGCAGGACGACGGACGTTCGATACGTCCCCTCGACGACGACGTCTGCCTCCGCGAGCGCGCGCTCGAAGTCGCCGCGCTCGTAGCGCGCCGACGGCGCGGTGAACAGCTCTCGCGCAACCGCCTCCTCCGGGTCGAGGACGACCTCGAGCTCTTCCCACTCGACCTCGACGGCGTCGAGCGCCGCCCGCGCCTGCCCGAACGTATCGGCCGCGACGGCTGCGACCGGCGCGCCCGCGAAGCCCGCCTCCTCCTCGAGGCCCTTCGCTTCGCCCGGCCCGAGCGCGGCGCGCACGCCGGGAAGCGCGAGCGCTTTCGCAAAATCGATGCTGCGCACGCGCGCATGCGCATACGGAGAGCGCAGCACCGCGGTGTGGAGCATCCCCGGCAGCTGGATGTCCGCGGTGAAGCGCGCCTCGCCGCGCACGCGCTCCGGCGCGTCCTGGCGGG
>JANMQZ010000238.1:0-3337 GCA_031370755.1 Actinomycetes bacterium
AGGATGCGCGCGTTCAGGTGCAGGTAGTAGTCCGGCTCCGCCTCATGGATGTCGCCGGCGCCGCAGCACGTCACCGACTCCAGCTCGACGAGCTCGAGAGCGACGCGCGGCGCGAGCGCCTGCGTCGAGGTGTCGAGCTCCTTCGCCGACAGCGACGCGAGGCAGCCCTTGTAATAGGCGACGCGTTTGAGACCCTCCGTGGTGCTCACGCGTCTCCTTCTTTCTTTTCGTCCGGCAGGTACGGCCGCGGGAACGAGCCCGGCGCATACGGGTCGCGGCTCTCGTCGTACCCGTGCGCAAGCTTCGAGAGCGCATGCTCGCCCTGCACGTGGCCGAGCGCGCCCTGGCGATCCTGCGTCTTCACGATCTTCCGGAGGTCGCGGGCCTCCTTGACGTTCTTCGCGACGTGCGGCGGGAACTCGAGCCCGGCCTTGCTGTGGCGCGCAAGATTGATCGCGAACTTCATCTGCTTGACCGACGAGATGACGCCCTGCGTCTTCGGCACGAGCTCGGTCTCGCGCAGCCAGCCGGTCGTCTCGGTCGAGCGGATGAACCACTTCGCGTGCTTCGCACCCATGTCGCGGTCGATGCCGTTCGCCATTGCCTCTGCGCCGAGCTTCGCGATCGCGTCGCGCGGGTCGACGCCCTTCGGGCAGCGCTCGTTGCAGAAGAAGCAGCGCGTGCACTCCCAGATGCCGTGCTGGCCGCTGTAGTCCTCGAGCCGCTCGACCGTCGCTGCGTCGCGCGGGTCGCCGACGAAGCGCATGCCCTTCGCGAGCGCCTGCGGGCCGAGGAACTCCGGATCCGACTCCATCGCATTGCACTCCGACACGCAGCAGCCGCAGTTGATGCAGAGCGACTCCTTGTGGATGACGTTCATCCGCTGCTGGTCGATGCGGTACTCCTTGCCGTCCTCCGGGCGCTCGTAGCCGGGCTGCAGGTACGGCTTGATCGCCTTGAACTTGTCCCAGAAGGGCTCCATGTCGACGACGAGGTCCTTGACGATCGGCAGGTTTCCCATCGCGGAGATGACCGGGATCTTGCCCTCCTGCGCGATGTCGTACATGCGCGTCTTGCACGCGAGCACCGCGGCTCCGTCCATGCGCATGCCACACGAGCCGCAGATCATCATGCGGCAGCTCTTGCGGTAGGCGAGCGAGCCGTCGACCTTGTCCTTGACGATGTCGAGACAGTCGAGCAGCGTCGCTTCGTCCGGCGCGTCGATCTCGTAGTCGCGCAGCCCGCGCTCGCCCGTGGACGAGTCGAACCGCCAGATTTTCAGTGCTACCTGCACCTAGCCTCCGAGTCCGGGGATGTTCAAGCTTTTCGCGTCGGCCGTCTCCGCAGCGGACGGGACAGTAATGATCACGTCCTTGCCGAAGTCGGAGAGATCCATCGTCAGGTGCGTGCTCGGTGTCGAGCCGGCGGCGCCGGTCGCGAACTGCACCCGCCGGACGTAGCCGTCGTCCTTGCCGACCCAGACGTCGAACGGCCCGGCGGTCGCGCCGGCCGTCTGCCGTGCGAGACGGCCGCGGTAGTGTGTCGTCTCGACGCCGTCGACCTGTTCCGTACCGATCTCCTTCACGTTCCCAAGCTGCGAGAGCCGGGCGAGCGTCTGCGCCGGATCCTGCGCGGCGAGCTTCGTGAGATCGAGCCCCTGCGCCGACGCCTGCTTCGAGAGGTCGAGTTTCAGCCAGGTCTTCCCCTTCGGGAGGCCGTCGGCAAAGAGCGGCGAGCGCACGTAGAGCTGGGTGCCCTGGATCACCGCGTCGATGCTGCCGCTCAGCCCGCCCGCGTTGAAGTCGAGCCGGAACGACCCGTCGTGCTGCGTGAAGCCGCCGTCGCCGCTCAGGACGACCGACTGTCCGCCCGGGACGGTCACGGATCCCTTCAGCTTCATGTGCACCGAGCTCGCCGCCGACGACTTCTGCGCCGCTTGCTTCACGTAGGCGGTCGGGCTGAGCTTCAGCTCGCTCGAGCTCGACTTGCCGCCGCCGCACGCGACGAGCGCGAGCGGCACGATGAGCAACAGAAGCAGCGCGCGCATCAGTACTTCCGCTCCTCGGGCTGCCACTTCGTCACCCGCACAGGCGCAGTCGAGAGCTCGACGCCGCCGTCACGCCAGCGCGCGATCGAGTGGTGCATGAAGTTCTCGTCGTCGCGATTCGGATAGTCGTACGGGCGCGAGTGCGCGCCGCGGCTCTCCTTGCGCACGATGCCGGCCTCGATCATGCAGAGTGCGGTGTCGAGCATGTTGCCGAGCTCGATCGCCTGCGTCAGGTCGCTGTTGAAGACTTCGCCCTTGTCTTCGACGTAGACGTTGCGGTAGCGCTCGCGCAGCTCCTGCAGGATCTCGCGCTGCTTCAGCATCTTGTCCTCGCTGCGGAAGACGCCGAAGTTCTCGAGCATCGACTCGCCGAGCTCGTCGCGGATCTTCCACGGGCGCTCGCCGGACGTTCGGTCGAGCAGCTCGTGCAGCTGGCGCTCGGCGTCGCGCTCGAGCGACTCCGGCACGTCGATCGTCGTGTGCGAGAGCGCCCACTCCGCCGCCGCGCGGCCGGACCGTCGCCCGAACGTGATCGTCTCCATCAGCGAGTTGCCGCCGAGGCGGTTCGCGCCGTGCACGGAGACGCACGCGCACTCGCCCGCGGCGTAGAGACCGGTGAGCTCGGTCGCACCGTCGGTGTCGGTCGAGATGCCGCCCATGTGGTAGTGCGCTCCCGGCCGCACGGGCACGGGCTCGAAGATCGGATCGACGCCCGCGAACGTCATCGAGAGCTCGCGCGATCCGGGCAGCCGGTCGATGATTCGCTCCGGGCCGAGGTGGCGCATGTCGAGCAGTACGGAGCCGTTGATGCCGCGGCCCGCATCGATCTCGGTCTGCTCCGAGCGCGAGACGACGTCGCGCGAGGCGAGCTCGAGCGCGTTCGGCGCGTACTTCTGCATGAACCGCTCGCCCTCGGAGTTGACGAGGAACGCACCTTCGCCGCGGCAGCCCTCCGTGAGGAGGATGCCTGACGGGTAGAGCGTCGTCGGGTGAAACTGCATGAACTCCATGTCCTTCAGTGGCAGCCCCGCGTGCAGCGCCATCGCCGTGCCGTCACCGGTGCAGGCGTACGCGTTCGTCGTCGCGCGGTACTGGCGTCCCGCGCCGCCCGTCGCCATCACGACCGTCTTGCCGCCGAGCGTCTTCAGGCCGCCGTTCAGGAGATCCCAGCAGATGACGCCCTGACAGCGGCCGTCGTTGAGGGCGAGCTGCCACGCGAAGAACTCGTCGTACACCTTGATGTCGCGCTTGACGACCTGCTCGTAGAGCACCTGGATGAGCACGTGGCCG
>JANMQZ010000247.1:0-13859 GCA_031370755.1 Actinomycetes bacterium
CGCAGCTGAGCTTCGGCAGCTCGCCGTCCACGCGGGCGTGCCGATCCGTGACGTGCTCGTCGCCGACGCGAGCAAGCGCACGACGAAGGCGAACGCTTACGTCTCCGGCCTAGGGGCGACGCGGCGCGTTGTGCTCTGGGACACGCTGCTCCAGTCGACGGGCGCGCGCGAAGTGAAGCTCGTGATCGCACACGAGCTCGGCCACCGCCGCGAGCGTCATGCGGCGAAGTTCACATTGCTCTTCATCGCCGGGGGCGCCGTAGGCGTCGTCGTCCTCTGGGCGGTGCTCGGAGCGTTGTCGCCGCGCGACTTTCCGGTGGCACTCCTGCTCTTCACAGGGCTCTCGCTCCTCGGGATGCCCGTCGTGACGGCCGTCTCGCGACGGTGGGAGCGCGTCGCCGACCGCTGGTCGCTGACGCTGACGAACGACCTCGAGGCCTTCGAAAGCACGCACGTCGGCCTCGCCCGCGAGAATCTCAGCGACCTCGCTCCGCCGCGGCTCGCGTACCTGCTCCTCTTCACGCATCCGACAGCGCCCGAGCGGCTCGCGTTCGGCCGCGCCGTGGCGGGAGCCGCCTGATGCATGCCCACTCGCACGATCACTCCCGGGTCAAGGATCGCCGGCTACTGGCGATCGCGCTCGCGCTGATCGTGGGCTTGATGGCGGGCGAGATCGCCGCCGGGATCGTTGCGGGCTCGCTCGCGCTGCTCGCCGATGCCGGGCACATGCTCACCGACGCCGCCGCGCTTGCGGCTGCGCTCATCGCCTCACGGCTTGCGTCGCGACCCGCGCGCGGCTCGTGGACGTTCGGGCTCGGCCGCGCCGAGATCCTCGCCGCGCAGGCGAACGGGATCGCGCTGCTCCTGGTCGGCATCTGGATCGTCTACGGCGCCGTGCGCCGGCTCGTCTCGCCGGCCGACGTGCACGGTGGCATCGTGCTCGTCGTCGCGCTCGTCGGCGTCGCCGTGAACCTCGTTGCGACGCTCGTGCTGTCGCGCGCCGACCGCGAGAGCCTGAACGTCCGTGGTGCGTTCCTGCATGTCGCGACGGACCTCGGGGCGTTCGCCGGCACCGCGGTCGCGGGTGCGCTCGTGCTCGCGACCGGCTGGGACCGCTTCGACCCGATCGCGGGCCTTGCCGTCGCTGTGCTCTGCCTCCGATCGAGCTGGTCGCTTCTGCGCGACTCGGGGCGCATCTTCCTCGAAGGGTCGCCGCCCGGCATCGACCCGGACGAGGTTGCCGGCGCGCTCGCTGCCGATCCCGACGTCGTCGAGGTACACGACCTCCATGTGTGGACGGTGACGAGCGGCTTCCCTGCGCTCGCGGCGCACGTGCTCGTCTCGCCGGAAACCGACTGCCACAGTACACGCCGCAGGCTGCAGCGGCTGCTGCACGACCGGTACCAGCTCCACCACGTAACGCTCCAGGTCGACCATGTCGCGCAACGCAGCCAAGCGGTCGAGATAGCATCGCGCCGTGGCGGCACTTGATCTCTCCGGCAAGACGGCGATCGTCACCGGCGCCTCGTCCGGGATCGGGCAGGCGACGGCGCGTGTGCTGAAGGACGCCGGCGTCCGCGTCGCAGGCGGCGCCCGCCGTGTCAACCGGCTCGAGACCGACGTCAAGCTCGAGCTCGACGTGACCGACCCGGAGAGCAGCGAACGCTTCGTCGCCGCCGCGCTGAAGCAGCTCGGGGGGATCGACATCCTCTTCAACAACGCCGGCCTGGCGCTCGGCCGGGCGCCGTTCACCGAGTCGAGCGAAGAGGACGAGGACGCCGTGTTCAACACGAACGTCAACGGGCTCGTGCGCATGACCCGGCTCTGCCTGCCGCACATTCGCGACGGCGGCCACATAGTCAACATGGGCTCGGTCGCAGGACGGCAGGCGTACGAGAACGGCGCGACGTACGTGACGTCGAAGTTCGCGGTGCGCGGCTTCACGTATGCGCTGCGCGAAGACCTGCTCGGCCGCCCGATCCGGATCACGACCGTGGACGCGGGCCTCGTCGAGACGGAGTTCTCGATCGTTCGCTTCAAGGGGGACACCGAGAAGGCGGATGCCGTCTACAAGGGCGTCGACCCGCTCGTCGCCGACGACATCGCCGACTGCGTCATGTGGGCGCTCACCCGGCCGTGGCACGTCAACATCGACGAGATCGTCGTCAAGGCGCGCAACCAGTCTTCCGGCGCGCGCGTCTTCAGAGAGCAATGACGCCGGCACCACCGTGGCGCGTCGTGATCGTGACGCGGATCCTGCCGGTCGTGCTCGGCTTCTACGGCGCGCTCCGCGAGGCCGGCCACCAGCCGGTCGCGCTTCTGACCGTCCGCGACAACGACGGCCGGTACGGCGGCTTCGATCTCGGTGGGATGCTCGGCGAGGTGCCGGGAGACCTCGAGGTCGTCATGCCCGCGCGCCGCTCCTCGATCGCCCCATTGCTTCGCGCGCTGGAGCCTGACCTCGTCGTGTGCACCGGTTTCCCGTGGAAGATCCCCGCCGACGCGCTCGGCGTGCCGCCGCTCGGCTGGCTCAACGGCCATCCGTCGCTGCTGCCGCGCCACCGCGGACCGGTTCCCGTCGCTTGGTCGCTTCGCAACGGCGAGCCCGAGATCGGCATCACGTTCCACCGCATGGACACGGAGCTCGACACCGGCGCGATCCTCGCGCAGCGGACGATGACGGTCGGCGAGTACTGCGAGCCGGAAGAGTTCTACGGCCGCATGGGCCCGCTGCACATCGAGGCGTTCGGCGAGGCGCTCGACAAGCTCGCGGCCGGCGACGAGGGCACGCCGCAGGCTGCAGGCGGCGAGTACGAGTCGTTCTTCGGAGACGAGGACGCCGACCTCGACCTCTCGCGCACCGCCGACGAGGCGAACCGCATGGTCTGGGCCTGGCGCTACACGATTCCCGTCGGGACGCGCCACGGCGCGCTGCTCGACCTCGACGGCGAGACGGTTCGCGTCCTGGCCTCGTCCCTCGTCGAAGTGGAAGGCGCGCGGCGCGTCGAGTGCGCGGATGCGCCGCTCTGGCTCGTGAAGACTCAGCCCGTCGCGGCGACCGGCGCAGACTCGACGGGCTCCGCGTCGTAGGTGAAGGTGCGCACCGAAGGCACCCGGACGACGACGAGCGTGCTCGCGACGAGCCAGCAGGCGCCGAAGATCAGGTACGCGCGCATGCCGACGACGCTCGCGAGCGGCCCGGCGAGCGCATACCCCGCAGGCAGGAACACCATCGCACTCATCCAGCCGTAGGCCGACACGCGGGCGAGCTTCACCGGTGCGATCGTGCGCTGGATCGCGGTGTCCCAGACGACCGAGCCGCACGCGAATGAAAAGCCGGCCAGGGCCGCCGCCGGCGCGAGCGCGAAGACGGAGGCGTGGTAAGCGAGCAGGACGCTCTGGATTGCGGTCGGCAGGAAGAGCAACGCGGTCGCCACCATCGGTAGGCGTGGGCGGAAACGCAGGCCCGCGAGGCTGCCGAGGAGCGCACCGATGCCCTCGCCGGTGACCACGGCGCCCCAGGAGCCGGCGCCGCCCATCGAGTGCTTCGCGATGTACGGGCCGAGCACGAAGAACGGCGCGTACGTGATCAGGAAGTACAGCGCGATCCAGAGGCAGAGCACCCAGACCCACGTGTGCTCGACGAAGGCGCTCCAGCCCTCGCGCAACTCGTGCACGAAGCTCTTGCCGGCCTTCGCGATCGACTCGACGTGCAGCTGCGAGAGGAGGAGCGCGCTCGCGGCATACGTGCCGGCGTCGAAGAGCAGCGCCGTTCCTGAGCCGACGATCGCGACGATCGTGCCGCCTGCCGCGGCTCCGAGCGGGAACGCCGCGTAGCGCGCGATCGCGAGGTAGCTATTCGCTTGTTGCAGGAGCTCCGGGCGGACGACCTCCGGCACGAGCCCGTACGACGCGGGTGAGTAGAACGCGACGGCGGCACCGCCGACGGCCTGAAGTGCGATCAGTTCCCAAACGTGCGCATGCCCGGCGACGAGCAGTACGCCCATCGTCGTCCGCACGGCGAAGCTGGCGGTGTCCGAGCCGATCATCACCGCGCGCCGCGGCAGCCGGTCGCCGACGACCCCGCCGAACGCGAGCGTCGCGACCTGGGCGACCGTCCAGGCGGCGAAGCTGAGGCCGACCTCGGTCGCGCTGCCGCCGAGGTCGAGAACCGCGAACGCGACCGCAATCGGCGCGAGATACGTGCCGATGTACGAGACGCCGCGCGCGGCGAAGAGGAGCCTGAAGTTCCGCTCGCGGAGCGCGTCCATCGCCGGATGGTGACGCCCTATGCGGCCGGAGGCAAGGGCGGCCCGTGCTGTTCCGCCCAGCGCACGAGCCCGCGATACGACTGCCAGAGCGGCATCGCCACGTTCCAGTCCTCCATGCGCTCGCCGGCGTCGCGCAGCTCCGCGCGGACGTACTCGACGAACTCCTCCTCGCCGGCACCGCCGCGCACGAAGTCGGCCCAGTCGTAGAGCTCGAGCCGAAGCTCGGCAAGGTGCCGCTGCGGGTCGTCCGCGATGCCGAAGTGGATGAGCGCGAGCCGCTCCGGGTCACGGCGCTCGATCTCCTCGATTGTCCGCTGCCAGGCCTCGATGTCGAGCTCGGGCGGCGGCGTCGGCGGCAGCACCACGTGGCCGGGCTGGATGCGGACGCCTGCGGCGTCGCCGGCGTAGAGCGTGCCGTCGCGGTCGAGATACGACACGTGGTGCGAGGCGTGGCCCGGCGTCGGGAAGCAGTCGAGGCCGAGCACGCGGTTGCCGACGACGTGCACGTTCTCGCGCGGCACCGGTGCGAGCTCGCCCCAGAGCGTGTTGAAGCTCTCGCCGTAGAGCCTGCGCGCGCTGCGCTCGAGCCGCTCGGGCTCGACGAGGTGCGGCGCGCCGATCTCGGAGACGTGCACCTGGAGCGACGGCTGCTCGCGCACGAGCACCCCTGACGCGCCTGCGTGGTCGAGATGAATGTGGCTGAGGAGCAGGTGCCGGATGTCCCCGAGCTCGAGGCCGCGTTGAGTGAGGCCGGCCTTCAACGCGTCGATCGTCGTCGTCGGCCCGCAGTCGAAGAGCGCCGGGCCGTCGTCGGTGTCGAGCAGGTACGAGGCGACCGTGCGCTCGTGGCCCATGTGGTGGAGGTCGATCAGCTCGGGCATCAGACGAGGATAAGCGAGTCGATGAAAACGGCTTCCGACGCGACGGCTTCGATCGGCTCGTAGTCGTGCGTGCCGTCCGCGCGCGCGAAGACGACGCGTGGGGCGTACTCGCCGTCCGCGCCGATCTGCGCGCGGAGCGCGAGAAACGGCTCGACGGGGATCACCTCTGCGACGACGCCCTCCGCTGCGAACTGCACGGGCCCGACGAGCGCGTCGAACGGCTCGAGCTCGATCGTGCCGGGGTCGCCTGCGGCCTGGCCGACGACGATCTGGAACGCGGGCTCGCGGACGAGCCCGGGGCGGGCGAGGATCGGCTCGAGCCACTGCACGAGCAGGTCGAGCTGGCTACCGAGCGGCGCCACCCAGACACCGCTCATGCGCGTTCGCGCGCCTTCGCGAGAATCGTGTCGGCTTCGGTCCGGTTGCCCCAGCCGCGCGTCTCGGTCTTCTTCGACGGCTCGAGATCCTTGTAGCGCTGGAAGAAGTGCTCGATCTCGTCGCGGAGCTCCGAGTTGACGTCATGGATGTCGCGGATGCGCTCGAACGACGGATCGCCGAGCGGCACGCAGAGAAGCTTCTCGTCGGGTCCCTTCTCGTCGGTCATGTGGAAGACGCCGATCGGCCTCACCCGAATGCGGCAGCCGGGGAACGTCGGATCGGAGACGAGCACGAGCGCGTCCAACGGGTCGCCGTCCTCGGCGAGCGTCCCCTCGACGTAGCCGTAGTCGGCCGGATATGCCATCGCCGTGAAGAGGCGGCGGTCGAGCACGATGCCGCCGAGCTCCTCGTCGTACTCGTACTTGTTCCGCGATCCGGCCGGGATCTCGACGAAGACGACGGCTCTATCGCTCACCGGGAGACGGCGGCGGGCACGAGCGCGTGCTCGAGGTCCGCAATCAGATCCGCGACCGACTCGATGCCGACCGAAAGGCGCACGAGGTTCGGCGGTGCGGCGAACGGGGCCGTCGCCGTTGACGCGTGCGTCATCCGCGCTGGCACTTCGATCAGGCTCTCGACGCCGCCGAGCGATTCCGCGAGCTGGAAGATCTTCGTGCGCGCGACGAGTGCGATCGCTTCCTCCTCCGAATGCGCGAGGAACGAGACCATGCCGCCGAAGTCGCGCATCTGCCGTGCGGCGAGCGCGTGGTTCGGATGCGACGGGAGGCCTGGATACAGCACTCGCTCGACATTGCCGCGCCGTTCCAACCACAGCGCGATCTGCATCGCGTTCTCGCAGTGCTGCCGCATGCGGACCGCGAGCGTCTTGATCCCGCGCAGCACGAGCCACGAGTCGAAGGGGCCGGGCACCGCTCCGAGCGACTTCTGGAGGAAGTAGAGCCGCTCGGCGATCGTCGGGTCGTTCGTCGCGATGAAGCCGCCGACGGTGTCGGAGTGGCCGCCGAGGTACTTCGTCGTCGAGTGCACGACGACGTCGGCGCCGAGCTCGAGCGGCTGCTGGAGGTACGGCGTGGCAAACGTGTTGTCGACGACGAGGATCGCGCCGACGTCGTGCGCGGCGTCGGCTGCGGCGCGGATGTCGACGACGTTCAACAGCGGGTTCGACGGCGACTCGATCCAGACGATGCGCGTGTTGTCGTCGAGGTGATGGCGCAGGTTCGGGAACTCGGCCGCCGGGACGTAGTCGAACAGGTAGCCCTTCGGCTCGTACACCTGCGACGTCATGCGGTAGACGCCGCCGTAGACGTCGGCGATCAGGACAACGCGCTGGCCCGGATCGACGAGGTGCATGAGCGTCGTCGTTGCCCCGAGGCCCGACGAGAAGGCGATGCCGTGGTCTGCGCCTTCGAGCGAGGCGAGCGCCACCTGGAGCGCGGTGCGGGTCGGGTTCGCGACGCGCGCGTAGTCGTACCCCTTGTGCTCGCCGACCGCGTCCTGGACGAAGGTCGAGGTCTGGTAGATCGGCGTGATGATCGCGCCGGTGGCCGGATCCGGCTCCTGCCCCTCGTGGATGGCTCGGGTCTCGAAGTCCATCCCGGAAGTCTACGAACCAACGACCTGCTCGGCGCCCAAAACGCGGGCGAGCCGCGCTGCGGCGGCGTCGAGCGCCTCGTCGAGGTTCCCGCGCACGCCGGGCTCCGCATGAAAGGCCTTCACGCGCAGCACGCCTTCGCCGCGGTCGTGCTTCAAGTCGGCGCGGCCGACGAGGCGGTCGCGGCGCAGGAGCGGCAGGACGTAGTAGCCGTAGACCCGCTCGTGCTCGCGCTTGTAGACCTCGATCACGTGGCGGAAGCCGAAGACCCGCTCGAGGAACGTGCGATCCCAGACGAGGTTGTCGAACGGTGAGAGCAGCACCGCCTGCGGCAGCGAGCCGCCGGGCTCGGCCGCCGCGGGAACGAGCACCGGCGCCTTGCCATCCTCGACATCGAGCTTGCGGAGGAGCCCCTCGGCGACGAGTGCGTCCGCGTGCGGCCGGACGCCGGCGGCGCCGCCGCCGAGGCGCCACATCTCGGCAACCGCCGCTTCGGTGAGCGCGCCGCGCGCGTGGACGCCGCGGAGCGTCGCCCAGCGCACGTACTCGTCGCGCGTCGGTGTCGAGCCGTTCAGGTGCTCGGCCGGGACGACGCGCTCCGGCAGGTCGTAGATCCGCTGAAAGTTCTCGCGCCCGGCGATCACGAGCCGGCCGGCGGAGTGCAGCGCCTCGAGTACGACCTTCGCCGGCTTCCAGTTCCACATGCCGCCCGACCCTTTCCCTTCGAAGTGGCGTGAGGCGAGCGGGCCGCGCTCCGCGATCTCACGCAGCACCTGCGCGGTCAGCTCAGGCTCGCGCTCGAAGACGTTGCCGGTCCACGGGTGCGACTCGGCGAACTCCGTCATCCGCCAGCGGTGCATGCGGTAGTCCTCGATCGGGACGAGGCACGCCTCGTGCGCCCAGTACTCGAAGATCCGCCCCTCGCGCATCAGCTTCGAGACGGCGGGCTCGGGATAGGCGCCGATGCGCGCGCCGAGCGCGATGCGGTGGCTGCGCTCGACGGTCGAGATCGAGTCGAGCTGCACGCAGCCGAGGCGCTGCACGGCTGCGAGGAGCTCGGCCGCCGTTCCCTTGCGCGAGCGCACGGCGTAGCCCTGCGCCTCCGTCACTCGGCGGCGGATCTCTGCGAGGCTGACGGTCGTGAGCGACTTCGCCACGTTCGTATTCGAGCAGTTGCCCCCGCCTCCACGTCGAGTCCTCGAGATCGGCTGCGGCCGCGAGGGCGGCCTCGTCGAAGAGCTCGCCGCGCGCGGCTACGACTCGCTCGGCGTCGACCCGGCTGCGCCCGAGGGCGAGCGGTTCCTCCAGGCGACGTTCCAGGAGCCTGGTAACAGACTGTTACTAGGAGAGTGGGACGCCGTGGTCGCCGGTCGCGTGCTGCACCATGTCAACCCGCTCGACGAGGGCCTCGACCTGCTGGCGTCGCTCGCGCCGCTCCTGCTCGTCGACGAGTTCGCGTGGGATCGCATCGATGCGATCGCGCAGGACTGGTACGAGAGCCAGCACCGGATGCTTCGGGCGGCGGGCGCCGATCCGTACGGGCCACGCGATCTCGACGAATGGCGAATACGCCATCCCGATCTCCACCCGCACACGACGCTGCTCGCTGCGCTGCGCGCGCGCTACGAGGAGCTCACGCTCGAGTGGGTGCCGTACTTCCACCGCTGGCTCGGCGGTCCGTCGAGTGAGGCGCTCGAGCAGACGTTGATCGGCGCGGGAGCGATTCCCGCGATCGGCTATCGCTGGGCGGGGGCGAGCACGTCGACGACGCGCTCTTCCGCGCCGTCGCGGTAGTCCGCGCCGAGCTTCTCCTCGAGCACGCGCGTCAGCTCGCCGCTCTCGGCGAGTTCCTGCGTGATGTCGGCGCCGCCGATCAGATCGCCGTTCACGAACACGGCGGGGATCGTCGGCCAGCCCGAGAGCTCGGCGAGCTCCTGGCGAATCGCGGGATCCGGGAGGATGTTCACCGCGGTCACGGGGGCTCCAGCGTCGCGCAACGCGCGCAGTGCGCGATCGGAGTTTCCGCACATCACGAACTGCGGTGTGCCCTTCATGAAGAGCGCGACCGGCTCGTTCTCGATGACGTTCTTGATCTGATCCTTGAGCTCGCTCATACAGTCCCTCTCGTCTTGATTCGCAGTTCGTGAATTGTGCCGTCGCGGAGCGGCTCCGCAAGCGCCTCGTTGACGAGGCGATGCTGGTCGAGCAGCGGGAGGCCGTCGAAGCGCGTGCTCGTCACGACCACCTGGAAGTGATCGCCGCCGCCCGTGCGGTCTTCGACGCGGAGCTCATCCGCATCGGGAAAGGCGCCGCGCAGCAGGGTCTCGAGACGTTCGACAGCCATGCGGCCATGCTACTGACGGCGCGTACCCTTAGGTCGATGGCGGAGATCGGCCTGTTTCCACTCGGCATCGTCCTGCTCCCGACCGAGCGGGTCCCGCTCCACATCTTCGAGCCGCGCTATCAGGAGCTGATCGGCGAGTGCCTCGATGCCGACGAGGAGTTCGGGCTCGTGTACGCCGACGAGGAGGGTGTGCGCGAGATCGGTACGCGCGCGTCGATCACGGAGGTGCTCGAGCGATTCGACGACGGCCGGCTGACCATCCTCGTCGAGGGCTGTCCGCGCTTCCGGGTCGAGGCACTCACGCGCGGCCGGTCGTTCATGACTGCGGAGATCGGTGAGGTCGAAGACGACCCCGGCGACGTCGACCCGGAGACGGCGCTTCGCGCCGCCGGGGCGTTCCGCGCGCTCGCAGCGCTCGCCGGGGCCGAGACCGACGAGCCGGACGAAGCGTCGCCGCAGCTCTCGTTCGAGCTCGCGGCCCAGGTCGAGCTGCCGCCTGAGGCGAAGCAGCAGCTGCTCGAGCTCCGCGTCGAGCAGGAGCGGCTCGACCTCGTCGCCGAGCTGCTCGACGACGCGCGGGTTGCGCTGATCGCGACGCGCGAGCTCGGCGACCGCGCGAAGCGGAACGGCTCGCGGACGCAGCAGTAGCCAACCCATGCAACCAGGTTGCAACGTGGTTGCAACCTGGTTGCGGTCTTAGGAGTGACCAGACCCTCGGCCTGGTCACCGGGTCTATCGCCGGTGCGCGAGGAACTCGAGCAGATCGGAGCGCGTCAGCACGCCGACCGGCTTGCCCTCGCGTGCGACAACAACGGCGTTCATGCCGCCCGTCAGCGTCGCGAACACCTCGTCGACCGTCGCCGAGCCTTCGACGGCCCCAAGCGGGGGCTGCATCGCGTTCGCAACGTCTTCGTGCAGGACGTCGGGGTTCGTGAACACGCGCTCGAGGAGCGCGCGATCCTGAAGCGAGCCGATGACGTCGGCGAGCGACTCGCACTCGCCGTCGCGCACGACCGGTAGCTGCGAGATCCCGTAGCGCTGCATCGTGTCGATGCCCTCGCCGACCTTTTGGTGCGCGGAGATCGTGACGAGCGCCGGCATGTCGTCGCCGTGCTTCGCACGCAGCACCTCGGCGACGGTGGGTAGCGGCGCCTGCCGCTCGATGAAGCCGTGCTCGAGCATCCAGTTGTCGTCGAAGAACTTCGAGAGATAGTTGCGCCCGGAGTCGGGGATCATCGTCAGCACGCGCTTCCCCGGACCGAGCCGCTCCGCGACCTGCACGGCGGCGAACACGGACGTTCCGCCGGAGCCGCCCGCGAGAATCCCTTCTTCGCGAGCGAGGCGGCGCGCCCACCGGAACGACTCGCGATCCGAGACGCGCACCCACTCGTCGACGACCTTCGGATCCATCGTCTCCGGCCAGGTGTCCTTGCCGATGCCTTCCACGAGATACGGATGGAGATCGCCGTCGGCCTGCGCGGTGTAGACCGAGCCCTCGGGATCGGCGCCGACGATGAGCACCTCCGGTCTCCGCTCCTTGAAGTAGCGGCCGACGCCGCTGATCGTGCCGCCGGTGCCGACGGAGACGACGATCGCGTCGATCTCGCCGCCGTCCGTCTGCTCCCAGATCTCAGGCCCGGTGATTGCGTAGTGCGCCTCGGGGTTCGCCATGTTCGAATACTGGTCCGGCTTGTAGCCACCGGGTATCTCCTCGGCGAGACGGTCGGACACCGAGTAGTAGCTCTCGGGCGAATCGTGGTCGACCGCGGTCGGCGTGATCACGACCTCGGCGCCGTACGCGCGCAGCAGCGCGATCTTCTCCTGGCTCATCTTGTCGGGCATGACGAAGATGCAGCGGTAGCCCTTGATCGCGGCGCCGATCGCGAGCCCGACGCCGGTGTTGCCGGAGGTCGGCTCGACGATCGTCCCGCCGGGACGAAGCTTCCCCTCGCGCTCGGCTGCCTCGATCATCGGCAGGCCGATCCGGTCCTTCACCGAGCCGCCGGGGTTCAGGTACTCGAGCTTCGCGAGCACGTCCGCGCCGCCCGCCGGCGAGAGCTTCGGCAGGCGGACGATCGGCGTCGTGCCGACGAGCTCGAGGATTGTCGGATAGTCCCGGGCCATCGCCGCGAAGCGTATTCCACGCGACGCCCTAGGCCGTTTGCAGGGCCTCCGCCTCGACAGTCTCGAGCTCGCCGCCGCGGACGAGCAGGAAGGCAGCGACGACCGAGACCGCGGCGATGCCGGCGATCACCCAGAAGCCGAGTGCGAAGCCGCTCGTTTGCGCACTCAGCGCGTCGTGCCCGCTCGCGATCAGCGTCTTCGCGTGCGTGAATGCAACGGTCGCCGCTATCGCGACGCCGAGTGCGCCGCCGATCTGCTGCGACGTGTTGATCAGCCCCGACGCGAGCCCGGCCTCGTGATTCTCGACCCCTGCGAGCGCCGCGATCGACATCGGGATGAACGAGAACGCCATGCCGACGCCGACCATCAGATAGCCGGGCAGGAGGTCGGCCGCGAATTTGCCGTGCACGGGGATCTGCGTGTACCAGAGCATGCCGCCCGTCATCAGCGCGAGCCCGGTGACGAGCACCGGGCGGACGCCGATCTTCGTCACGAGCGCCTGCGACGCGCCGGAGACGGGGATGAGGGTTCCGGCGGTGAAGAGAAAGGTCAGCCCGGTCTTCAGCGCCGAGTAGTGCAGCACCTGCTGCACGTATAGCGTCAAGAGGAAGAAGTTCGAGAAGACGACGGCTCCGAGCAGGAAGCCGGCGACGTTCGCGCCGGTCACGGTCCGTAACTTGAAGATGCGGAACGGCACCATCGGCGCTTCCTGTCGCCGCTCGATCACGACGAAGGCGACGAGCAGCACTGCCGCGGCGATGAGGATGCCGATCGTGCGTCCGGTCGCCCAGCCCACGTCGGGAGCCTTCGAGATGCCGTAGACGAGAAGCGCAAGGCTGGACGTGATTGTTGCGGCGCCGGGGAAGTCGAAGCCGTGCAGCCCTGCGATGCGGCTCTCACGGACGAGCGGCCGTGTCAGCAGGAGCACGGCGACGCCGACGGGCACGTTGACGAAGAAGATCCACTCCCAGCCCGCGTATTTCGTGAGGATGCCGCCGAAGAGCACGCCGGCCGCGGCGCCGCTGCCGCCCATCGCACCCCAGATCCCGAGCGCCTTGTTGCGTTCGGAGCCTTCCTCGAAGGTCGTCGTGATGATCGAGAGCGTCGCCGGCGAGATGATCGCGGCGCCGAGCCCCTGCACCGCCCGCGCGGCGATCAGCACGCCGATCGAGCCGGCGAAGCCGCAGACGAGTGACGCCGCGGCGAAGACGGTGATGCCGATCATGAACATGCGCCGGCGGCCGAGCAGGTCGCCCGCGCGGCCACCGAGCAGGAGGAAGCCGCCGAACGTGATCGTGTACGCGGTGATGACCCACTGCAGGTCCTTCTCCGCGACGTTCAGCGCCGTCTTGATCGACGGCAGCGCGACGTTGACGATCGAGACGTCGAGCACCGTCATGAAGAAGGCGACGCAGACGAGTGCGAGCGCCTGCCAGCGGCGCGGATCAGGGGTCGATGCGGACACGGTCACGGCTCCTCCCAGGGCGAGTTCGGCGCATTATTTCTGTTGCGGGTGAGTCAAAGCGGCAGTTTCTCGTCTGCTGCGGGCCGCAGGACTGTCTCGATGTAGTTGGGGATCGCCTTCTTCAGCCCGACGTCGCGGCCCTCTTTCTCGGAGAGGAACCAGCGGTGCTCGAGCAGCTCGTGGAAGAGCTCCGCGGCGGCGCGCCGTCCGCGCAGCTCCGGCGGCACCGCGGCGACCGTCGGCTCGAACACCTCCGCGAGCCACCGGCCCGCCGCTGCCGCGTCCGACACCGGTTTCTCGCCCGTGCGCTCGAGCCACGTGCGGTAGCGCGTGATGTCGTTCAGGAGCCGGCGCGCCTGGTTCTCCTGCGCATCGAGCCCGGTCAGGCGGAGCAGGCGGCGCCGGTAATGACCCGGCTCGACGACCTTCGGCTGGAGCGCGAGCCGCACGTCGTCGCCCTCACTCACGAGCTCGACCTCCTCGACGTCGAAGCCGAGTGCATTCAGCCGGCGCAGCCGGTCCTCGAGCTTGTGTCCTTCGCCGAGCTTGAAGATCTCGTCGCGCGTCAGCTCGTCCCACAGGTTCTCGTACGAGCGGCGGACAGCGCTCCCGAACTCGAACGGGTCGCTGACGACGTCGCGGTCGAGCTCGGCGGCGAGGTCGAAGAGCTCGCCGGCGAGGTTCTCCTCCGCGATGTCGAGGTCGTGTGTGCGCTGGCCGTCCGAGAGGCTCTCGTGCAGCTCGCTCGTCTCGGCGTCGAGGAAGTACGCCGAGAGCGCGCCGG
>JANMQZ010000251.1:0-4145 GCA_031370755.1 Actinomycetes bacterium
CCCTGCTTGCCGCGGTCCTTGCCCTTCATCACCTGGACGGTGTCGCCCTTGCGGATCTTCAGTGTTTGCGCCATGTCAAAGCACCTCCGGCGCTAGTGAGACGATTTTCATGAAGTTCTTCTCGCGCAACTCGCGCGCGACCGGCCCGAAGATGCGGGTGCCGCGCGGGTTGCGCTGGTTGTCGATGATCACGGCCGCGTTCTCGTCGAAGGCGATCGACGTGCCGTCGTTGCGGCCGAACGGCTTCTTCGTGCGTACGACGACCGCGCGCACGACCTCGCCCTTCTTGACGGCGCCCTGCGGCGTCGCGGTCTTGACCGTGCCGACGATGATGTCGCCGACCCGCGCGTAGCGGCGGTGGTGGCCGCCCATCACGCGGATGCACAGCAGCTCGCGGGCGCCGGTGTTGTCGGCGACCTTGAGTCTCGATTCCTGCTGGATCACTTCGCGACCTCGACGATCTCGGCGAGACGCCAGTTCTTCGTCTTCGAGAGCGGCCGCGTCTCGATGATGCGAACGACGTCGCCGACCTTTGCGGAGTTCTGCTCGTCGTGCGCGTGGAACTTCGCCGAGCGGCGGATGACCTTCTTGTAGCGCCGGTGCGAGCCGATCGACTCGACCTTGACGACGATCGTCTTGTCCATCGCATCGGAGACGACGACGCCGCGGCGCTCCTGGCGCCGGCCGCGCTCGTGTTCGGGCTTCGGCTCGCGCGCGATCGGCTTGCGCTCGCTCGAAGGCGTGCGCGTCACGCGCGTCTTCTTCGGGCGCTCCGAGCGCGGCGGCCGCTTCTTCTTCGCCTTCGGTTGTGAGACGGCTGGTGCGATGGTCTCCGGCTCTGCCGGAGACTCGGCTGCGGCTTCGGCGGTCGGCTCGGCTGCCGGCGCGTCGTCGGCCGGGGCTGCCGGCTCCTCTGCGGCAAGAGTCGTGGCCTCCTCCTCGGCGTCTGCCGTGGGTGCGGGCGTCTCTTCCTCGGCCTCGGCCGCAACTGGAGCCTCGATCGGCTCAGCTGCTTCGGGCTCAGGCGTCTCAGCCTCAGGTTCCGGCACAGCCGGAACCTGAGCCTCGGGCGCGGTCTCTTCGGGTGTCTCTTCGGTCTTCTTCTTCTTGTCAGCCATATCTCTCTCGTTTATCCGTTCTGCTTTGCGGCCTGGGCTTCGCGCTCGGTCTGCACGGTCAGGATCCGCGCGATCTCGCGCTTCGTCAGCTTCAGGCGCGCGCTGTTCTCGAGCGAGCCGGTCACCGACTGGAAGCGGAGGTTGAAGAGCTCCTGCCGGCGTTCGGTCAGCCGGTGGTCGAGCTCGTCGTCCGTCAGATCGCGCAGTTCACTTGGCCTGGTCAAAAGAGCTCAGCCTCTCTCTTCACAACTTTGGTTTTCACCGACAGCTTCTGGCCCGCGAGGCGGAGCGCTTCCTTCGCGAGCGGCTCCGGCACGCCGGCGAGCTCGAACATCACGCGCCCGGGCTTGATCACGGCGACCCAGCCTTCCGGCGAGCCCTTGCCTGAGCCCATCCGGGTCTCGGCGGGCTTCTTGGTGAAGCTCTTGTCCGGGAAGACGTTGATCCAGACCTTGCCGCCGCGCTTGATCTTGCGGGTCATCGCGATACGGGCGGCCTCGATCTGGCGGTTCGTGATCCAGCCGCGGTCGATCGCCTTCAGGCCGTAGTCGCCGAACTGCACCGTCGACTGGCCCTTCGTCTCGCCGCGACGGCGGCCGCGATGCACCTTGCGGAACTTCGTCTTCTTCGGCATCAACATCAGGACTCAGCCCCTTCCGTGCTCTCGGGCGTCGTCTCAGGCGCGTCGTTCTTCGGCGCCTCGCTCTTCGGGGTCTCCTCGACGGTCGGCTCGATCACCGGCGTGTCCTCGGTGGCCGGCTTCTCGACGGCCGGATCCTGCTTGCGCGGGCGGTTCGACGCGGGACGCGTCCCGCCGCCACCGCCGGCCGGACGTGCGCCCGCACCGGGGCCGCGACCGCGACCGCCGCCACCGCCGGCGGGAGGACGACCTCCGCCACCGCTACCGCCGGGCCCGCGGCCGCCGCCTGCACCGCCGGCTCCACGACCGCCACCGCCGCCGCCGCCACCCGGGCCGCGGCGCCGCTTGACCGGGCCGAGGCCCTCGCGATCCTGGCTGCGCCCGCGACCGCTCTCGCGGGAGGCGCCGAGGCCTTCGGTCGCACCGCCGCGACGGCGGCGTGCGTCCTGATCACCGAGGCGCGCGTCGTCGCCGCCGGCGGTGTCGAAGCCCTTCGGCATGATCTCGCCCTTGTTGATCCACACCTTGACGCCGATGCGACCGGAGGCGGTGCGCGCCTCGACGAAGCCGTAGTCGATGTCGGCGCGGATCGTGTGCAGCGGCACGCGGCCTTCGTTGTACGTCTCGCGCCGGCTCATCTCGCCGCCGCCGAGGCGGCCCGAGCACTGGATCTTCACGCCTGCGGCACCCGTGCGGATCGCGCTTGCAAGCGCGCGCTTCATGGCGCGGCGGAATGCGACGCGGTTCGACAGCTGCTCGGCGATCGACTGCGCGACGAGCTTCGCGTCGAGCTCGGGGCGCTTGATCTCGTTGATGTTGATGTGAACGTTCTTCTGCGTGATCGCGTGCAGCTCTTTGCGCAGCGCGTCGACCTCGACACCGGACTTGCCGATGACGATGCCGGGGCGCGCGGTGTAGATGTCGACCGTGATCCGCTGCTTGTCCTTGCGGATCAGGATGTCCGAGAGCCCCGCGTGCGCGAGCTTCTTGTAGATGTGCTCGCGGATGCGGACGTCCTCGAGGATGTACGCGGGGAACTCCTTCGTGCCCGTGTACCAGTTGCTCTTCCAATCGTGGATTACGCCGACGCGAAGCCCGCCAGGATGGATCTTCTGTCCCATGTCAGTCCTCCTTGCTTTCCCGGCGTCGCGAAGCCTTCGGCTTCGCGACTGGGCTTTCGCTTGCCTGCGGGTCTTCATCCGCTGCAACCGTCTCGGCTTCGACGGCAGGTGCCGTTTCGAGAGCCGGCTCTTGCGCCGGAGTTGTCCGCTTACGGCTAGGCCTAGTCTCCGGTGCCGCGCCAGCGGTAGCGGAGACACGTGTTTCGCTCTCGACAAGCTCGACCGTGATGTGACACGTGCGCTTCATGATGCGGCCGACACGCCCCCTCGCTCGCGCTCTGTGCCGTTTGAGGGTCGGCCCTTCATCCGCGTATGCGGTCGCAACGAGCAGCTCGTCGCCGTTCCAGAGCAGGTCGGGCCGCGACTCCGCGTTCGACACGGCGGAGTGCAGCACGCGCTCGATGTCGCGCGCGATCGCGCGATCGGAGAACGCGAGGATGGTGCGGGCCTCGGGCACGGAGCGGCCGCGAATGAGGTCCGTGACGAGCCGCGCCTTGCGCGCGCTCGAGTGCACGTACTTCGCCTGCGCACGCACGGTGCGCTTATCTGTCTCGACGACTGCCATTACCTCTTGACCTTTGCCGCCTTGTCGCCCGCGTGACCGCGGAACGTCCGGGTGGGTGCGAACTCGCCGAGCTTGTGCCCGACCATCTGCTCCGAGATGAACACGGGGACGTGCTTGCGCCCGTCGTGGACCGCGATCGTGTGACCGACCATCTCCGGGAAGACGGTCGAGCTGCGCGACCACGTGCGGATCATGTTCTTCTGACCCGCGGTGTTCATCGCCGTGATCCGCTCCAGCAGGCGCTCCTGCACGAACGGCCCCTTCTTCGAGCTTCTGCTCATTTGCGGCGACCCTCCTTGCCGCGGCGACGGCCGCGGACGATCAGCTTGTTCGATTCCTTGTGCTTCGAGCGCGTGCGCTTGCCAAGCGTCGGCACGCCCCACGGCGTGACCGGGTGGCGGCCGCCCTTCGACTTGCCCTCGCCGCCGCCGTGCGGGTGGTCGACGGGGTTCATCGCGGAGCCGCGCACGGACGGGCGCTTGCCCTTCCAGCGGTTGCGGCCGGCCTTGCCCCAGTTGATGTTCTGGTGGTCGACGTTGCCGACCTGGCCGACGGTAGCCCGGCACGTCAAGAGGACGCGGCGCATCTCGCCGGACGGCAGGCGGAGCACGGCGTGCGGGCCGTCCTTCGCGACGAGCTGGATGCCCGAGCCGGCGGAGCGCGCCATCTTGGCGCCGCCACCCGGCTTCAGCTCGACGTTG
>JANMQZ010000263.1:0-9065 GCA_031370755.1 Actinomycetes bacterium
GCAACGGCGAAGCGCCAGATCAAGCGGCAGCGGGCGGCGACGACGAAGGTGCGCAGCAGCGTGAAGCAGGAGACGCACGTGATCAACGCGCGCGTGCAGCAGCAGGCGATCCTGCGCGGCGAGCTGCTCTCGAGCAGAGGCAAGCTCGCCGGCGCGCGCTCGGACAAGGGCCGCGCACTCGTCATCACGCGCAAGCAGGTCGAGGACGAGATTCAGGAGTCGAAGGCGCTCGAGTCGGCGAGCGCCCAGCTGGCTGCGAAGCTGCGCGCCGGCTCGACGCAGGCCGGGAGCGTCGCGGCGGGCGGCGCGACGTCCGAGCCACCGGCGACGAGCGGCTTCGCGTGGCCGCTCTCGGGCCCGATCACGAGCCCGTTCGGCATGCGCTGGGGCACTCTGCATCCGGGCATCGACATCGGCGTCCCGAGCGGCACCCCGATCCACGCGGCCGGGAATGGCACCGTCGTCTGGTGCGGCTGGATGTCCGGCTACGGAAACCTCGTGATGATCGACCACCACAACGGCCTCGCGACGCTCTACGGCCACCAGTCCCGCATCGGCGTCACCTGCAACCAACAGGTCTCCCAGGGCCAGACGATCGGCTACGTCGGCTGCACGGGCTTCTGCACGGGCCCGCACCTCCATTTCGAGGTACGCCTGAACGGCAACCCGGTCGACCCGCTCGGCTATTTGCCCTAGCGGTTCTCCTCGGTGACTGTCACCAGGGTTCGGCCAGCGGAGGCCGAGCCGCCCCGCCGACGGCCTCCAGGGCTGGTTTCGGGGAGTCCTGTGGATAGTTCGTGACGAAGTCGTGCCCCGTGCCTGTCACCGGGGTGGATCCGCCGGGGAACGAGGTGCCGGCCGCCCCGGGGGGAGGCGGCCGGCACCGTTGGGAGACGACCTCGTGAGGCTTGGTTTCTTACTTTCAAGTGATAAACGAGTCGCGCGACCGGATGGTTACGGCTTGAACGTCTGGACGAGCAGGAAGATGTTCAGGCCGATGATCACGGCCGCGACGAGGGCGGCTGCGAGGTTCGTCGCCTTCGCGTTCACGAGCACGCCCATCAGGTCACGCTTCGCGGTGAAGAGCACGAGCGGGATGAGCGCGAACGGAATGCCGAACGAGAGCAGGACCTGGCTGATCACCAGCGTCCGCGACGGGTCGGCGCCGAGCCCGATCACGACGAACGCCGGCGCCATCGTCACGAGCCGGCGGACGACGATCGGGATCCGCCTGCGGATGAACCCCTGCATCACGACCTGACCCGCGAGCGTGCCGATCGCCGAGCTCGAGAGCCCGGAGAAGAGGAGCGCGAGCGCGAAGATCTGGCTCGACGCACCGCCGAGCAGCGGCACAAGCGTCTTGTGCGCGCCCTCGAGCGACTCGACGTTGTGCAGGCCGCTCTTGAAGAACGTGCTCGCAGCCATGATGAGCATCGCCATGTTGATCAGCCCGGCGATTGCCATCGCGATGCCGACGTCGATCTTCGTCAGGCGCATCAGCCGCCGCGCCTGCTGGTCGTTCTCCGGCCGGATGCGGTCCTGCATCAACGCCGAGTGGAGCCAGATGACGTGCGGCATCACCGTCGCGCCGAGGATCCCGACCGCGAGCAGCACCGAGCCGCTGCCCTGGAACTCGGGCAGGACCGCGTGCTTGCCGACAGAGGCCCAGTCGGGCCGGGCCTTGAAGAGCTCGACGACGTAGCAGAGCCCGATCGTGAGCACGATCACGCCGATCGTCGC
Organism: Actinomycetes bacterium; assembly: GCA_031370755.1. GTDB lineage: Bacteria > Actinomycetota > Thermoleophilia > Gaiellales > Gaiellaceae > Palsa-739. Next base: position 1,741 of record JANMQZ010000263.1, read on the forward strand.
CTCGAGCGGGCGGAAGCCGAACCGCTGCAGCCCGAGAATGGCGAACGCGGCGACCGCCGTCAGCAGCGCCGCCGGGAAGAGCCCGATCCCGAACAGCAGGTGCATCCCGAGCGCCGCCCCGAGGAACTCGGCGAGGTCGGTCGCGATCGCGATCACCTCCGCCTGCACCCAGAGCCCGAGCGACACGCGGCGCGAGAAGCGGTCGCGGCAGACCTCCGCGAGGTTCCGGCCGGTCGCGATGCCGAGCTTCGCCGACAGCGTCTGGATCAGCATCGCCATCAGGTTCGAGGCGACGATCACCCAGAGCAGCGTGTAGCCGTACTTCGAGCCGCCCGCGATGTTCGTCGCGAAATTGCCCGGATCGATGTAGGCGACGGCCGCGATGAACGCGGGGCCGAGGAAGGGCAGGAGGCGGAACCGCGAGGTGCCTCGGAGGATCCGCTCGCCGCGGTCGACCGCGGCCTCGTCGACTGTCACAAAAGTTAGACTAGCCTAAGTTTGCTGCCCGGCGGCGCCGAGGTGGAGGAGCCGCAGGTCGGGCAGCTGCCGCCAGCGCTCGTCGAGGTCGAAGCCGTAGCCGACGAAGAGCTCGTCGGGCACGACGAAGCCGACGTACCGCACCGGCAGATCGTCGACGAGCCGCCTGTACGGCCGGTCGAGCAGGGTCACCGCCGCCACGGAACGCGGCGCGCGCAGCTCGAAGGTCCGGACGAGGTAGTTGAGCGTGAGCCCCGTGTCGATCACGTCCTCGACGACGATCACGTCGCGTCCTGCGATGTCGGCGTCGAGATCCTTCAGGACGCGGATCTGCTCGTGCCCGCCCATCTGCGCGCTGCCATAGCCCGCGAGCTCGACGAAGTCGAGCGCGTGCAGCATCGGCATCGCCCGCGACAGGTCGGTGAGGAAGACGAAGCTCGCTTTCAGCGAGCCGACGAGAATCGGCTCTCGTCCTTCGTAGTCGCGCGCGATCTCGGCGCCCAGCTCGCCCACGCGGGCCGCCAGCTCATCGGCCGAGAGATAGATCTCTCCGATGCGCGGATCTATGACGCCAGATCGAGACGGAAGTGCTGAGCCAGCCGTTCGAGGTCTCGCTTGTAGAAGAGCTTGATCCGGACGTCCGGGTAGCGCTCGCGCAACTTGCGCAGCTTCCGGTTCTTCCGCGTGACGAGCGACTGCTTCATCACGGTGAGCTCGATGTACAGATCTTGCTGCGGCAGATAGAAGTCGGGCGCGAACGCCTCCCGCACCCGGCCGTCCTCGTCCTCCTCGAGTACGAAGGTTCGCGGCTCGTAGAGCCACGGGATTCCGTAGTAGTCGAGCACCTTGGCGCACTCGAGCTCGGCCTGACTGGCGAAGCGCGGTGGCTCGGTGCCCTGATATGCCTGGAAATCAGGGATATCGAGCCCCATCTGGACTGCACGGTACCTACGCGGTCGGACAGCGAAACCGTGTATCACACCGGATTCATGGCACGAATCAGCCTCGTCCCACAGAAGCGCGAGTTCTTCGACCTCTTCAACCAGGCCGCCGCCAACGCGGTCGCGATCTCGCAGCGGCTCATCGACCTCCTGAACGATTTTCCGGAGCACTCGGACGCGCGCATGCGCGACATCAAGGAGCTCGAGCACCACGGCGACCGGCTCACGCACGAGCTCGTCGACCTCATCAACCGGACGTTCGTGACGCCATTCGACCGCGACGACATGTATCGCCTCGCCGGCGTGCTCGACGACATCTGCGACCACGTCGACGACTCGGCCGAGAAAATCGTCCTCTACGGCGTTCGCGAGGTGCGTCCGCAGGCGCGCCGCCAGGCCGAGGTGATCCAGCGCGCGGCGGGCAAGCTGTCCGAGGCGATCGCCCGCCTCGAAGGCTTCAAGGACTCGAAGCGCCAGCTGATCGAGCTGCGCGAGCTCGAGGACGAGGGGGACCGCATCTCGCGCGAGGCGATCGCCGAGCTCTTCAGCGGCGGTCTCGACGCGATCGCGCTGATCCGCTGGAAGGACATCCACGAGCAGCTCGAGGAAGCCGTCGACGCCTGCGAGAACGCCGCCGACGTGCTCGAAGCGATTCTCGTCAAGAACCGTTGAGCAGCGTCCTACTCGTCGTCGTCGTTGTCGTCGCGCTCGGCTTCGACTTCACGAACGGCTTCCACGACACCGCGAACTACATCGCGACCTGGGTCGGCACCCGTGCGCTCTCGCCGCGCTGGGCCGTGCTCGTCTCCGCCGTCGCGAACCTCGCGGGCGCGTTCGTCACGACCGCGGTCGCGAAGACGGTCGGCAAGGGGATCATCGACACCGGCCTCGCGACCGAGACGACCGTTCTCGCCGCGCTCATCGGCGCGATCGTCTGGAACCTGCTCACCTGGTGGCTCGGCCTCCCCTCGAGCTCGACGCACGCCCTGATCGGCGGCCTCGTCGGCGCGGCTCTCGTGCAGTCGGGATCGAACGGCGTGCAGTGGCACGGGATCATCGAGAAGGTCGTCATTCCGGGCGCAATCTCCCCGGCCGTCGGCTTCACCGGTGCCTTCTTCCTGATGGTCGTCATCTACCGCGTCTTCTTTCGCGCGGCGCCGGGGGTCGCGCACCGCGGCTTCCGGCTAGGCCAGCTCGTGACCGGAACCTGGGTCGCCTTCACGCACGGCGCGAACGACGCGCAAAAGACGATGGGCGTGATCGCGCTCGCGCTCGTCACGAACGGCAACATCTCGCACTTCTACATCCCGACCTGGGTGAAGATCGCGGCGGGCCTCACCATCGCCGCCGGCACGTACGCGGGCGGCTGGCGGATCATCCGCACGCTCGGCCAGCGCATCTACAAGATGCAGCCGGAGCACGGCTTCGCCGCGCAGCTCAGCGCGGGCTCGACGCTTTACGTCGGCACGCACTTCGGCTTCCCGATCTCGACGACGCACGTCGTCACGGGCTCGGTCATGGGCGCCGGCGCCATTCGTGGCGTCTCGGCCCTGAAGTGGGGAATCGCCGGGAACATCCTCACCGCGTGGCTCCTGACGCTGCCGGCGGCGGCCCTCGTCGCAGCCGGGTGCTACTACCCGGTGACCTGGATCTTCTAAGGTCCGGTCATGCTCGAAGGGCCGGATCGTCCCTTCATGATCGTCCAGCTGTCCGACCTGCATTGCGGGCAGCAGTTCTTCCTGCCCAACCTGCTCGAGCGCGCGATCGCCGAGACCAACGAGCTGCGCCCCGATGTCGTCGTCATCTCGGGTGACCTGACCTCGCACGGCTTCAAGGACGAGTACGCGCTCGCCAAGCGCTATCTCGATTCGGTCGACTGCGAGTCGATGATCGTCATCCCGGGCAACCACGACTCCCGGAACGTCGGCTACGTCCACTTCGAAGAGCTCTTCGGCGACCGCAGCTCCGTGCTGCGCAAGAACGGCGTCACGTTCGTCGCGGTCGACTCGACCGAGCCCGACCTCGACAACGGGCAGATCGGCCGCGGCCGCTACGGCTGGATCGAGCAGCAGTTCGCGGATCCCGCCGACCTGCGCATCTTCATCGTCCACCACCACCTGCTGCCGGTGCCGGGCACAGGGCGCGAGCGGAACGTCGTCAACGACGCGGGCGACGCGCTCGAGTGCCTCCAGCGGGCGGGCGTCGATCTCGTGCTCTCCGGGCACAAGCACGTCCCCTACGCCTGGAAGCTCGAGGATCTCTTCGTCGTCAACGCCGGCACGGTGTCGTCTTCGCGGCTCAGGGGACACGGAAGGCCCTGCTACAACATCGTCGAGGTCAGCGGCACCCACGTCGACGTCTGGCGGAAGTACCCATTCCACGGCCAGGAGCGCATCATTCAGTTCTCGACCGAGACGAAGACCTACGAGAAGTACACCGCGCGCATCGAAGGGGAGGTGACGTCGAACCGATGAGGGCTGTTGCAATCGTCGACGGCGAGCATTACCCCGCTGTCGTGCGTGCGGCGCTGCACGAGCTCCCGTACGACTTCGTCGGCGTGATCCTGATCGGCGGTACCGAGAAGCTGCGCGGCGAGCCGGACTACGGCGTCCCGATCGTCGAGGAACCGGGGACGGCGGAGATCGTCGTCGACCTCTCCGACGAGCCGGTGCTGACGCCGGAGCTGCGGCTCGCGCTCGCATCCCGCTTCCTCGCGCTCGGCCTGCCGTACATCGGCGCCGACTTCCGCTTCGACCCGCCGACGTTCCATCCGTTCGAGCTGCCGTCGATCGCCGTGATCGGCACCGGCAAGCGCGTCGGCAAGACCGCGGTCACCGGGCACGTCGCGCGGCTGCTCGCGCGCGACCGGCGCGTCGTCGTCGTCGCGATGGGGCGCGGTGGCCCTGCCGAGCCGGAGCTGATCGAGACGCCGCCGACCGTCGCCGACCTCGTCGCGCTCTCCCGTTCCGGCCGCCACGCCGCGTCGGACCATCTCGAGACCGCGGCGCTCGCGCGCGTCCCGACGATCGGCTGCAGGCGCGCCGGCGGCGGCATGGCCGGCGCGCCGTTCGCGTCGAATGTGCTCGAGGGCGCGCGGCTCGCCGCCTCGCTCCAGCCCGACGTCGTCGTCTTCGACGGCAGCGGCGCCGCGATCCCGCCGATCGCGACCTCGGCGCGCATCCTCGTCGCGCACGACCGCTCCGGGCTGAACGCGTACCGCGCGCTGATCAGCGACCTCGTGCTAACGCCGGGCGAGGACTTCACGCTGCGCCTGCGTCCGGTCGAGCCGCTGAGCGGGCGCGTCGCCGTCTTCACGACCGGCGCGGCACCGACAGAGCATCTCGAGGCGGACGTCGTCCATGTGTCGCGCAATCTCGCGCGGCGCGACCTGCTCGCGGACGAGCTCCGCAGCGTCGAGGCCGAGACGTATCTCGTCGAGATCAAGGCGGCCGCGATCGACGTCGTCGTCGAGCATGCGCTCGCGCGCGGCGCCCGCGTCGTGCTCGCCGACAACGAGGTCGTCGCGCCCGGCCTCGACGAGCGTATCCTCGCCCTTGTTCCTGACAAGGTTCATGCATGACCCAGCCGCGCCGCATCATGCCGCTGCCGCTGGGCGGCGAGCACGGGCTTCCGTACTCGCGCGGCCTGATGGCCCGCGCGCTCATGGCGGTCGGCGTCGCGCCGGATCGCGCGTACTCGCTCGCACGGCGCGTCGGCGACGATCTCGCCTCGCGCGGCAGCGACGTCGTCGAGCTCGACCTGCTCGAGGAGCAGGCGGTCGCGACGCTCGGCGAGGTCGAAGGCCGCGAGGCGCTGCGGCAGCTGCGCCGCTACCAGGAACTGCGCGAGCTCGACCTGCCGATCGTCATCCTCATCGGCGGCGCGACCGGCACCGGCAAGTCGACCGTCGCGACGGAGATCGCGTACCGCCTCGGGATCACCCGCGTCACGTCGACGGACTTCATCCGCCAGACGATGCGCGCGTTCTTCTCGCACGAGTTCATGCCGTCGATCCACTACTCGAGCTTCGAGGCGGGGCTCGCGGTGCCGGATGCCGACGATCCGCTCGTTGCCGGCTTCCTCGAGCAGTCGCGGCAGGTGCTCGTCGGCGTGCGCGCGTCCCTCGAGCGGGCGCTGCAGGAGGGCTGGTCGCTCGTGCTCGAAGGCGTGCACCTCGTCCCGGGCCTGCTGCCGACGGCGGTCGAGCACGCGCTCGTCACGGCCTGCGTGCTCGAGATCTCCGACGAGACCGCGCACGCGCAGCACTTCTTCACGCGCGACGCGGGCACGCAGCGCGCGATGACGAAGTACCTCGACCGCTTCGACGAGATCCGCCAGCTCCAGCGCTACATCGTCGGCCGCGCCGAGCGCGAGGGTGTGCCGGTGATCGAGAACGAGAGCGCCGAGCGGGCGACCGGCTCCGTCGCCGAGCTCGTGCTCTCCGCCGCCGAGCGCGTGCGGGAACGCGTATGACTCAGGCGGAGATGGAAGCCCTCGACGCGCAGGTCGAGCACCAGGAGCCGTGCCAGTGCCAGGCGTACCTGCGTGCCACCGAGCATGCGGCGCTCCGCGCCGCGCGCTGGCTCGGCCGTGCCGATCAGGAGGCCGCCGAGGAGGCGGCGTCGGCGGGCATGCACTGGTCGCTCAACATCCTGCCCATTCACGGCCGGATCGTCTTCGGCTCGGCGGGTGAGGAAAGCGGCCTGACGCCGGGCACGATGATCGGCGCCGGCGGGGCGGACGTCGACCTCGCGCTCGATCCACTCGAAGGCCGCGGCGTCGTCGCGCGCGGCGGCAACGGCGCCATGTCGATGATCGCGGTCGGCGAGCCGGGACGGCTCCTCACGCTCCCCGACATGTACATGCGCAAGCTCGCGGTCGGCCCGCGCGCCCGCGGCTCCATCGACCTGCTGCGCCCGGTCGGGGAGAACATCGAGGCGATCGCCGAGGCGTTCGGGCGCCGCGTGAACGACGTGACGACGATCGTGCTCGACCGGCCGCGCCATCACGACCTGATCGAGGAGATTCGCGCGGCGGGTGCGCGCATCAAGCTGATCCACGACGGCGACGTGACGGCGTCGATCTCCGCTGCGATCCGCGGCACGAACGATCATCTTGCGATCGGCATCGGCGGCACGCGCCAGGCGGTGTTGTCCGCTGCCGCGCTGCGCTGCCTCGGCGGCGAGCTGCAGGCGCAGTTCTGGCCGACGTCGCGCCGCGAGATCGACGAGCTCCGCGAGCTCGGCATCGACGACTACACGCGCATCTTCCGCACCGAGGATCTCGCGCCCGGCGAGATGATCGTCGCCGCAACCGGCGTCTCGAACGGCGACCTGCTGCGCGGCGTGCGGTTCCTCGCCGACAGCGCGCGTACGCACTCGCTGCTCATGTGCACGCGGTGCAACTGGGTGCGCTTCGTCGACGGAATCCACTTCTTCGCCCGGGAGCGGCGCGAGGAAGTGCGGCTGCTCGGCTTCTGAGATGACGTACGTCGCTGCGGATGACCGCTACGGTCGCATGCTCTACCGCCGCAGCGGGCGCAGCGGGCTCGAGCTGCCGGCGGTCTCGCTCGGCCTCTGGCAGAACTTCGGCCACGACCGCCCGCTCGAGGCCGGCCGGGCGATCGTCCGGCGCGCGTTCGACCTCGGGATCACGCACTTCGATCTCGCGAACAACTACGGCCCGCCGTACGGCTCCGCCGAGGAGAACTTCGGTCGGCTGCTGGAGCACGATCTGCGTCCGTACCGCGACGAGCTCGTCATCTCGACGAAGGCGGGCTACGACATGTGGCCGGGCCCGTACGGCGACCGCGGGTCGCGCAAGTACCTGCTGGCGAGCCTCGACCAGAGCCTCGGGCGCATGAGGCTCGACTACGTCGACATTTTCTACTCGCACCGCGTCGATCCC
>JANMQZ010000273.1:0-3498 GCA_031370755.1 Actinomycetes bacterium
GGGGGCGAGGTGTCGTGTGCGGCGGCCCACGTCACCGTGGGCGCCGGGCTCGTCGCCCGCAAGGTCGAGGTGGCCGCCGCAGAGCTGCCTGCCGCGGTGGCCGCGAGCAGGATCCCGCCGGCCAGGAATGCAAGCGCCCCGCGCGGCTTGAGCCAGCGAAGCGCGTGCTTCGAAAGAGCGTGCATCGAGTCCCTCCCTAGGTCGCAAGCACGGTCGCCGCGACGATAACGCCGCCGGCCGGTCGCTGCAACCGCAGCTGAAGGGGGCTACAGTTCTCGGACTGTGCGTACGTCAGTGATCGGGCTGGTCGCGCTGATGACGGCGTTCACGTCCTCCGGGGCGGCAGCCGCAAGTCACGTCGCAGGGCTGCGCGGCGTTGTGATGCAGGGGCCGACGAAGCCGGTCTGCATCGATGACCCGTGTGAGGAGCCGGCCCGCGGGATCCTCTTGGAGTTCACGCGCGACGGCAAGGTGGTCGCACAGGTGAAGACCACAAACACGGGCACGTATTCGGTCAGGCTAAAGGCGGGCTCGTATGCCGTACGTGTCCCCCGGCAGCGAATCGGCACCGGACTGTCGCCACGGGTCGTCCACGTCCCCCGAGGTCGGATCGCCCGGGTCGACTTCCATCTCGACACCGGGCGTCAGTAACCGGACGTCCCGAGAACTTCAAGTGGAGCCGGCGCGTTCGATTGGCGCGAATCTCCGCTTAGCGGCACATCGACTCCGCTTCGCTGCGCCCGTATTGCTACCCACACACGAGCGGTTGTGCTGTCGCTCTCGAGGCGATTAGGCTTGGTGCAATGGGCAAAATCGAGTCTCACCTCGACCGGCTTGGCCTGACGCTTCCTGCGCCGATCGTCCCGCCGGGGAATTACCAGCTCGTGAAGGTCCATGCCGGACTCGCCTACATCGCGGGTCATGGACCCTTCGACGGGCCGACGCCACTTGTCCAGGGTGTCATCGGCCGTGACCTCACGCTCGACGAGGGGTATGAAGCAGCACGCATGACCGGTCTTTCGATGCTCGCTTCCCTCAAGCGTGAGCTCGGCGAGCTCGATCGAGTAACCGAATGGATTCGAGCCGTCTGCTACGTCCACTGCGAGTCCGGGTTCGCACAAAACGCCGCAGTCACCAACGGCTTCAGCGACCTCATCGTCGAGCTGTGGGGCGAGGCGGGACGACACGCACGCTCGTCCCCGGGGCAGGGCCCCTCGCCATTGAACGTCCCGGTGATTGTTGACGCAATCGTGGCAATCACCTAGACAGACGACCAAATAGGAGGCGGCGGGTTGAAAAGGTGCGAAGGTCCCACCGCCGAGTGCGATCGGCATCGAATACCACGGGCGTAGTCCCGCGCCCGGCACCGAACGCCGCAGCCTCCGGCGTCGCTCGACGTTCGGGCCTTCGTGGGCTCCTAACCCGTCGGAATATGAAGGCGGCGGGAATGAACCCGCGCAAGATGTCAACCGACGGCGCGGCTCTAGCGGCGCTCGGTGTTGGTCGCACGTGCTTTGAGCTCGGCGATCAAGTCAGCCGTCTGACGAGCACCGCTGACAGCTCCCTTGCTTTCGTAGGCTGAGAGGGCTTCTGATGCGGCCTCTCGCGCTCGGTGGGGCTCACCTGCAAGTTGGTGCGCTTGGGCAAGGACATGGAAGACCTGGCCGCGCGTGATCGTGCCGCGCAAGAACCCGGCGAGCCGGACGGCCTCGCGGACCTCTTGCGCCGTCAGGTCGTTCCGGCCCTCGCGTGCTGCCAGAAGGGCTCGGGCCGCGTGGACGTAAATGATCAAGACGTCATCGGGAGCGGTGATAGCCGCGCTTCGGGCAGCCACCGCGGCAGCCTCCTCATCTCGCTCTTGGGCGCAAAGGACGAGCGCTAGCTTCGCCAGGACGGTTGAGCGATAGGCAACGTCCCCTACGTCCTCGAGTTGCTGAGCGGCTGAGCGGAGTACGGCCTCGGCTTCAGCCCAGTCGCCGGCAAGCTCGTGGAGCGTTGCGTGCGCAATCGACGTTCCTCCGTGCAACACCCTGAGACCGTATTCGGCAAGGACAGCGCGGCCCGTTGCCACTTCGAGGTGCGCATCGTCATCTCCGGCGAGGCTTCTGACCGCGCCCGTCCAGAGCGATACCTGCGCCCGCTGGAGCGGGGCCGAGGCAGCAGCCTCGAGCGCATCCAAGGACTGCAGAACCTCGGCGACTGGAGTCGGCCCGTAGAACGCCGCCCTTCCGAGCCAGTGGAACATCTCCGTCGCCAGACGAATGTCGCCGGCCAGACGCGCGTGGCGCAGAGCGTTCCAGGCAGCCTGCTCGCTGCCGCCGTTGTCTCCCACGACGTTGCGTGCGTCGGTCGCCAGACGCCAGGCACGCGCGATCCCTGCGTCATCGTGGAGTGCGGTGAGCGCGTCGACCGCCGCCGCCGCGAGCGTCTCGCTCCTTGCTGCGACGGGCGCGACGCTTCGCTGGATCTCGAGGGCCGCAGACAGGACCCGCGCAATCCACTCCGTTCTCTCGTCGACCCCCTCTAGACCTTGGATGACCTCGGACAAGATCGCCTCCGCACGATCGAGATCTCCGAGCTGGATCAGGGATTCGGACAGACCCAGCCGCAGCTGCGCTTGACGCGGGTGCCCGGTGGGTAACAGTTCGAGGGCCCTCGACAGGAGGTTTGCCGCGGCAGAGACGTCGTAGCGGCTGAGGGCCCGCTCACCCCCATCGGCGAGCCGCTCGGCCGCGCGCTCACCGACGCTCAGGCTGTGCGCATCGCTCGGCCCGAGCTGCAGGAGATACCGGTGCGCCTGCTCCAGGTGGTAACCGAGTAGCTCGTCGAGTTCGACGAGCTCGCCGCCGTGAAGGGTGAGCCAGTCGGCAAACCGCTCGTGCATGACCGCCCGCTGCGCCTTCGGAAGCCCTTCGTAGGCCGCGTCGCGGATCAGAAGGTGGCGAAAGCGGAACCCGTCTTCGCCCGGCAGCTGAGCCCGTTCGGGGCGGACGAACTCCTTGCGGACGAGAGCTGTCAGCCGCGCTGTCACCCCGGTCTGGTCGTTCGCCAGGGCCTGCACGGCGCCGCCATGAAATAGCTCACCTTCCACCGACCCGCACTCGAGCACCAAGCGCTCTGGCGCCTCGAGCTGGTCGAGTCGGGATGCGAGAAGCGCTTTGATCGTTGGCGGAATCTCGACTGCGCCGTCCTCAGATGACTCGACCATCGCCGCGAGTTCCTCGACGAAGAGCGGGTTCCCGCCGGCCGCAGTGAGAATTCGCTTGCGCACATCCCCAGGAAGATCCCGGCCTTCGATGCAGCTCGCGAGCAGCTCCTCCGACGCTTCGTCGGGGAGTGGTTGCAGACGAACGGTGCCGCTCCAACCGCTGCGACGGTCGAACAATTCCGGCCGCCCCATGCACAGGAGAAGAATCGGAGACTCCGTGGAGAGAAGCGCCACGTGTTCGAGTAGATCGAGAAACACCTCCTCCCCCCACTGGATGTCGTCGAAGACGA
>JANMQZ010000303.1:0-5124 GCA_031370755.1 Actinomycetes bacterium
GAGGACCTGCGCTATCCGGCCGAGTTGGCGGGCGTCCCCGACGCTGCCGTCGAGTCGTTCGCCGGCGTCGCCAATCCATGGGAGCTCGGCCGGCTCGCACCCGGCGAGCGCGTGCTCGACCTCGGCTCAGGCGCCGGCACCGACTCGCTGATCGCTGCCCAGATGGTCGGCAAGGAGGGCCGCGTGACGGGGATCGACATGACGCCGGAGATGCTGGCCAAGGCGCGCGCCGCGGCGGCGGAGATGGGAGCCTCGAACGTCGAGTTCGTCGAGAGCGAGGCGGAGCGGCTGCCCTTCCCGGACGAGAGCTTCGACGTCGTGATCTCGAATGGTGTCATCGACCTGATTCCGGACAAGGACGCGGTCTTCAGCGAATTGTTCCGCGTGCTCGCCTCGGGAGGACGGATCCAGATCGCGGACGTGACGATCCAGAACCCGGTTAGCGCGGAAGGGCGACGCAACATCGACCTCTGGACCGGCTGAATCGCAGGGGCGCTGCTGGAAGCAGCGTACGCGAAGCTCCTGGAACGGCATGGCTTCGAGCGGATCGAAACCGGACAGCTTGTCGATACCTATGCACGCTCCAAGTTCGAAGACACGCGGCGCAAGGCACAGAAGTTCGGCGCACGCGGAACGACCCTCAAGGCGTTCAAGCCACGCGCGTGACACACACAAAAAAGGAGAACTATGAATGAGAAAGCCGTCATCAATTTGTCGACCGGTCTTGAAGATGCCGAGCGCGTTACTGTCGCTTTCCTCGTTGCCGGTGGCGCGCTGGAGCAGGGCCGACAGGTGGCGATGTTCCTGACGAAAGAGGCTGTCCGGCTTGCATTGTCCGGTGTTGCAGACGCCGTCGCCTGCGACGGCTGCCCGCCGCTCGCACGGCTCTTTGATCAGTTTGCTGCAGGTGGCGGCGAGCTGCTCGTATGCCCGATCTGCTTCAACTCGAAGAAGCTCGACGAAGCGCAGCTCGTCGACAACGCCCGGCTAGCCGGTGCCACTCCCTTGTGGCAGTGGATCGGGGGAGGCGCCGCGACAGTCTTCAGCTACTGATGCGTGCAGAGCCCGCTCGATCGGCGGCATCAGCGGGCCTTCGCTTCGCGGATGCCGTTCTCGAGCTGGACGCTCGAGACGGGGCCGGCGAAGTGAGAGACGATGCGTCCGCGCGCGTCGAGCCAGTAGGTCTCCGGTACACCGGTGAGGCCGTAGCCGCCGTATGTGGCGCCGGAGTTGTCGTGGACCGAGGCATAGCGGACGTTGTGGTGGCGCAGGAACCGGCGCGCGTCCGAGGTCAGGTCCTGGACATCGACGCCGAGGAAGACGACGTCGCCCGTGTGAGCGCGGGCGGCGGCGTCGAGGCGTGGCGCTTCCTTCTTGCAGGGGCCGCACCAGCTCGCCCAGAAGTTGAGCACCACCGGGCGACCGCGGAGTTGCGCGAGGGCGAGCTTCTGCTGCGTCAAGAGCCCTTGCAGGCGTGGCGGCCAGGTGGGGCTAGCCGTCCAGATGATCGGCAGCACGAACGCTGGTGCGGCCGGACGCTTCCCGGTCCTGACTGCCTTGACGAGCTTGGCGCCGTTGTTCGCCTCGAAGGAGCGCCAGACCAGCAGAACGAGCAGACCAAGGACCGCGGCCAAGGCGAGCAGCTGCGCTGCCCGAAAGAGCGGGTGCGTCTTCGCGGCTTCGGGGTGGTCGCGTGGAGGGCCACCACTCGCTTGAGCGTCCGCGCCCTCGTCGGAGGCAACGGCCATCTCACTCACCCGCCGCGAATGCGTAGCGGGCGGGAACGTGCGCCGGCGCGTTCCCGACGACGATCGCGATCTCTTGGTGCGAGCCGAGCACGAGTTGTGTCGCATCGCCCTTGTAGGGCTTGCCGTCGAGATAGAAGCGGATCGGCTGATCCGTTGTCGCGCGATAGCCGCCAACTCGCGTCGCTGTAAAGCGCACGCCCCAGACTGCAAACACCTGTCCGAGCGTGAACTGCTCGTGGGTCGGTGACTCGACATGGATCACGCCGGTCGTGTCGTGGACATGGATCGGCGCAATGAAGCTGCCGTCGTTGATCCCGATCCCGGCGGGCACCGTGACGCGTTTCCCGGCAACGAAGAGGTCGAGGTGCTGATGGATGTGCAGCACGCTGCCTTCCTGCGAGAGCGCCGGCATGCCGAGGACCTGCAACCGGTTCGCCAGGTCGGCGATCCCATTCCCCCACGGGGCCGGCCCGTCCTGCAATGACGGCATCGCCGCCTCGTCGACCGTCTTGGCCGGCGCTGTTCCGCCGGATCGTGTCACTGCGATCGCGATCCCCGCGATGATGGCGACTCCTACCAGGGCGCCTGCGGCAATCCAGATCCGACGATCGGCCGGCTGGTTTTTCCCGACCGGCGGCGGCGCGGCTTGCCGCTGCGCTCGCACGCGCTTTCCCTTGCTCATCAGTTCGTACCTCCTTCTCGAGATCAGGTCGTCAGCTGCCCGGCGCGAGCACCGGGCTGTGCAACGACTGCTCTCAGAAAAGGAATCGCTGTAATGCGGCCGGCGATGCCCGGCCGTGCGCGAGGAACCGCGGCCGCCTGAGCACGAGCGGCGCGAAGGCAAGAACGAACATCAAGCTCCAGACCGCGGCGGGCGGCGCTACCGCGACCGGGACTGAGATCAACGTCCGTTCAATCGCCTGGCCGGGGTGATCACTGATGCACGCTGCGCAGGTGGCGCCGACGGCCGCGAAGCAGGTGAGGATCACGAGCAGACAGACGCAGAGCGGAAGCCAGCCATCGCGCCTGCGCCCGGTCATGCTCACGCCGCAAACCATACGCCGAGCCGCCACCGTGACGATGCCCGACAGGCGTGTGGACACGGCAGCCTGACGATCACACCAATGGTCGTTAGTATGTCGATATGTCCGCTTCCGATGCGTGCGAGCTGCTCTGCCTCGATCTTCCCCTCGCCGAGTCGCTTCGAAAGAAGCGGCTGGGCGACCGAGCATCTGAGAGGGCTGCGGCCGGCTTCCAGGCGCTTGGCGACCCAACCCGGCTGACGGTCGCGCTTGCCCTGCGTGACGCGGAAGAGCTTTGTGTCTGCGATCTCGCCTGGATCGTCGAGCGCGCCCAGAACCTTGTCTCGCATCACCTGCGCGCGCTCCGCGCTGCAGGTCTTGCCGAGTACCGGCGCGACGGCAAGATGGCGCTCTACTCGCTCACCGATCAGGGACGGGCGCTGCTCGACCTCGTCGACGTCTTGGCGGAGCCGGTGCGTGGCTGAGGCGCTGACCCAGATTCGGCGGCAGCCGCCCGCGCCGCAGACCCACCGTGCAGAGCGTGCCCGGCTTGAGCGGCGTGCGCGGCTGCTCGCGTGGGGTGGCAACGGCTGGCATCTGATCGAGTTCGGGATCGCGATCGGCGCCGGTGCCGCAGCGGGCTCGATCGCGCTGATCGGCTTTGGCGCCGACTCGCTGATCGAAGGGCTGGCCGGCTTCGTGATCGTCTGGCTGTTCACCGGCTCCCGGCTGCACTCAGCAACGGCCGAGCGGCGTGCCCAGCAGCTGATCGCTCTCAGCTACCTGATCCTTGTCGCCTACATCGGCGTCGAGTCGCTGCGGACGCTCTTTGGTGGCCAGCACCCGGAGACCTCGTGGGTCGGGATCGGCCTTGCGGCGTTCACCGCGCCGACGATGCCGCTGCTCGCGCGCGCGAAGCGCAGCGTCGGCCGCCAGCTTGGCTCGTCCGCGACCGTGAGCGAAGCGAGCCAGAACATGATTTGCGCCTACCTCTCGGTAGCGCTCCTGATCGGGCTGCTCTTGAACGCGCTCCTTGGCTGGTGGTGGGCCGATCCCGCGGCCGCACTGGTCATCGCCGGCGTCGCTGCCTGGGAAGGCGTCGAGAGCTGGAAGGGCAAAAGCTGCGAATGCTGCTGAGGCACGGGAGCGGTCGTGAGTAAGGCCAACCGCATGAAGCGCGAACGCACTCTCGCGCCGCCTCCACCTCCGACCAAGCGCAGCGTCGGTCGCACGGGCGTGCTCATCGCAGTCGCGCTCGCGCTCGCTGTCGTTGTCGCTGTGACGGCGTTTGCGTTGACCGGGCGTAGCTCGAAGGGGACGGTAGGCGTCGTGCAGGTCGCGGGCCTCCAGACGGGTCCCGCACCGTGGCTTCCTGAGATCAGCGGCTTGACGAGTCGGCTCGAGGCGATCGGCGTCCCCTTCTCGAACATGGAGGGAACAGCACTCCACATCCACCCGCAGCTCACCCTCAACGTGCACGGCAGCGAGGTCGCGGTGCCGGCGAACATCGGTATCAGCCCGGCCGACCAGGCGATGGCGGCGCTGCACACCCACGACGAGTCGGGGATGATCCACGTCGAATCGCCGGTCGTGCGCGCCTACACGCTCGGCGAGTTCTTCGACGTCTGGGGCGTCCGCCTCACCAAGCAATGCCTCGGCGGCTACTGCGCGAACAGCACCAACAAGCTCGCAGCGTTCGTCGCCGGGACGCTATACACCGCTGACCCACGCACGATCAAGTTCGTTGACGGTAAGCAGATCACGTTGGCCTTCGGCACAAGCGCCGAGATCGCTCAGACCAAGCCGTAGCCGGCGTGTCCGCCCGCGAACACGAGCAAGGCTCGCACGCGTGGCCGCAGCCATGCGCTCTACCCTTACGCCGGACAGGCCCGCTCTCGATCGCGCTCGTCCCGATCGTCGCCTTCACGCACTCGCTCGCGCTCTTCTCCGACGCCACTGAAGAGATAGCAGGTCTGCTATATCTAAGTTGGTTATGGACTTTGTCGTCATCGCACTCTTGATCGTGTTCCCGGCGCTGGGTGCGCTGTTCCGCCGCTGGTCCGTGCTTGCGCTACCACTTGTCGGC
Organism: Actinomycetes bacterium; assembly: GCA_031370755.1. GTDB lineage: Bacteria > Actinomycetota > Thermoleophilia > Gaiellales > Gaiellaceae > Palsa-739. The sequence continues at coordinate 4,857 of JANMQZ010000303.1, forward strand.
TGGCCGCTCTTCTACCTCGGCCTGGGCGAGGCTTGGTGGGGCGATGGCCTCGGTGATGCCTGGCTGTACATCGCCGCTCTGCTAACGCTGGCCGGCGTCGTCATCACAGGTCTGGCGGTCACAGTCTCAAGACGTGTCAACCGCTCAGCCGATGACGCGATGGGTTTCCTCTTTAGGCGAACAGAGTTCGACTTGGAGGGCCAGTTCTTCGTGGGGTGACGCGCGAGGGGCACCCGGGTTAAGTCTCCGAGCCGGCCATTGCTTTGTC
>JANMQZ010000313.1:0-27970 GCA_031370755.1 Actinomycetes bacterium
CTCGGTGTTCCAGTGGACGAAGTACCTCGCCGGCAAGTCGTACTCGTGGTTCACCGGCTGGATCTACCTGTTCGCAGGGGTGCTCACGGTCGCCTCCGTCTGCGCGACCCTGCCCTATGCGCTCATTCCGGCGTTCAACAACAAGGGCTGGAACCTCTCGACGAGCACCAACAACCTGCGCTGGATCGCGATCATCACCCTTGTCCTGATCACGGTGATGAACATCTTCGGCGTCCGTCTCGTGGCGATCGTGAACAACACCGGCGTCGTCTTCGAGATTCTCGGCATGTTCGTCTTCGCATTCATAGTCGCGCTCTTCAACCATCACCATAGCGAGGGCGTGATCTTCCATACCGGTGGCACGAGCCTCACGACGGGGACGTTCCTCGTCGCGATGTTCATGTCGCTCTACGTGATCTACGGCTTCGACACCGCGTCGACGCTCGCCGAGGAGACGAAGAACCCACGTTCCGAGGCGCCGAAGGCGGTGATCGCGTCGGTGATCGGCGCGTTCGTGGTGGGGGCCGTCTTCCTCTACGCGATGCTGCTCGGCATCCCGGACATGAAGACCGCGATCAAGGAGGGCTGGGGCCCCGCGCAGATCATCGACGCGAACTTCGGGAACGCGTTCTCGACGGTGTTCCTCCTCACCGTGACCGCGGCGATCTTCGTGTGTTGCCTCGCGATCCTCACGGCGACGATCCGCCTCTGCTTCGGCATGGCGCGTGACGACACGCTGCCGGGCTCGCGCTATCTCAGCAAGGTGAATCCGAACCTGCACACGCCGGTGTGGTCGTGCATCGTGATCGGGCTGCTCGCGGGGATCCCGTTCATCCAGTTCACGGGAGTCGCGATCATCGCCATCGCGGCGACCGGGATGATCTATCTCAGCTATCTGATCGGGAACCTCGCGCTGTTCCGCGCTCGACTGCGCGGCTGGCCTCGGGTCAAGGCGCCGTTCTCGCTCGGTCGGTGGGGCATGCCACTCAACGTCCTCGCGCTTCTCTACGGAGGCGGGATGCTCCTGAACATCGCGTGGCCGCGCGCCGCGACGAACCCGCGACCGGCCCCCGAGGCGCCGGGGCTGGACTTCCACTGGCACTGGCTGAACCGTCAGCCGGTGCTCTGGTCGACGCTCTGCGTGATCGTGATCGTCGGGGCCGTCTACTACCTGCTCGTGCAGCGGACGAAGCCCGCGCACCTGCAGGTGCCCGAGGAGAACGACCCGCCGGAGGCGGCAGCGGTGCCGCAGACGTAGAACGGATCGAACCCTGCAACCAGGTTGCAACGTCGTTGCAACCTGGTTGCAGCTCTTCGCGGGGAACCGTCGGTGCTTGGACGGTGTAGAACGTCGGGTATGACGCGCCTGCTGCTCCTCCTTGTCTGCGTGCTCTTTGCCATCACGGCGGGCACGGCGAGCGCTGCGGCGCCACGGATCGTGATCGTCAGCGGCGGGACGCTTCGGCACCAGGTCGTCATCTCGGACTGGGAACGGATCTTCGTCGTGGTCCAGGAGGTCAACGCGTATGGGCACGCGCTGCCGCGCTCGCAGTTACGGGTCCGTCCGAAGCTGATGCTCTCGCTGTTCTGGGGTCCCGCCTGGAACGACTTCCTCGCCGCGGGCAATTCGCCGGCGACCTTACGTCCTGCGCAGGCCGACCAGCGCGGCCGCTTCTATCCAGCGTGGCACGGCCGCCCGGCGGCGATCGACCTGCCGTTGTCCGGCCCCTGGCCGCGCCTCGTGCCGGCGAAGGCACTCGCGATCCTCAAGCGATACGGCGTGCCGACGTAGGACGGCGCCAACGACTGCAACCTGACTGAAGTCAGGTTGCGGGAGACGAGGAGCTAGCAACCAGGTTTCAGCCTGGTTGCAGTCGTCGGTTCTACTCAGTCCGGGCGCTTGACGTCCGCGATCAACTGCTCGAAGTCGGGGCCCTCGAACTCGGCGACGGCGCGGTCGTACTTCTCCATCGCCCAGCCCCAGAAGTCGAAGTCGAGGTCGGAGATGCCGTCCTGGATCGAGCCCCAGAGCGTCCAGCCGTACTTCGACATCAGGCCCCAGAGCCGCGCGCGTGCGACCTTGTTACGCAGCGGCCGCTCGTAGTAGTGGGCGATCAGCTCGTCGAGCTGCGCCAGCGACAGGTTGGACTCGCTCCACACGTTCCCGAGCTCGAACGACGGCTCGTTGTTGCCGGAGTACTCGTAGTCGATCAGCCGCATCGCGCCGTCGACCTCGATGAAGTTCTCCGCGAGGAGATCGTTGTTGCACGGCACGGTCGGCTCGCTCCGCAGGCGCATCGCATGCTCGATCTCGCGTACGCGAGGCTCGAAGTCGAGGTAGCGGTCGGGAAGCCGGAAGCCGCGCTCCTGGACGACCTGCACGTAGCCGCGCTGGATCGCGAACATGTCGAAGTCCTGGAGGAAGCGCCGCCCGCCGTGCAGCCGCCGGCACGCGGTCGCGATCGCCTCGAGCCTGTCGCTGCGCCGCAGCTTCTCGGCGTCCATCACCTCGCCGTCGAGGAACTCGAGGACGAGCGCATCGTGCTCGGGCAGCGCGGCGACGACGGGCGCGCCGACACCGGTCTCCGCGGCCGCGACCGTGTTGTGGATCTCGTTCGCGCGGTCGATCGCGAGCAGGCCGGTGTCCTTGCCGGAGATGCGGACGACGTAGCGGCCGGCCGGCGTCGTGACGCGGTAGTTCGTGTTCGTGAGGCCGCCGGCGAGCGGCTCCACCTCGCACTCGCCCTGCAGTTCGGGCACGAGCGCGAGGACGTCGTCGAGTGCCACCGCGCGATCCTACATTTGGCCTAGACCGAATCCAACCCCGCGTGATTTACTCGGTTTTGTGATTCCGGAGCGCGCGCGGGCGGTCGTGATCGGGGGCGGCGTCATGGGCTGCTCCATCCTCTACCACCTCGCGAAGCTCGGGTGGACGGACTCGCTCCTCGTCGAGCAGTACCAGCTCACGCACGGCTCGACGTGGCACAGCGCCGGGCTCGTCGGCCAGCTCCGCTCCTCGATCTCGCTGACGCGGATGATGCAGTACTCCGTCGGCCTCTACGCGGAGCTGAAGGAGCTGACAGGCAACGACCCCGGCTGGCACCAGCTCGGTGGGCTACGGCTCGCGTCGTCGCAGCCGCGCCTCGAGGAGATCCGCCGCCAGGCGGCGTGGGCGAAGACGTTCGGCCTGCCGATGGAGATCGTCAGCGCTCAGGAAGCGCAGGAGCGCTTTCCGCCGATGAGCACCGACGGCGTGCTCGCGGCCGCGTTCATCCCCGACGACGGCTACCTCGACCCGAGCCAGCTCACGTTCTCGCTCGCGGACGCCGCACGCCGCGTCGGCGCGCAGATCGAGACGCGCGTCCGCGTCACCGGCATCGCGACGACGGACGGGCGCGTCACCGCGGTCGAGACGGATCAGGGCCGCGTCGAGTGCGAGGTCGTCGTCGACGCCGCCGGCATGTACGCGCCCGAGCTCGCGCGCATGGTCGGCGTCGACCTGCCGATCATCCCGTACGGCCACCAGTACCTGATCACCGAGCCGTTCGAGCCGCCGCTCGAGCCGCTGCCGACACTGCGCGACCCGGACAACCTCATCTACTTCCGCACCGAGGTCGGCGGCCTCGTCATGGGCGGCTACGAGCGCAAGCCGGCGCCGTGGGCGCTCGACGGCATCCCGGAGGGCTTCGAGGCGAAGCTTCTGCCCGAAGAGTGGGATCGCATGGAGGAGCTCTTCTCGAACGCGATCGCGCGCGTGCCCGCGATGGAGAACGCCGAAGTGAAGATGTTCTTCAACGGCCCCGAGGCGTTCACGCCCGACGCGGACTTCCTGCTCGGCGAGACCGACGTGCCCGGGTTCTGGGTCGCCGCCGGCGGCTGCGCGCACGGGCTCGCGGGAGCGGGCGGCATCGGCAAGATCATGAGCGAGTGGATCGTCGACGGCCGCCCGGAATGGGACGTCTGGCCGCTCGACATCCGCCGCTTCGGGCGGCAGTACCGAAGCCAGGCGTACACGCTCGCGCGCTCGTACGAGGCGCTCTCGCAGTACTACGACATCAAGTACCCGGGCGAGGAGAAGCTCGCCGGGCGGCCGCTCCGCGTCTCGCCTGCGTACGCGCGCCATCAGGCGCTCGGCGCGACGTTCGGCGAGAAGGGCGGCTGGGAGCGCGTCAACTGGTACGAGTCGAACGCCGCGGGCGGCGACGAGTCGCTGCGCCCGCGCGGCTGGGCGGGGGAGAACTGGTCGCCCGCGATCGAGGTCGAGGCGCGCGCCGCGCGCGAGTCGGCGGCGCTCTTTGACCAGTCGAGCTTCTCGAAGCTCGAGGTGCTCGGGCCCGGCGCGCTCGCGTTCCTCGAGCAACTCTGCGCGAACAAGATCGACCGTCCCGTCGGCACGATCGTCTACACGCAGCTGCTGAACGCACGCGGCGGCATCGAGGCCGACCTCTCGGTGACGCGCCGCGCGGCCGACCGCTTCCTGCTCGTCACCGGCACCGCGTTCGGTACACACGACCGCGCATGGCTCGAGCGGAACGCGCCGCGCGACGGCAGCGTCTACGTGAACGACGTCACGTCGGCGTATGCGTGCCTCTGCCTCTGGGGGCCGCGGGCGCGCGACGTGCTCCAGCCGCTGACGAAATCAGCGCTCGACTTCAAGTACATGAGCTCGCGCGAGATCTCGGTCGGCAACATCCCCGTGATCGCGTCGCGCGTGACGTACGTCGGCGAGCTCGGGTGGGAGCTCTACTGCCCGTCGGAGTACGGGCTGCAGCTCTGGGACGCGCTCACCGCCGCGGACGGCGTCACTCCCGGCGGCTACCGCGCGATCGACGCGCTACGGCTCGAGAAGGGCTACCGCGCGTGGGCGAGCGACCTGAACGCGGAGACGACACCCGACGAGGCCGGCCTCTCGTTCGCGGTCAAGCGCGACAAGGGCGACTTCATCGGGCGCGACGCGTTGCGCGAGCCGGAGCAGAAGCTCGTCTGCCTCGTGCTCGACGATCCCCGCGCGATCGCGCTCGGATCGGAGCCCGTGCGCGCAGCCGACGGCGCGATCGTCGGGCGCGTGACGAGCGGCGGATTCGGGTACGCCGTCGGCGCGAGCATCGCGCTCGCGTACGTGCCGCTCGCCTACACGGCCCCCGGCACGGCACTCGCGGTCGACATCTTCGGCGACTGGATCGACGCCGAGGTCCGCGCCGAGCCGCTCTACGACCCCGGAGGCGAGCGGGTGCGCGCGTGAAGTACGCACAGATCGTCGCGCAGATCGAGCAGGGGATCGCGGACGGCACGCTCGCGCCCGGCGACCGGCTGCCACCGGAGCGCGAGCTCGCTGCAGCACACGGTGTCAGCCGCATGACGGTGCGGCAGGCGCTGCAGATGCTCGAGTCGCGCGGACTGCTCCGCCGCTCGATCGGCCGCAGCGGCGGCTCGTTCGTCGCGCAACCGAAGCTCGAGCGCGACCTCGGCACGTTCAGCGGCCTCTCCGAGCAGTTGCGCCGACAGGGCGTCGCCGCGGGTGCGCGCGTCGTGTCCTCGCACGAGGCGGACGGTGCGATCGTGATCGTGCGGGTGCGGCTCGCCGACGGCGAGCCGTTCGCGCTCGAGCGCTCGAGCTTCCCGGCCGAGCGGTTCGCGGGGCTGCTCGACCTCGACCTGACGGGGTCGCTATACGACTTGCTCGCTGAGCGCTTCGACGCGGCGCCGGTGCGCGCGGTCGAGCGAATCGAGCCGGTGCTCGCCGACGCCGACGAGGCCGAGGCGCTCGGGCTGCCCGTTGGTGCGCCGCTGATGCTCGTCGACCGTACGGCCTACGACGACGGCGGCCTCGTCGTCGAGACCGCGCGCGACGTCTTCCGCGGTGACCGCACGCGCATCGTCGCGTGGACGTCGGAGCTGATGCGGGCGTGAGCGTCGTCGTCATCGGCGGCGGCATCGCCGGTGTCAGCTGCGCGTATCACTTGGCGAAAGCCGGAGTGAAGGACGTTGTCCTCGTCGAGAAGGGCGAGCTAACGAGCGGCTCGACGCACCATGCGGCCGGCCTCATGACGCAGTTCAATCCGTCGCCGACGATGATGCGGTTCCGCCGCTACAGCGTTGAGCTCTACCGAGAGCTCGGTGTCTTCGAAACGGTCGGCTCGCTGCGCATCGCGTCGAGCCCGGAGAGCTGGCTCGAGCTTCGCCGCGGCGTCAGCCGTGCGCACGGGATCGGGCTCGACGCTGAGCTCGTCGGCCCGGAGGAGGTGCGGCGTCTAATGCCCGCCGCGAGCCCCGAGTCGCTCTTCGGCGCCGTCTGGATGCCGGGCGACGGCTACGTCGACCCGCACATCGCGACGTATGCCCTCGCAACCGCGGCGCGCGTGCTGGGCGCCGAGATCCGCACGGAGACCCGCGTGACCGGCATCGACCTGAGCGCGGAACGCGAGGTGCGTGCTGTCTTGACGGACGGCGGGCGAATCGAGACCGACACGGTCGTGAACGCGGCCGGCATGTGGGCACCGCAGATCGCCGCCATGGCGGGAGCGTTCGCCTGCTCGATCCCGGTCGACCACCAGCACATCGCCTTGCAGGCGGTGGAGGGGCACGAGCTCTCGCGCGAGACGCCGTGCTTCCGCGACACGGACAACCTCGTCTACGGCAAAGCGGAGAGCGGCGGCGTGCTGTTCGGCGGCTACGAGCCGAATCCGGTGTCGCGCTGGCACGACGGCGTCCCGTGGGAGCACGGCTCGCGGATGCTGCCGCCCGACCACACGCGCTTCCAGCAGCTGATGGCGGGCGCCGTGCGGCGCTTCCCGTTCCTCGACGACGCCGGCGTGACCGCGCTCGTCTGCCACCCCGACGCGATGACGCCGGACGGGAACCCGCTCCTCGGCCCGGTGCCCGGCGCGCGCGGGCTCTGGCTCGCCGCGGGGCTCTCCCTGAACGGCTTCGGCGGCGCGGGCGGTCTCGGCAAGGCGCTGGCCGAGCTCGTGACGACCGGCGCGGCCGAGGTCGACGTGCAGCCGTACCGTCCGTGGCGCTTCGGCGGCCCGTACCGCGATCCCGACTTCGCCGCCGCGGGCGCGCGCGAGGTCTACAAGAACTACTACCGGCAGCGCTATCCGTACGACGCGTCGGAGGCAGGGAGGCCCAAGCGGCTGAGCCCGCTGCACGGGCGGCTGCAGGAGCTCGGCGCCGTGTTCGGCACGAAGAACGGGTGGGAGCGTGCCGACTACTTCCGGCCCGGTGAGCCGTGGCGACGCGCAGGCGAGGACCAGCGCGCCTTCGGCTGGACGCGCCCGCCGTACCACGACCGGGTGGCGATCGAGCACGCGGCCATGCGCGAGCGTGTCGGCATCATCGACATGACGTCGTTCGGCAAGCTCGAGGTCTCTGGCGCAGGCGCGCTCCCGCTGCTCGAGCGCGTCTGCGACAACCGCATCGACAAGCCGGTCGGCTCCGTCGTCTACACACAGCTGCTCGACGACCGCGGCGGCATCGTCGGCGACGTGACGGTGACACGGCTTGCCGAAGACCGATTCCGCGTCGTCACGGGCGCAGGCGCCGTCGACTCCGACCGCGGCTTCCTCGAGCTGAACGGCAACGCGACGATCGAGGACGTCACCGACGAGCTTGCCGTGATCGGCATCTGGGGCCCGCAGGCGCGCGAGGCGCTCTCGGCCGTCACCTGGGACGACGTCTCGCACGAGGCGTTTCCGTTCCGCACGGCGAAGACGATCGACATCGGCGGGGCGCCCGTCCTCGCGCAGCGGATCACGTACGTCGGCGAGCTCGGCTACGAGCTCTATCTGCCGCGCGAATGGGCGGTGCAGGTATGGGACGAGCTGATGCGGGCGGCGTCGCCCGAACCGGTCGGCTACACGGCGCTCGACTCGCTCCGGATCGAGAAGGGCTACCGCTACTTCGGTGCCGACATGACGAGCTCCGACACGCCGTTCGAAGCGGGCGTCGGCTTTTGCGTCGCGAAGGGCAAGCGCCCGGAGCTCGACCGCTCGCCGACGCAGCGCCTGCGCACGCTCGTCGTCGGCGGCGAGGAGTACCTGACGGTGTACGGCGGCGAGGCCGTGCATCTCGACGGCGACGTGGTCGGCCGCGTGCGCAGTGCCGCGTACGGCTTCACCGTGCAGCGGAACGTCGCGCTCGCGAAGCTGCCGGCGTCGCTCGAGGAAGGGGCGGAGGTGCACGTCGACGTGCTCGGCGACCTGGTGCCCGCGATCGTGTCGGCGGACGCGCTCTACGACCCCGAGAACGTGCGGGTGCGTTCCTAAGAGCTGCAACCAGGTTGCAGTGCAACCTGGTTGCATGTGCCCCTTGATGATCCTCGCCATCGACCAAGGGACGACGGGCACGACGTGCCTGCTCGTCGACGAGGAGCTGACGATTCACGGTCGCGGCTACGCGGAGCTGCCGCAGCACTTCCCGCGCTCCGGCTGGGTCGAGCACGAGCCGGAGGAGATCTGGCAGAGCGTGCTTGCGGCCGCCGAGCAGGCGCTCGTCGAGGAGCCGGCCGCGATCGGGATCACGAACCAGCGCGAGACGACGCTCCTCTGGAACCGCACGACCGGCGTGCCGGTGGCGCCCGCGATCGTCTGGCAGGACCGCCGTACCGCCGAGCGCTGCGCGGAGCTGCCGGCGGAGCTGATCCGCGAGCGCACGGGTCTCGTTCCCGATCCGTACTTCTCGGCGACGAAGCTCGAGTGGCTGCTTCGCGAGCACGACGGGCCCGATCTCGCGTTCGGCACGGTCGACACCTGGCTCGTCTGGAAGCTCACCGGCGGCCGCGTGCACGCGACCGACGAGACGAACGCGTCGCGGACGCTTCTCTGCTCGCTCGAGACGCTCGACTGGGACGAGGAGTTGCTCGCCCTCTTCGGCGTCCGCCGTGAGCTGCTGCCGGAGATCAAGCCTTCCGGCGCGCACTTCGGCGAGGGCGAGCTGCTCGGCCGCACGCTGCCGATCCAGGGCATCGCCGGCGACCAGCAGGCCGCGCTCTTCGCGGCGGGCGGCGCGAAGGCGACCTACGGCACCGGCTCCTTCGTCCTCGTCGAAACCGACGAGCCCGCTGGGCACGGCGTCCTGCGCACCGCGGCCGCGCGGCTCGAGCGCGAGAAGCCGCGCCGCGCGCTCGAAGGGGCCGTCTTCGTCACGGGCGCAGCGCTCCAGTGGCTCCGGGACGGGCTGCACCTGATCGACGACGCGGGCGAGAGCGAGACGCTCGCCGCGTCGCTCGCCGACAACGGCGGCGTCTACTTCGTGCCCGCGTTCGTCGGCCTCGGCTCGCCCCACTGGCGCGCCGACGCGCGCGGCACGATCACCGGCCTTTCGCGCGGGACAACTCGCGCGCAGCTCGTGCGTGCCGCGCTCGAGGCTACGGCGTTCCAGACCGCGGACGTGCTCGACGCGATGCCGCCGCTCGACCTCTTGCGCGCGGACGGCGGCATGACGCGCAATCGCTGGCTCATGCAGTTCCAGGCCGACGTGCTCGGCATCCCGGTCGAGACGGCACGCGAGCCGGAGCAGACGGCGCTCGGCGTCGCGCTGCTTGCACTCGGCGAGCGTAGGCCGTCACCGGCGGGAGAACGATTCGAGCCGCAGCGGAACGTCGATCGTTCCGGGTGGCACGAAGCGCTCCGGCGAACTCTCACATAGCTCTCACCCCGTTCCCAGGAACCTCCCAGGCGCGCTCGCGATGGTTGGTGCACCCAACCGAAAGGAGCACGTCATGCAGGTACCGAAGGCACTGGTGATCGCGGCGATGGTGATCGGGATCGGCGGCGGGAGCTACGGGCTTGCGAGCGCCGCGAGCGGCAACGGCTCGACGACCACCGCCACCACCCCGAGCTCGAGCACGGCCCCGGCCGTCCCGAGCGCACAGCATCCCTGGGGCGGCCAGCGGAGCGACGAGACGCCACTGACGGGCGACGCCCTGGCGAAGGTCACGGCCGTCGCCGAGGCGCAGGTCTCCGGCGGCACCGTCGTGCGCGTCGAGACCGACGCCGACGGCAACGCGAAGTACGAGGCGCACATGACGAAGGCCGACGGGACGCCCGTCACGGTCTACGTCGACGCGAACTACAACTTCGTCAGCACGCAGAGCAGACCGTGACGGCTGCAACCTGGTTGCGATAGAAGTCGCAATCAGGTTGCTAGCGGAAAGAAGGGGGCGGCTTACGCCGCCCCCTTCTCCTTATTTCCCAAGCCACTTGTTGACCTTGGCCTTGTTGGCCGCGATCCACTTCTGCGCCGCCTGATCCGGGTTCATGTGCTGGCCGGCGATCATGCCGGCGACAACGTTCTGGTCGGCGTTCGACCAGCTGAACCGCTTGACGACGCCGACGGCGGGCGAGCCGCTCGTGGCGAACTTCTTGCTCATGAACTTCAAGAGCGTGTAGCTCGGATACGCGCACGCGTACTTCTTCGGGTCCCCGCCCTGCTTCTCGTCGTCCTGGCAGCCCTTGAAGCGCTTCGGCAGCTGAACCTGCGTCAGCTGGTACGTCGCGTTCAGGTACTGCGGGTCGTACCAGTAGAAGAGCACCGGCTTCTTCTGCTTGTACAGCTGCTCCCAGCGCGCAACCTGCGCCGGCTCGGCGCCGACGCTCACGAACTTCAGGTTGAGCCCGAGTGCGGTGATCAGCGTCTTGTCCTTCTGCTGATACGACGGGTCGCCGCCCAGGAACATTCCCTGCGAACCGGACTCCGGGCTCTTGAATAGCGTTGCGTCCTTCTTCAACCCGGTCCAGACCTTCAGCTCCGGGTGCTGCTTCACGAGATAGGTCGGGACATACCAGCCGATGACGCCGGTGACGCCGTTCGCGCCTGCGCGCATGACCGTCTTCTGCTTCGTGACGTACTGGTTCCACTGCGGCACATGACCCCAGTCCTCGAGGATCGCGTCGGTCTTCCCGTCCGCCATCGCCTGGTAGACCGGAACCTCGGCGACCTTCGAGATGTTGACCTTGCAGCCGAGCGACTTCTCGAGCACGTTCTTCACGACATACGTGTTGGCGGTCGAGCCCGCCCACGCTTGCTCGTTGAGCGTCACCGTGCCGCACTTGGCCGCCGTTGCCGCCGCGGTCCCGCCGGTGATCGCAACCGCGATGACGAGCGCGGCGACGATCGTCCCTCCGACCCGAAACTTCATGCTGCCTCCTTTGTATGTCACGCCAATTCCTCCGTCCGTCTGCGACGGCGTCCCTGCGTGACACGGTCGAGCGCGATCCCGAGTGAGAGGATCGCGAGCGACGCGAGCACGCCTTGACCGAACAAGCTCTGCTGGAGCCCCTGTGCGACGTCGTAGCCGAGCGCGCCGGAGCCGACGAGGCCACCGATCACGACCACGGCGAGAACCATGATCATCCCCTGATTGACGCCGAGCATGATCGCGTCGCGTGCCAGCGGAATCTTCACCTTGATGAGGGTCTGAAGCCGCGTCGCACCGAACGCGCCTGCCGCTTCCACCGAGTGCGGCGAGACCTCGCGCACGCCGGCCTCGACGAGCCGGATGACGACCGGAGATGCGTAGAGCACGCCTGCGATCACGCCCGGCACGATTGACACCGGCATCAGGTAGATGAACGGAATGATGTAGACGAGCTGCGGCAGCGTCTGCAACACGTCGAGAATCGGCCGCATCACCCGCCGCGTCCGCGCGCTCTCGGCTGCCCAGACGCCGAGCGGGATGCCGACGAGCATCGTCAGCACCGTCGCAACGAGCACCTGCGAGAGCGTGTCCATCGCCTGCGTCCACTCGTTCGAGACGCCGATGATCGTCAGCATGACGAGCGTCACGACGGCTGGACGGAGACCGGAGATGAGGAACGCGATCAGCGCGAGCCCAAAGGTCATCGCCGGCCACGGCATCTCGACGAAGAAGCTGCGCAAGGGCTGCAGGCCGTACTGGACGAGGAAGTTCCCGATCGGGTTCGTGATGTGGAAGATGAACGTGCTGGGGTTCTGCACGTAGTCGAGTGCGCTCTGCACCTGGCGCAGCAGCCACGCCTGCGCCGTCCAGCGAGACCACACGCTCGCCGCGCCGAGCGCATGTCCGAGCCCGGTCGCGAGACCGATGGTCGCGGCGCAGCCGAGTGTGAAGAGGCGAAGGCGCTTCTTGTCGCCCTCGGTGAGGTGCCGGCGCGTCGGGTCGGTGCGGTTGGCCATCGCCTCGGTCGCACGGTCGAGCGCGATCGCCATGATCACGATCGCTGCGCCCGCGAGGAGCGCGAACGCCGGGTTGGAGTAGAGGCCGCTCGTGACGACGTCGCCGAGGCCCTGCCCACCGATCAGCCCCGCGATCACGACCATCGAGAGCGCGAAGAGGATCGTCTGGTTCACCGAGAGAAGCAAGAGCCGGCGCGCAAGCGGCAGCTGCACCTTGAAGAGCGTCTGCAACCGCGTCGCCCCCAGCGCCTGCGCCGCCTCGACGGTGTTCGTCGGGACGCTGCGGATGCCGAGCGCCGTGATGCGGATCGCCGGCGGCACCGAGTAGATGAGCGTCGTCACGACAGCCGCGCCGGGGCCAACCGAGAAGAGCAGGACGATCGGCATCAGGTAAGCGAACGCGGGGATGATCTGCATCGCGTCGAGCACGGGCGTGATCACGCGCCGAAAGCGGTCAGAGCGGCCCGCGAGGATCCCGAGCGGCAGTCCGATGACGAGCGACAGCGAGACCGAGGCGAACGTCAGCGCGAACGTGCGCATGCTCGGCTCCCAGAGCCCCATCAGCGCGAAGGACAAGAATGCGGCGAGCGTTCCGAGTGCCGCGCGGCGCCCGCCGAAGCGGAGGACGACGAGCACACCGAGCGCCGTCGTTCCGGCCCACGTGAGCTTGAAGAAGAGGCTCGCAAGCCAGCCGACGATGTTGTCGAGGAACGTCGCCAAGCCGTTGAAGATGCGGAAGAAGACGCTCGGGTGCGGCACGTTGCGGTTATTCGAAAGCCAGGTCTGGAAGTCGTCGAGGTGGTGGGCGAGCGCGTTCCAGGTGAGCGACGCCGGCCACACGAGCTCGCTCCGCCAGCCGATGAACGCGATGCCCATCGCGACGGCGACGAGGAGCACGAGGCCGGCGCGCCCGCGCCACCACGGCGCCGGCGCGGGAGCGGCAATCCGTCCCGCGGACTCGGCGACCGCCATCAGTCGCTCTCGCCGGCGATCGCCTTCAGCACGGCTTCCTTGTCCACGACACCGACGACGCGTTCGCCATCGACTGCGCAGACCGGCCGCTCGCTCCCGACGATCGTCGAGATCGCGCGCCGCACGGTGGTGCGAACGTCGAGCCGTGGGCCGTCCGCTTCGTCAGGCTGCGGCTCGCGCATGATCCAGCGAAGCGTCAGCACGTGGCTGCGCGGGATGTCGCGGACGAAGTTCTCGACGTAGTCGTCGGCGGGCGAGCCGACGAGCTCCTCCGGTGTGCCGAGCTGGACGATCGCGCCGTCGCGCATGATCGCGATCCGGTCGCCGAGCCTCAGCGCCTCGGGCAGGTCGTGTGTGATGAAGACCATCGTCTTGCCCGTTTCGATCTGGAGGCGGCACACCTCGTCCTGCATGTCGCGGCGGATGAGCGGGTCGAGGGCGCTGAACGGCTCGTCGTAGAGCATCACCTTCGGCTCGACGGCGAATGCGCGGGCGAGACCCACGCGCTGCTGCATCCCGCCCGAGAGCTGGTCGGGGAACGAGTTGGCGACGTCCTCGAGCCCGACGAGTCGTAGCACCTCTTCGGCGCGCTGCATGCGCTCGGCCTTCGGCATCCCCTGGATCTCGAGCCCGAACGCGACGTTGTCGATCACGCGGCGGTGGGCGAGCAGGCCGAAGTGCTGGAAGACCATCGACGACGTGTGGCGGCGCAGCGAGCGCAGCTCCGCGGCGTTCGCTGCGGTGACGTCCCGCCCGTCTATCTCGATCTCCCCTGCGGTCGGCTCGATCAGCCGGATGAGCGTGCGCACGAGCGTCGACTTGCCGGAGCCCGACAGGCCCATGACGACGAAGACCTCGCGCGGCCAGACCTCGAAGGAGACGTCGCGAACGGCGGCGACGCAGTCGTGCTTCGCGCGGAGCTCGGCGCGGGGGAGGCCGGCATCGTCCGTGCCGACGATCTTCTCGGCGTTCCGGCCGAAGATCTTCCAGACGCCGCGCGCACGGATGAGCGGCTCCGCGGTGCGGTCGATCTCGAGCCCGAAGGATCCGGCCTTCTCGGCGACCGCTGACACGGCTACACCGTACTCCGGCCCTCGGGGAAATCCAAGTTCAAAATAGGCCTACCGTGCGGCCCGCCTCGTCGATGTCGACGTTGATCGCGGCCGGTGTCGAGCCGTAGCCGGGCATCGTCTGCATGTCGCCGCAGAGTGCCACGATCCAGCCGGCGCCCGTGTAGGCACGCAGATCGCGGACCGTCACCGTGAAGCCGGTGGGCGCGTTCGTCAGGTGGGCGTCGTGCGAGAGCGAGAGATGTGTCTTCGCCATGCAGATCGGCAGCTTCTCGATCGACGTCCCTTCCCATTGCGCGATCTTGTCCTTCGCCGTCTTCAGCAGGAAGATCCCGTCGGCTCCGTAGATGCGCTTCGCGATCGACTCGATCTTCGACGCGATCGGCGCGTCGAGCGGATAGACGTAGTCGAAGGTCGACGGCGCTTCGGCCGCCGCCACGACCGCCTCCGCAAGTGCCGCGCCACCGGCGCCGCCCTGTGAGTAGCCGTCGTTGACCTCCGCCGCAAACGCGCCGTTCTCGAGCGCGAGCTCGCGCAACCGCTCGACCTCCTCGTCGGTGTCGCCGGGGAAGCGGTTGACGGCGACGACGGGGTTGATCCCGAACTCGTGCACGATGCCGAGGTGACGGGCGAGGTTCGGGATGCCGGCCTCCATCGCCTCGATGCCGCCGTCCGGGTTGCCGCCGTGGTGCTTCAGCGCCTTCGCGGTCGCGACGAGCACGGTGGCGCTCGGCGTGAGCCCGCCGGCGCGGCAGACGATGTCGAAGAACTTCTCCATGCCCATGTCGGAGCCGAAGCCGCTCTCGGTGACGACGTAGTCGCCGAGCTTCAACGCGACGCGGTCGGCGACGAGCGAGTTGTTGCCGTGCGCGATATTCGCGAAGGGGCCGCAGTGGATGAGCGCGGGCTGCCCTTCGAGCGTCTGCACGAGGTTCGGCTTGATCGTGTCCTTCAGCAGGACGGTCATCGCGCCCGCCGCCCGGAGCTGCTCCGCCGTGACCGGCTCGCCCTCGAACGTGCGCGCGACCGTGATCGCCCCGAGCCGCCGCCGAAGATCCTGGAGGTCGGATGCAACGGCGACGATCGCCATCACCTCCGACGCGGCGGTGATGTCGAAGCCCGTCTGGCGTGTGTAGCCGTTCGCGCGGCCGCCGAGGCCGATCACCATGTCGCGCAGTGCGCGGTCGTTGATGTCGATGCAGCGGCGCCACGAGATCGAGAGCGCATCGATGTTGAGCTTGTTGCCGTGCAGGATGCTCGCGTCGAGCATCGCTGCGAGCAGGTTGTTCGCGGCGCCGATCGCATGGATGTCGCCCGTGAAGTGGAGGTTCATGTCCTCCATCGGCACGACCTGCGTGTAGCCGGCGCCGGCCGCGCCGCCCTTGATGCCGAAGACGGGGCCGAGTGAGGCCTCGCGCAGGCAGAGCACGGGGGAGCGGCCGATGTGCCCGAGCCCCTGCGTGAGCGAGACGGCGGTCGTCGTTTTGCCCTCACCCGCCTTCGTCGGCGTGATCGCCGTGACGTTGATCAGCTTCGCGTCGTCGCGGCCGGCGAGCCGCTCGAGCACGCCGAGGTCGATCTTCGCCTTGTAGCGGCCGTACGGCTCGATCTCGTCGGGGAGGAGCCCCGCCGCCTCCGCGATCTCGGTGATGGGCCGGAGCTGCGCCTCCTGGGCGATCTCCAGCGACGACGGCATATGGGTGGCCACCTCAGCGCTCCTTGGCGTTGTGATCTACGAGAAGAATATGACTAAAATATCTCTTCGTGCTGCAGTCGCTCGGAGACAAGGCCTATCACGCGATCCGCGGGTTGATCGTCTCACTCGAGCTGGCGCCGGGCGCGCTCATCGACGAGCGGGTGCTGATCGCTCGGCTCGGCATCGGGCGAACGCCGGTACGCGAGGCGCTCCGCCGGCTCGCGCAGGAGCAGCTCGTCGAGGTCTACCCGAGGCGCGGGATGTTCGTGACGCCGGTCGACGCGCGGGCGCTCGCGCGGCTCTCCGAGGTGCGGGCCGTGCTCGAGCCCGAGGCGGCGCGCCTCGCGGCCGAGCGGGCGACAGACGCCGACCGGGAGGAGCTCGCGCTCCTGCTCTCGGAGCTCGACGCTGGTGGCAGCGAGCTGATCGACCTCGACGAGCGGATCCATCGGGCCGTCTACCGCGCGGCGCACAACGACCTCCTCGAGACGACGCTCGAGCAGTACTACATGCTCGCGCTCCGCATCTGGTCGATCGCTCTCGATCGCGCGCACGAGCTGGAAGAGGCCGTGGGAACGCACCGCGCGTTGCTCGAGGCGATTCACGAAGGCGACGGCGACCGTGCGGCGGCGACGATGCGCGCCCATGTCGAGAACTTCGAGCAGGCGATGCACCGCGTGCTCCTGAGCGTGTGAGGACAAGTGGCTGAACTACCGGGTACCGCGAAGGCGGTCGTGATCGGCGGCGGCATCGTCGGCAACAGCCTGCTCGGCTGGCTCGCCGAGCTCGGTTGGACGGATCTCGTGCAGCTCGACAAGGGGCCGTTCCCGAACCCCGGCGGCTCGACCGGCCACGCGTCGAACTTCATCTTCCCGGTCGACCACTCGAAGGAGATGACGCAGCTCACGCTCGACTCGATGAAGCAGTACCGGGAACGGGGCACGCTGCACGAGTGCGGCGGCATCGAGGTCGCGCGCACCGAGGAGCGGCTCGAGGAGCTGCGGCGCCGGATGGCGTCCGCGAAGTCGTGGGGCGTCGAAGGCTGCAGGCTCGTCACGCCGGCGGAGATCAAGGAGCTCGTGCCGTACGTCGACGAGTCGATCCTGCTCGGCGGCTTCTACTCGCCGTCGGTCGCGGTCGTCGACTCGCTGCGCTTCGGGACGCTCATGCGCGAGCAGGCGCAGGCGAAGGGCGCGCAGGTCTTCGCGAACACCGAGGTGCTCGGCATCGACGTCGAGGACGGGCACGTGAAGCGCGTTCGCACGTCGCGCGGCGACGTCGAGGCGGAGGTTGTCGTGGTCGCGTGCGGCGTCTGGTCGCCGCGCATTGCACGCATGGCCGGCGCGTCGATCCCGCTGACGCCCGCCGTGCACCAGATGATCGACGTCGGCCCGGTGCCGCGGTTCCTGACGTCGAAGACGGCGGTCGACTTCCCGATCGTCCGCGACATGGACACGAACATGTACGAGCGCCAGGACGGTCAGGGCCTCGAGGTCGGCTCCTACGCGCACCGCCCGATCCTCCACGAGCCGGATGAGATCCCGTCGATCGAGGAGTCGTCGCTGACGCCGACGGAGCTGCCGTTCTCGCAGGACGACTTCGAGCTCCAGCTCGAGCACGCGCTCCAGCTCGTGCCGGAGGTGCTCGGCGACGAGTCGGTCGGGATCAAGTACGCGATCAACGGCCTGCTCTCCCTGACGCCCGACGGGCTGCCGCTCCTCGGCGAGACGCCGCAGGTGAAGGGTCTCTGGTCTGCGGCGGCGGTCTGGGTGAAGGAGGGCCCCGGGGTCGGTCGCGCGGTTGCCGAGTGGCTGGTGAAAGGCGAGCCGGAGATCGACCTGCAGTCGTCCGACGTCGCGCGCTTCTACGACGAGCAGCGCACGCCAGAGCACGTGCAGGGCCGCGCATCGGAGGGGTTCAACAAGACGTACGGGATCGTGCACCCGGGCGAGCAGTGGGAGTCGAATCGCCGCGTTCGCATGTCGCCGTTCTACGAGCAGGAGCAGAGGCTCGGCGCCGTTTTCTACGAGGCGGCGGCCTGGGAGAGGCCGCACTGGTATGCGTCGAACGCGCCACTCGTCGAGGAGTACGGCGTGCAGGCGCGCGAGCACGAGTGGGACGCGCGCTGGTGGTCGCCGATCATCAACGCCGAGCATCTTGCGATGCGCGACCGCGCTGCGATGTTCGACCTGACCGCGTTCTGCATCTTCGACGTCGTCGGAGCAGACGCGCTCGAGTCCGTGCAGAAGGTGGCCGCGCGCCAGATGAACGTTCCGAGCGGCCGCGTGATCTACACGCCCGTGCTGACGCCGAGCGGCGGCTTCAAGTCCGACCTGACGATCATGAAGATGGACGACGAGCGCTTCCGCGTCGTCACCGGCGGTGCGCACGGCATGGCCGACAAGAAGTGGTTCGCCGACAACCTCGCCGGCTCGGCGCAGATCGAGGACCTGACGTCGACGTGGTGCACCGTCGGCCTCTGGGGCCCGCGCGCGCGGGACATTCTGGCCGCGATCACGAGTGGCGACGTCTCGAACGAGGCGTTCCCGTTCAGCACCTGGCGGAACGTGTCGGTCGACGGTCTCGAGGTGCTCGCGTCGCGCATCTCCTACGTCGGCGACCTCGGCTGGGAGCTCTACGTCCCGATCGAGCACGGCGCGAAGCTTTGGGACGCGGTGTGGGAGGCCGGGCAGCCGCACGGCGTCGTCCCTGCCGGCATCGGCGTCTACGGCACGACCGGCCGGCTCGAGAAGGCGTATCGCGCGTTCGGCTTCGAGCTCGACGCCGACTACACGGTCATCGAGGCCGACATGGCCTGGTGGAAGGTGAAGAAGGAGGACTTCGTCGGCAAGGAGGCGCACCTGGCGCATCGCGAGGCAGAGCAGGTGGCGAAGCTCTGCACGCTGACGATCGACGACCATTCGTCGCGCAGCGGCATGAAGCGCTATCCGCTTGGCCGCGAGCCGGTGACGCTGCCCGACGGTACACCGCTGAACGATGCGCACGGCCGCCGCTCGTACGTGACATCGACGGGTGCTGGGCCGTCGGTCGGCAAGCACATCGTCATGTCGTACCTGCCGCCGGAGCACGCGAACGCAGGTGAGCAACTCGCGGTCGAGTACATGACCGAGCTCTACCCGGCGACGGTCGAGATCGTCGGCTCGACCCCGATCTTCGATCCGGAGAACGAGAGAATCCGCTCGTGAGGGTCATGGTTTGCGTCAAGCGGGTGCCGATCACGGGCGGCCGCATGGTGCTGACCGAGGACGCGCAGGCGCTCGAGACGAAGCACCTCGGCTTCACGATCAGCCCGCACGAGGAGTGTGCGGTCGAGGAGGCCGTGCGGGTCGTCGAGGCGGCAGGCGGCGAGGTCGTCGTGCTGACGCTCGGGCCGGCCGAGGCAGAGGAGCAGCTGCGCGACTGCCTGGCGATCGGCGCCGACCGCGGCATCCTCCTGCAGACGAGCGAGGAGTGGGATCCGCAGGCGACGGCCGCCGCGATCGTCGACGCGGTGCGCGGCGAGGAGGCGTTCGACCTGATCCTCTTCGGCAACGAGTCGGCGGACGCGGGCAACTACCAGGTCGGGATTCGCGTCGCCTACGCGCTCGGGCTGCCGGTCGTGACGGGGCTGAAGAAGATCGAGGTGCAGGGCGACCGGGCGCGCTGCGAGCGCGACGTCGGGGGCGCGCGCGACGTGTACGAGGTGCCGCTCCCGGCCGTGTTGACCACGCTCGAGGGCCTGAACCTGCCGCGCTACCCGTCGGTTCCGGGGCGTCTGCGGGCGAAGTCGAAACCGGTCGCAGTCGCTGAGCCCGCGCGTCCCGAGTCGAAGCTGGAGAAGCTCCGCCTCCGTGTGCCCGAAGGCCAGGGCGCGCACGCGGAGATTCTCGGCACGGGCGCCGCCGCCGCGCCTAGAGTCGTCGAGGTCATGCTGGAGCTCGGCGTCGCGTGAGCGGCGTTCCCGCACTGCGGGTCTCGGATGCCGACCGCGAGCGCACGGTTCTCGTGCTGCGGGAGCACGCCGCGGTCGGGCGGCTGACGCTCGAGGAGTTCACCGAGCGCATGGCCGTCGCATATCGCGCCGTCACGCAGGACGAGCTCGACGAGCTCGCGCGCGACCTGCCGGCCGTCCCCACCGGGGTCGTCTCGCGCCGACGTCCGACGCGGTGGGTGATCGCCGTGTTCGGCTCGACGGAGCGCGACGGCCGCATTCGCGCGCGCCGGCGCGTCGTGTGCCTGACGATGTTCGGCAACGTCGACCTCGACCTGCGCCAGGCGACGCTCGAGGGCGACGCGATCACGATCCTCGTGTTCGGCATGTTCGGCGCGATCGACGTCTACGTGCCCGAGGGCGTCGAGGTCGACCCGCACGGCCTCTCGTTCTTCGGCCACAAGGGCGCACACGGCAACGACCTGATCCCGCAGCCCGGCACGCCGCTCGTCCGGGTGTTCGCGCTCTCGGTCTTCGCGGGCATCGACGTCTGGCGCGTCCCGGCCGGGTGGGCGAGCCGCAAGCTCGGCGAAGTGATCCGCGGCATCAGCAGGGGCGAGCACAAGGAGCTGGCGCCGTGAGCCTCAAGAGCAGCAACCAGGTTGCAACGTGGTTGCAACCTGGTTGCAGGGGCTCGCGGAGATGAGCGTCCTTCTCTTCGTCGAGCCCGACGACGAGCTGTCGCTCCAGGCGCTCTCGCTCGCGCAGCAGCTCGGCGAGGTGAAAGCCGTCTCGGTCGACGGCGTCTACGCGCCCGCAGCCTGGGCCGAGGCGATCGCTGCCGCGGCCGCTGGCGCCAACACGATCGTCGCGGCGGGCTCCGATCGCGGCAACGAGCTGCTCGCGCACGTCGCCGCGCGGCTCGACCAGCCCTTCGCCGCGAACGTGACCGCGATCGACGGCGACGTCGTCACCCGCGTTCGCTGGGGCGGGTCGCTGCTCGAGGAGGCGCGGCTGCACGGAACGCCGAGGATCCTCTCGGTGGCGCCCCACACACAGCCGGCCGCCGAGCCGGCGCCCACCGAGCAGCTGACGGTCGACACCGACGGCGCGGTGCGCGTCCTCGAGACGGTGACCGAGTCGAGCGGCGGCGTCTCGCTCCGCGACGCGAAGGTCGTCGTCAGCGGCGGCCGCGGCGTCGGCTCGGCGGAGGCGTTCGCGATCATCGAGGAGCTTGCCGCGCTCCTCGGCGGCGCGGTCGGCTGCTCGCGCGTCGTCACCTCGGCGGGCTGGCGCCCGCATGCCGACCAGGTCGGCCAGACCGGCACGAAAATCTCGGCGGATCTCTACGTTGCGTGCGGCATCAGCGGTGCGACGCAGCACATCGCGGGGGCGAAAGGCGCGAAGAAGATTCTCGCGATCAACACCGATCCCGAGGCGCCGATCTTCGCGAGCGCGGACTACGCCGTCATCGGCGACCTGCACGAGGTCGTCCCGGCGATCAGCGCCGAGCTGAGAAGGGTTCGCGGCTCATAGGCGCCGTCGTTCTCGGGCTGCTCGTCGCCGTCGCCGGCAGCAGCGCGTGGCGCAGAGCGGCGTTCCTCGCGGAGCAGGTGCGCCGCGCGAAGCCGAACGACCGCCCGGCCGACGTCGGCCGCCGGGTGAAGAACGAGGTCGAGATCGTCCTCGGGCAGAAGAAGCTCCTGCAGCGCCTCGTGCCCGGGCTGATGCACGCGTTCATCTTCTGGGGCTTCCTCGTGCTCTTCCCGACGATCGTCATGGCGATGATCGCCGCCGTCGACAAGCACGCAGAGCTCCCGTGGCTCGGGCATCAGACGTGGTTCGGCTGGATGGTCGACCTCTTCATCGTGCTCGTGCTCGTCGGCATCGCCACCGCAGTCGTCATCCGCAAGCTGGTGCGCCCTGCACGGTTCGACGGCTCGCATCGCGGCGAGGCGGATGTCATCCTCCTCCTGATCGCCGGCGTCGTCGTGACGCTGCTCTGCTGGCACGCGGCCGCGCACGCGGCGGGCCTGAACGATCACGTCGGTCCGCTCTCTGCGCTGCTCGCGAAGGCGTTCCCGAGCCATGGGCATGCGGAGCGCGTCTTCGTGTGGGCGCACCTCGCCGTCGTCTTCGCGTTTCTGCGCTACCTGCCTCACTCGAAGCACCTGCACATCGCGACCGCGCCCATCAACGTCTGGCTGGCGCGCACGAGCAGGCCTGGCCGTCTCGAGCCGCTCCGCTTCGACGTGCCGGACACCGAGCTGCGCTTCGGCGCCGCCACGATCTTCGACCTCACGAGGAAAGAGGTCATGGACGGGTTCTCGTGCACGGAGTGCGGCCGCTGCCAGGACGCCTGCCCCGCGTATGTGACCGGCAAGATCCTCTCGCCGAAGCTCCTGATCATGGGCATCCGCGACCAGGTGTTCGCGCAGAGCACGGAGCCGATCGTCGGCAACGGCGTGCCCGAAGAGATGATCTGGGACTGCGTCACGTGCGGCGCGTGCGTCGAGGCGTGCCCGGTGTCGATCGAGCACATCGACCACATCGTCGACCTGCGGCGGAGCCGCGTCATGGTCGACTCGGCGTTCCCTGCGGAGGCGGAGCCGATGCTGCGCGACGTTGAGCGGGCCGGCAACCCGTGGGGCAAGCCACAGACGGAGCGCGCAGCGTGGGCGGAGTCGCTCGGCGTGAAGGTGCTCGAGCCGGGCGACCCAGCGCCCGAGTACCTCTACTGGGTCGGATGCGCCGCGTCGTTCGACGAGCGCGCGAAGAAGAGCGCCGAGTCGACGGCGAAGCTGCTGCAGAAGGCGGGCGTCGACTTCGCGATCCTCGGCCCGCGCGAGTCGTGCACGGGCGACCCTGCGCGGCGGATGGGGAACGAGTACGTCTTCCAGGCGCACGCCGAGCAGAACATCGCGACGCTGAAGGAGAACAACGTGCAGAAGATCGTTGCGAGCTGCCCGCACTGCTTCAACACACTCGCGAACGAGTACGGCGACTTCGGCGGCAACTACGAGGTGCTCCATCACACCGAGCTGCTGTCGCAGCTCGTCGAGGACGGGCGATTGAAGCCGGCGGCCGGCACGCAGTCGATCACGTACCACGACTCGTGCTACCTCGCCCGCCACAACGATGTCCGCATGGAGCCGCGCAAGCTCCTGAACGTGATCGGGCAGCCGGTGGAGATGAAGCGGAGCGGCAAGCAGACGTTCTGCTGCGGCGCCGGCGGCGCGCACATGTGGATGGAAGAGCGGGGTACACAGATCAACGTCGAGCGCGCGCGAGAGGCGACGGAGACCGGGGCTGAGACGCTCGCGGTCGCGTGCCCGTTCTGCACCGTCATGCTCGACGACGGGATGCGCGAGACCGGCTCGACCCTCCGCGTCGCGGACGTCTCGACGCTTCTCGCCGAGTCGCTCGACTGACAGTTCTTAACCGAGCCTCACGCAGCCGTGGTTTTCTGTACAAGTGTTCTTCCTGCGCTACCTGAAGAACGAGCTCGTTCGCAGGCGCGCGCGCACGGTGGTGACACTGGTCGGCCTCGGTGTGGGTGTCGCCCTCGTGATTGCTCTCGCCAGCCTCTCGAAGGGTCTCGACCGGGCGCAGAAGCAGACGCTCGATCCGCTCGGCGGCATCGGGACGGATCTCACCGTCACGCTCTCACCGCAACAGGACCAGGCGGGCGCGGGCTTCGGTGGCGGCGGTGGCAACCGCGACCTGATCCAGGCGAACCAGGCCGTGCTGACCGACCTGTCGAAGCTCGGCAAGCCCGGCGACCACTTCGTGCACGACTTCTTCCTGCCGGGCTCGCAGCTCACGTTCCAGCAGAGCTCGGCCGCGCAGGTCTCGAGCCTTGCAAACGTCGCACAGGTGACGGCGGGGCTAACGCTCCTCGCCGAGCATCAGGAGGGCGTCGTGCCGAAGATCGTGGCGAAGCTGAAGACGGGCGGCCAGACATTCCGCTTCGACCGGAACATCCCGCGGCCGACGACGGCGCAGTTCCAGGCGATGCAGAAGTGCCTCGCGAAGCTCGGCGCCACCCCGGGCGGCGGTGGCGGCGACCGGAACGGCGGCGGGTTCGGCGCGCCGGGCGGCGGCGCCGACCGCAGCGCATTCGCCAAGTGCCTGCCCGCGAGCCTGCGCAAGCTGCGCACGCAATTCACGACGCCGACGCAGACGCTCAAGCAGGTGCTCGACCCGCCGCAGACGAACATCACGACGACGGCGTACACGATCGGCGGCGTCGACCAGACGCAGGCGTCGATGGGCGTCGTCACGCAGGCGCAGGTGACGAGGGGCCGCTTCCTCTCGGCCGCCGGCGGCAAGGAAGCGCTCGTCTCGACGACGTACGCGGCGAAACAGAAGCTGAAGCTCGGCTCCGCGCTCGACCTGAACGGCACGACGTTCACCGTCGTCGGGCTCGTCAACCCGCCGCTCGGCGGCCAGAGCGCGGACGTGTACCTGCCACTGAAGCAGCTGCAGACGCTCGCGAAGCAGGCGGGGCTTGCGAACGTGCTGCTCGTGCGCGCGAGCGACAGCTCCAAGGTCGGCGCCGTCGAGGCCGCGATCAAGCGCGCGCTGCCGCAGGCTCAGGTCGCGAGCTCGAAGCAGGTCGCTGCGAAGATCAGCGGCTCGCTCGTCGACGCGTCCAAGCTCTCGCACGACCTCGGCCTCGTGCTCTCGATCGTTGCAGCGGCCGCCGCGTTCCTCCTCGCTGCGTTGCTCGCGGTCTCCTCGGTCGGCAAGCGCGTGCGCGAGCTCGGCACGCTCAAGGCGCTCGGCTGGACGCAGCGGATGGTCGTTCGTCAGGTCGCGGGTGAGTCGCTCGTGCAAGGCGTCCTCGGCGGCCTCTTCGGCATCGCGCTCGGCATCGGGATCGCACTAGCCGTCGACGCGTTCGGCCCGCAGCTCGAGGCGAGTGCGACCACCGGCGGCGGCATCTCGCTGCCGGGCCTCGTCTCGACGACGCGCACCGCGACGAGCAGCGTGTCGCTCAGCGCACCGGTCGGCGTGACCGTCATCGCGGTCGGCTTCGGGCTCGCTCTGCTCGGCGGCCTCATCGCCGGCGCCGCGGGAGCGCTGCGCGCAGCGCGCCTTCGTCCAGCCGACGCCCTCAGGCAGATGGAGTAGCGAACGATGGCCCTCTACACACTCGAAGGCGTCTCGAAGTTCTTCCAGCGCGGGCCTACGACCGTGCGTGCGCTCGACGGCATCGACATGGAAATCGAGCCGGGCGAGTTCGTCGCGCTCGAGGGCCCGAGCGGCAGCGGCAAGACGACGCTGCTGCAGCTCCTCGGTGCGCTCGATCGGCCGAGCTCGGGCCGCGTGCTCTTCGAGGATCGCGATCTCGCGTCGATGCCCGACAACGGGCTCGCCGAGCTGCGGCTGCGGTCGTTCGGCTTCGTCTTCCAGCAGTTCAACCTGATCCCGACGCTGACGGCTGTCGAGAACGTCGAGGCGAAGCTCGCCCCGACCGGGGTGAGCGACGCCGAGGTGCGCGCTCGTGCGCTCGCGCTGCTCGGCGAGGTGGGGCTGGCCGAGCGTGCGACGCATCTGCCCGCGCACATGTCGGGCGGCGAGCAGCAGCGTGTCGCCATCGCGCGCGCCCTCGTCGTCGAGCCGCGCGTCGTCCTCGCCGACGAGCCGACGGGCAATCTCGACACCGCCACGGGCGCCGACATCATCGACCTCCTCGCGGGCCTCGCCGCCGAGCACGGCGCGACCGTGATCGTCGCGACGCACGACGCCGACCTCGCGAGCCGGGCCCCGCGCCGCGTGGCGATCCGCGACGGGCGGCTCGCCGGGCTCGCAGCGGTCTCAGGCTAGGAGGGGCTGGCGGGATAGCGACTGTGCCGCAGGGCCGCGCTGGACGCCGCGCTGCCGCGTCCTGGGGAGCCCCGATAGCACCACTATCGGGGCTCCCTGCGTCCGTGCATCGCGACGCCCATCGCACCCCTGCAACGAGCACCATCCCACCAGACCCTCCTATTTGACGCCGCCCGGCGGCGCAGTCACAATCATGGTGGAACGCTTGTTCCACCATGTGAGATGGCTGAGGCGACCGGAACCCAGGCGATCGACCGCGCGGCGCAGCTCCTCGTGCGCGTGGTCGAGGCCGCGCAGCCGCCGTCGATCGGCGAGCTTGCGGCCCGCGCCGGCCTGCCGAAGTCGACCACCTCGCGGCTCGTCTCGGCGCTCGAGCGCCAGGGTCTCGTGCAGCGGCTCGGCGACCGTGGCCGGCTGACCGCGGGGCCCGTCCTCCTTCGCTACGCGAACCGCGACGTCTCCTCGACGCTCGTCGAGCTCGCGGCTCCGAGCCTCCGCCGGCTCGCCGACGCGTCGGGCGAGACGATCAACCTCGCGGTGCCCGGCGTCGACGGCGTCGAGCATCTCGCGCAGGAGGACACCGCACACTTCGTCGGCGTGACGGACTGGGTCGGCCGCAAGGTTCCCTTCGAGCCCGCCGCGAACGGCAAGGTCTTCCTCGCGTTCAGCACGCCGTCGCCGCAGTTCGCGCAGATCCGCGCGCGCGGCTACGCGACCTCGATCGACGAGCTCGAGATCGGGCTCACCGCGATGGCGGCGCCGGTGCTCGGCGCAGCGGGCGACGCGATCGCCGCACTCTCTATTTCCGGACCCACCGCACGCCTGACCTCCGAGCGCATCGTGCAGCTCGCGCCGCTTCTGATCGACGAAGCGACGCAGCTCGCGCGGCGGCTCGGCCACCGCGACCACGCCCGAGGTGCCGCATGACCCACGAGGAGATCCTCAAAGGCCTCTACGACAACACCCTCGTCGGCAACGCGCCCGAGGTGAAGGACCTGACGAACAAAGGGCTCGAGGAGAACCTCGAGCCGGAGTCGATGCTGTACGACGCGCTCATCCCGTCGCTCGAAGAGGTCGGTGCCCGCTTCGAGCGCGGCGACTTCTTCGTGCCCGAGATGCTGATCGCGGCGCGTGCGATGCAGGGCGCGCTCGACATTCTCCGCCCGCTCCTCGCCGAGACCGGAGCGAGACAGGTCGGCACCTATGTCATGGGCACCGTCAAGGGCGACGTCCACGACATCGGCAAGAACCTCGTCAACATCATGCTCGAGGGTGCGGGTTTCACCGTGCACGACCTCGGCGTGAACGTCGCGCCCGAGGTCTTCATCGCCGCGATCAACGAGCACAAGCCCGACATCGTCGGCTTTTCCGCCTTCCTGACGACGACGATGCCGATGTTCAAGGCAAACATCAACGCGCTCGAGAAGGCCGGCATCCGCGACAACGTGATCGTCATGGTCGGCGGCGCGCCCGTCACGCAGGAGTACGCGGACAAGGTCGGCGCCGACGGCTACGCCGCGGACGCATCGACCGCGGTCCGGCTCGCGAAGGATCTGATCGAGAAGAAGCGCTCGGCCGTACCCGCCTGATGGGTCCTCTTACCCTCGTCGAAGCCGCCGTCAAGAAGCCGATCTTCGGCTGTCGGATGTGCGGGCAATGCGTGCTCCACTCGACGGGGATGACATGCCCGATGAACTGCCCGAAGACGCTCCGCAACGGGCCGTGCGGCGGCGTGCGGCCCGACGGGACGTGCGAGGTCAAGCCCGAGATGCGCTGCGTCTGGGTGAAGGCGGTCGAGCGCGCGCCGAAGACGCCGTGGGCACACGAGATCGACGACCTGCGGCCGCCCGTCGACAACCGCCTCTGGGGAACGTCCTCGTGGCGCAACTTCCTCACGAAGCGGGACAAGCAGACGCCGAAAGGCTGGCGTGTCCCGGCTTGAGGACGCCATCGCCGCGGGACGGTTCGTCGTCACCGCCGAGCTCCTCACCGTGAACGCGGGCGGGCTCGACGCCGTGCAGGAGCGCTTCGCGCCGTACGTCGACTACGTCGACGCGACGAACGCGACCGACAACACCTCAGCGCACGCGCACGCATCGCCGCTCGCTGTTGCGATCGCGCTGAAGCAGCTCGGCATGGAGCCAGTCATGCAGCTGACGTGCCGCGACCGCAACCGCCTTGGCCTCGAAGCCGAGATCGCCGGTGCGGCGCTGCACGGGATCGAGAACATCTGCTGTCTCACGGGCGACGACGTGACCGCCGGCGACGAGCCCGAGGCGCGCCGCGTCTTCGACCTCGACTCGATCCAGCTGC